>NZ_VCQV01000050.1 GCF_007845645.1 Leekyejoonella antrihumi
AACTCCGAGCTACGCGCCGTGGCCGAGGTATACGCCGCCGCCGACGCGAAGGGCAAGTTCGTTGCCGACTTCGTCACCGCGTGGACCAAGGTGATGGAACTCGGCCGCTACTGACCGACACCACCGAACGCCCCCGACCACTGATACGGCCGGGGGCGTTCGCCTCAGCCAGGCACCGAAGCGGAGTACGTTTTGGGCCATCGGCGGTGATCATGACTGACCTCGAACCGGCATCACCTGTGCTAGGCAGTGGTTTGAGGCGTCGTTACAGCGTGGCTTGTGTAGGCGCACGAGTTCTCGCGTGTCGCCCGACAGTCGCAGGCCACGACCTGCCCGCGCGACCTCCCAGACCCGCCGAGTTGTACGGGTTGTCGGCGCATGCCGGTCAGAGGATGGCAGGCTCGGGCTCTGCAACTGGCGTCGCGCCGTCCGGCGTCTCGGCGGTGTCCTGCCGATCCCGGGGAGACCTGGCGCTCTCTGGCGTCACGTCGCGCAGCCGCTGGGAGACCACGGTGGTCACCCCATCGCCACGCATCGACACGCCATACAGTGCGTCCGCAACCTCCATCGTGCGCTTCTGGTGGGTGATGACGATGAGCTGGCTGGAGGCTCGCAGCTCCTCGAAGAGGGTGATCAGCCGGCCCAGGTTCGCGTCGTCCAGCGCCGCCTCGACCTCGTCCATGATGTAGAACGGGCTCGGGCGGGCCTTGAAGATCGAGACCAGCAGGGCCACCGCCACCAGAGAACGCTCGCCGCCGGACAGCAGCGACAGCCTCTTGATCTTCTTGCCGGGGGGCCGCGCCTCGACCTCGATGCCGGTGGTGAGCATGTCACTCGGGTCGGTGAGCACGAGGCGTCCTTCGCCGCCGGGGAAGAGCCGGTCGAAGACGCCCTCGAACTCGCGTGCAGTGTCGGCGAATGCCTCGGCGAAGACCCGCTCGACCCGCTGATCCACCTCGGCAACGATGTCGAGCAGATCCTTCTTGGAGGACTTTAGGTCCTCCAACTGCTCCACCAGGAACTTGTGCCGCTCCTCCAGTGCTGAATACTCCTCCAGCGCCAGCGGATTGACCTTGCCGAGCTGACCCAGCTTGCGCTCCGCAGACCGCAGGCGCTTCTCCTGCGCCTCCCGCACGAACGCCACCGGCTCCGGAAGGTCGTCGGGGTCGTCGTCCGGGCCCGGGACCGGAGGGATCAGCTGGTGCGGGCCGAACTCCTCGATCAGCACGTCCGGCTCGATGCCGTGCTCCTCGACGGCCTTGCCCTGCAGCGTCTCGATCCGCAGCCGCTGCTGGGTCCGCGCCACCTCGTCACGATGCACCGTGTCGGTCAGCGCCCGCAGCTCATCGCTCACCTCGTTGACCTTGGCGCGCTCCGCACTCAGCGCCTTGTCCAGCTGCCCTCGCACCTGCTCGGCGTCGCCGCGACGTGCCGTCGCGATCTCCAACAGCCCCGTCACGACAGACACGGTGCGGTCGGCGCCCCGCCGAACCGCTGCCGCAGTGGCCGCCTCACGGGCTCGACGCTCCCGGCGAGCTCTCGCCTTCTCCCGCGCTTCGATCTCCGATCGCGCCGCTGCCTCAAGCGACTCGGCGCGACCTGCCAGCGAACGGGCGCGTTCCTCACGGGTGCGCAAGGTGAGCCGCAGCTCGGTCTCCTTGCTACGTGCAGCCGCACCCTCGACGGCGAGCCGGTCCCGTTCGTCGGTGGTCGGCTCGTCATCTCCGGGCTGCTCCTGGGCGTCCTGCAAGCGCTCTTCCAGCTGCTCGAGCTCGGTGCGGCCAGTCTCGAGAGCCTCGGCCGCCGTGCCGCGTGCCTTCGCGATGCGCTCCCGCTCGGCCTTCGCGCCATGCAGTACCTGCCCGAGCTGGCCAAGCTGCTCGGCCACCGCGGCCATTCGAGCATCCGACTCGTTGAGTCGGACCAGCGCGGTCTCGACCTCTTCGGTCAGCTCGGCAACGCGCGCCGTGATCTGCTCCGCGGCGAACCGCGCCCGCTGACCGCGCTGAGCGGCGTCCTCCACCTTCTCCCGGGTCTCATCGACCGCGGACTGGATCTCCAGCATGCTCGGCGCAGCCGCCGAGCCACCGCGCACGTAGCCCGCGGCAAAGACGTCGCCGTCCATGGTTACGGCGGTGACTCGGTGGCCTTCCGCTACCAGTGACTTGGCGGCGTCAACGCTGCCAACCAGGGCGACCCGCTCAAGCAGCTGGTCCACCGCCGGTCGGAGCCGGTCGCCCGTCGTCACCACCGACCGTGCCCATCTGGCACCCGCCGGCAGCGTCGGCCAGCCCGTGTCGGACTCGGGCCGGGCCGTGCTGCCTACGAGCAGACCTGCCCGGCCGGCGTCGTCCTCCCGCAGCCGGCCCAGGGCGTCCGCGGCCGCGTCCAGGTCATCCACCACGACAGCGTCCGCGGCCCAGCCCAGGGCCGCCGCCACTGCGGTCTCGTATCCGCTCTCGACACCGACCAGCTCGGACACCGAGCCGTGCAGGTGGTGAGTGTCCTTGTCTTCCAGCAGGTGCGCCGCGCCGTCCTTGCGACGCAGGCCGAGCTCGAGTGCCTCCAGCCTGGCCTGCAGTCCCGTGCGATCGCTGTCCGCGGCCCTCTCGGACTCCCGCGAGCGCTCAAGCTCCTCCGTGGCCGAGGTCAGGCGAGCATCGGCGTCCTCGTATGCCGCGTCGAGGCTCTCCTCCCCGGCTTCGTCATCGGCGATGCTCGACTCGAGGGCTGTGAACTCGCGCTCGGCGCGCGTGATGCGGTCGGCAATCTCCTGGGCACTGGACTCCAGCCGGCCAAGCTCCGACTCCCCCGCCTCCAGCCGGCTGCGCCGTGCACCGACCTGACCTTCCAGCTTGGCGAGGCCCTCTCGACGGTCCGCAGCGGCGCGCGCCAGACGGGTGAGCCGCTGCTGCTCGGCCTGATGCGCCTGCTCGAGGTCGGCCCGGCGCTCGATGGCTTCCTCGAGTGCCGCCGCGGCTGCGGTGATCTCGTCCTTCAGGCCCTGGTGCTGGGTGCGGGCAGCGGCCGCTTGCTGACGCAGCTGCTCAGGATCGCGGGACGAGCTGGTCTTCTCCTGGTCGTCGTCCTCGGACAGCAGCCGGACCCGCTCCGCCGCCAGGCTGCCGGTGGCCCGCACCCGCTCCCGCAACGACGACAGGGCGAACCACTGCTCCTGGGCCCTGGTCAGCGCGGGCGCCGCGGCCGCGGCCTCCTGCTCCAACCGCTCCAGTCGCGCACGGGCCTCGGCGAGCGAAGCCTCAACCATCCGTTGCTGCTCCAGCAGCGCCGACTCGTCGGCGATCTCCTGCTCGAGAGTGCTGGTCAGCTGAGCCAGGTCGTCCGCAAGCAGCCGTAGTCGGGCATCGCGCACATCGGACTGGATGGTGGCGGCCTTACGTGCGGTCTCGGCCTGCCGGCCGAGCGGCCCCAGCTGCCGCCGGATCTCGGCTGTGAGGTCGCCAACCCGGTTGAGGTTGGTCTCCATCGCATCGAGCTTGCGGATGGCGCGTTCTTTGCGCTTGCGGTGCTTGAGGACACCGGCGGCTTCCTCGATGAACCCGCGGCGCTCCTCGGGGCTCGCGCGCAGCACGGCATCCAGCTGGCCCTGACCCACGATGACGTGCATCTCCCGGCCGATGCCGGAGTCGGAGAGCAGCTCCTGCACATCGAGCAGCCGGCAACTGGTGCCATTGATGGCATACTCCGAACCGCCGTTGCGGAACATCGTGCGGCTGATCGTCACCTCGGAGTAGTCGATCGGCAGCGCGCCGTCGGTGTTGTCGATCGTCAGCGTCACCTCGGCCCGGCCGAGGGGCGCACGCCCCGGCGTCCCGGCAAAGATGACGTCCTCCATCTTGCCGCCACGCAGCGTCTTGGCGCCCTGCTCGCCCATGACCCAGGCCAGCGCGTCGACGACGTTGGACTTGCCGGAGCCGTTCGGGCCGACGATGCAGGTGATGCCCGGCTCCAACTTCATCGAGGTCGCCGAGGCGAAGGACTTGAAGCCCTTCAGGGTCATGCTCTTGACATACACGAGCGGACCGACTCCTCAAGACTGGCGACGACAACGGGGTCACTCTACCGGCGGCCTGCGCCATTTCGCGGTCCAACCCACCCGACGCAGCTATCCCAGCCCGCTCAGATCGTGGGGATCCGCTTGGAGATCAGCGCATCGAACCGGCTGCCGACCTCGTCGTTGCCGGTGATCGCCTCGACGAAGTCGGACGGCTGCAGCGCCAGCAGGATGGTCGGCTCGGTCGTGGTCACCGTCGCCGTCCGTGGCACGTCCCGGATCAGAGCGATCTCGCCGAAGCCCTCATCAGCGCCCTCGACGGACAGCTGACGGCCTTGATAGGTCGCCTCGACTCTGCCGGACTCGATGACGTAGTAGGGACCTGCGGGGTCACCCTCGCGGATGACCGCGACCCCGGCGGGCAGCTCCTGACGCTCCAGCAGGGAGGCGATCCGTTCCAGCTTCTTGGGGTCGAGTGGCGCGAACAGGGGCACGCGCCGCAGCACTGCCAACCCGGCCGGCTCGCGCATCGCCCCGTCGATCCGCTTGAGGGCCGGCAGGAGGGGCAGCGTGCCCACGGTCACCAACGCGGCGATCACCGTGATCCCCCAGCGAAGTCCGACCACATGGATCAGCACGGGCATGATCAGACCGCCGACCGCCATGGTGGCGATCAGCAGACTCTCCATCGCCCCGAACACTCGCCCCAGCACAGCGTCGGGCACCAGGCGTTGCAGGATCGTCGTCGCGTTGACGTCGACGACCGGATTGGCACCGCCCATCACCAGCATTGCCGCGAACATCGGCCACATGCTCGGCCAGATCGCGATCATGACCAGCGGCAGACCCCACAGGATCACCCCGATCCCGAAGTCGCCGGCCAACCTGCCCCGAGGCGCCAGCATGATCGCCAAGAAGCCGCCCACGATGGCGCCGATGCCGCTGACCGAGTCGATCAAGCCGACCCCGTTGGCTCCCGAGCTGAGGAACTGCGAGGCCATGACAACGACATAGACTGCGGATGCGCCCGCGACGACGGTCTGCAGGCAGTAGATGATGATGACGATGCGGACGTCTCGTAGCGACCAGATGGCCCGGAATCCGGCTGACACCTCGGCCCGGAAGCCTGGCCCGGATGCGTCGTCGGCATCGTCTCCGCCCGTGTCCATGACTCCGGGCTCTCCCGGGCCACCGGTGGCCTTCGGACGATGCGGCATCCGGATCCGCAGGACGAACGTGATCGACCAGGCAAACGACACGGCGTCGACCAGCGCCACGACGGGCACGCTGGTGAAGGCCAGCAGGAACGCACCCAGCGCCGGCCCGACGAAGATGGCGACGCTCTCGAAGGTGCTGGCGACTCCGTTGGTGGCAGTGAGCTCACCAGGTGTCTGCGCCACCTGCGGGATCAACGCCGCCTGGGCCGGCCGGAACGGCGATCCGGTCAGGGAGGTCACCGTGGCGACGACAAAGACACTCAACGCCGGTGCGCCCTGCCAGATGAGAGCCCCGGTCACCAGAATCAGGATGAGCGACGACAGGTCGGAGCCGATCATCACCATCCTGCGCGGCAGCCGGTCGGCCAGCGTCGCGGTGAACGGTGAAGCGACCGACATCAGGACCCAGCGGACCACCACCCACACACCGACGGCAGTGGCGCCCCCGAAGTCGAAGGCCCAGACCGTGATCGCCGTCGCGTAGGCCCAGGTGCCGATCAGTGAGCCGAGGAACGCCAGGTTGACTCGCCGCAGTCCCGGGTTGCCGAAGACCGTCGCGATCGACGTGCCTGTCTCCCGGATGGCACCGCGGACCAGGTGCATGGGCGGGGGTGCCTGGGAGATCGGAGTGTCGTCCGCGGTCGGTGCCTCGCTCATCGGTGTCGGCTTTCGAGAGGGTCGGATTCGCGCTCGGCGAGTGGGAGGTCGGTGGTGGCCGCCAGCCAGCCCGCCGCACCGAGCGCGCGGTAGGTGGCGCGGGCAGCCGCCAGCGGCTCACCGACTTCGTCGGTGCGGCCGACTGAGTGCAACAACCGCGCCAGAACTTCTTGCGTGCGGGCCCGAAGTGGTGGCGCGCCGCACTGCTCGAACCCGGCGATCGCCGCCCGCAGGTCCGCCTCGGCGGACTCGAGGTCGCCGCCTCCGGCGACGGCGACCAGGCCGCGCAGTCGCTTCAGCAGCGCGGACAGCAGGGGTCGCTGCAGGCCGGGCGGCAGGCCGGCGACCGGCTCGAGCAGCTGCCGCGCGACGTCGAGCTCGCCAGCCTCGACGGCGATCTCGACGGCGGGCGGCCAGATCAGCGCGAAGTCCTCGAGGACACCCAGCGTCTCGAACGCTACGGCCACCGCCTCCTGGCCGGCCGCCACCGACTCCGTGAGCCGCCCTGCCAGTTGCAGCTCGATCATCCGCAGGTGTGCAAACCAGTAGCGGTCCTGCGCGATCTCACTGTGCCGATCAGGCAGCGGCGCCGGGCTGGACGCTCGTCCGCGCGGCAGGGTGAGCCACAACGACTGCGAGCGCTGCATCGCATAGTCACCCGGCCGTGTGGCCGCCGGTTCGGGCAGAGTCCGGTCGAACTCGTCCCACCGCCCGGCCAGGAACAGCAGGCTGCACCGATTACTCACGGAGTTCTGGATTGTGCCGACATTGCCGCTGCGGGCTGCGACGGTGACGACTTCATTGAAGGTTTCGAGAGCCTGACGGGCATCTTCGTAGAGCTGTCCCATGGCAATGCCGCCGAGCGCGACGGCAAGGGAACCCGGGTCGTCAACCGCCCGCGCGAGCCGGACGGCTTCCCACGCCAAGGCCTCGGCGACACGTCCAGCGCCACTGGACCTGTAGTAACTACATAACGTCATGACGGTCCGGGCCAGGTGCCGCGGGTCACCGAGAGACTCCGCGATGGCGTTGGCCTTGTCCAGATAGGGCAGCGCCTCGGTGAAGTGACCATCGAAAAGGTGGAATGTACCCAAATTTCGCCCCAGCTCACAGAGCTCCCCGGTCTGCGCCTGTGGGTTGCCCACCAGTTGATCCCAGTAGGGTCCGGCCCGCTCGTAGGCGCGGGCCGGGTCGCCTGCAAGGCCGTCGGCCCGCGCCAGCCACCGCACGGCCCCGACGGCGGCGGCGGTGTCACCGCAGTCGTCGTAGAACTCCAGGGCGGCACCTGCGTGCGATCGCATTGCCTCCAGGTCATCGCGTTCGCTGGCGGCGGCAGCAGCGGCCACGTGCAGGCGGGCGCGCCTCGTCGAGTCTCCGGTCAGGTCGATGGCAGACTCGAGGTAGTTCAGCGCCTCGAGCGGGGAGCCGAGGCCCCGTGCTCGATCAGCTGCGCGGTCCAGCAGGGTCGCGGCTCGCTCGGTGAGCTCGCTGCCGTCGGTGTCACCGGGCGCCGACGCGCCGATGGCGTCGAGCAGATGCTGGGCGATCACGGGCGCGTTCTCATCCGCACGATCCGGGTCGGACAGCAGGTGGTCTGCGACCATCAGATGGCGTGCCTTGCGGTCGCGCCGCGACAGCGTGTCGTAGGCAACCTGGCAGACCACCGACTGCACGAACCGATAGCTGCCTCTCTCGCCGCTGAACCGCTCGGTCTCAACGGCCAGGATCTGCTTGTGCACCAGTGACCGGAGCACGTCGTCGAGATCGACGGTGTCGATCTCGAGCGACAGTATGCCGGCCCGGTTGAAGGTCTGCCCGAGCACGCTGGCCGCGGACACGAGCCGCCTCTCAGGCACCGAGAGGCCGTCCAGGCGGGCGGTGACCAGCGCCTGCAGGGTGGCCGGCGCACCCATTGAGGCCAGCTTCTCGCCGGCCGACTCCGCCAGAACATAACGGCCGCCGCGGGGCAGCACCAGGTCCTGGTCGATCAGTGCCCGGACCGTCTCCACTGCGAACAACGGAATCCCCGCCGCACGCTCCACGAGGGTGACGCGCACCTCGTCGGGCAGTTCCTCGACGAGCGAGTCGAGCAGGTCGGCCATCTGCCCTTCTGCCAGCGGTTCGAGATGCAGCACCGAGGTGCGAGCCATCGTGGCGAGCCGCGGTCGGGCCTCCACCAGACCCGGCCGGGTCAGGGCGAGCACGAAGATGCCGAACCGGGCGGTGGACAGCAGGTGGTCGAAGAAGTCCAGCAGACCCTCGTCCGCGTGCTGCGCGTCGTCGATGACGAGCACCACCGGCTCCCCATCACCGACCCGCTCCAGGAACGTCGTCCACGCGACGAACAGGTCTCCGCGCTGATAGTCGCCGTCGGTGCCGCCCTCGACGCCGAGCAGCACGGCCAGCCTGGGGCGCAACCAGGAGCGTTCCTGCTCATCGGGGATCAGGTCGGCCAGCGAGGCATCCAGACGTTCGGCGACGATGTGGCCCGCGTCGGCGTCCACCAGACCGATGCGGGGCCGGATGGCGTTCGCCAGCGCCGAGAAGGTCACCCCATCGCCATACGGCAGGCACCGGCCCTGGTGCCACGCGACGTCTCGGGACAGGCCGTCGACATACTTGAAGAACTCCCAGGCGAGCCGCGACTTGCCGACTCCCGCCTCTCCCTCGGCCAGCACCAGGGACGGCAGTCGCGCCTCCTCCGCGGAGTGGAAGAGCTCCTTCAGCAGGCGCAGCTCCCGGTCCCGGCCGACGCAGGCAGCAGCCAACCCGTCCATCCGCGCGGCACCTCCCAAGGACCCGATGACGGCGTGCACGGCAAACAGCCGCACCGGTCTCGACTTGCCCTTCAGCTCGTGCTCACCGGCATCGGTGTAGTCGATCGCGGCGGCGGTCAGGGACCGGGTCGTGTCATCGACCCAGACCTGCCCCGGGTGGGCGACGGACTGCACTCTCGAGGCGGTGTTGACGGCGTCCCCGGCCACCATCCCCTCGCCGACCGCGCCGAGGGTGACGGCGACCTCGCCGGTCACCAGACCCACCCTGATCCTCAGAGCCGAGACGCCGGTCTCCTCACCCAGTGCCTCGATCATCTCGACCAGGTCGAGGCCGGCCCGCACCGCTCTCTCCGCATCGTCGCCGTGCGAGGTGGGCACCCCCCAGACGGCCATCACGGCGTCACCGATGAACTTCTCGATGGTCCCCCCGTAGCGCTCGACTGCGGTGCGGGCGCCTGCGAAGTAGCGGCTGAGGAGCTCGCGGACATCCTCCGAGTCGCGACTCTCCGACAACTCGGTGAACCCGACCAGGTCGGCGAACAGCACTGTCGTGACGCGGCGCTCAGCAACTGCAGTCGGCGCAGGTGCCGGGGATGCCCCCGCCTCGCCGTGGGCATCCGGGGCAATCAGTGATGCCCCGCACTCCGCGCAGAATCGACCCGTACCGACAGGGGCGCCACACGCGGTACAGGTGGGTGAACTCAGCCGCTCACCGCACTCGGCACAGAACTTGCCGGATCCGGTGACCGGGGCCCCACAATGGGAGCAGAAGAGGCCCACGCACAGAACCTAGCAACGTCGCGGCACGATCACGCCGGAAAGGTTCTTTTTTGCACCATCCCACTTGAAGGTGCCTTCCCACCGTACGAACGCGGGCGAGGCGCACGCTCAGTCGCGGGCGGTGAAGACCACCGGTTCGCCGTCCGTGATGGCGATCGTGTGCTCGGAGTGCGCGCCGCGTGAACCGTCGGCGCTGCGCAGCGTCCAGCCGTCCGGGTCCGTGAAGATCCGGTCCGTGCCACGCATCAGCCACGGCTCGATCGCGATGACCAGTCCTGGCTGCAGCCGCAGTCCACGCCCCTTGCGTCCGTCATTGGCTACGTGCGGGTCACCGTGCATCTCACGGCCGACTCCGTGCCCGCCGAACTGGGTGTTCACGGCGTACCCCGCCGCTCGCGACACCTCGCCGATCGCCGCGGAGATGTCGCCGAGCTTGTTGCCCGCGCGAGCCTGCTCGATGCCGGCGGCCAGAGCCTGTTGCGTCGTCTCGATGAGCCGTAGATCCTCCTCGCGGGGTGTGCCCACAACGACCGAGAGCGCCGAGTCCGACACCCAACCGTCCACGGCCACGGCAAAGTCGACGGACAGCAGGTCGCCGTCCTTCAGCCGGTAGTCGTGCGGCAGCCCGTGCAGCACCGCGTCGTTGACGCTGGTGCACAGCACCTTGCCGAACGGGCTCGCGCCGAAGCTCGGGTGGTAGTCGATGTAGCAGGACGTGGCACCCGCGTCCCGGATCATCTGATGCGCCAGCGCATCCAGATCCAGCAGATTCACCCCGACCTCCGCGGCGTGCTCCAGCGCCGTCAGCACGGATGCGACGAATCGGCCGGCCGGACGCATCGCCTCGACCTCCGCGGGGGTCTTGATCTCGATCACCCGCCCACCGTATGCCGCGTGCTCGGGTCTGCGTCCGGCAGTCCACGCAGCAGAATCCCGGAACCCGTAGAACTTCCGAAGGACTCTGGCCGCTTCGGACTCTAGCGTCGAAACTATGGCCGCCTGCAGCAGCCCAGCACGGTACGTGGCCCACTGCCGGAACCGCCCTCCGAACAACCGAAGGAGTATCGATCATCATGGCATCCACGCGATTCACAACGACAGCCCGGAGGCGAGCACTGGCGATCGGAGCAGCCGGCGCCCTCGCCTACGGCCTCGGCGGTGCCATGGCCGAGACGGCCTCGGCTGCTCCGGTCACAACAGTGCGCTGTCCCAGCCAGAGCCTGCAAGCCGCGATCAACTCGGCGCCGCCGGGCTCGACCCTGCTCATCACCGGGACCTGCAGGGGCAGGTTCACCGTCGGCAAGAACCTGAACCTCTTCGGCATCGGCGCAACCCTCGACGGCAACGATGCCGGGGCCACCGTCACGGTCACCGCAGCGGTGCAGGTGTGGCTCGCCGGCGTGACCATCACGGGAGGCAACAACCCCAGCACCCTTGGTGGCGGCATCAGCAATACAGCGGGCGGCACGCTGGTGGTGACCGCCTCTCGACTGCGCGGCAACACGGCCTGGGAGGGTGCCGCTGTCGCGAACGGACCCGGTGGCATGCTCGACATCAGCGGGTCGCAGGTAGATGGCAACACGGCGAGCGGCGGTGGCGCGATCTTCAACGACGGCACAATGCACGTGACCCTCACCACGGTCCAGGACAATGCCACCGGCACGGGGTCGGTTGCAGGCGGTGTCTACAACTTTGGCACCGCGACACTGACCGCCTCGACCGTCGAGCGCAACACGGCGAGCAACTACGGCGGCGGCATCTACAACGGCGGAACGCTGCGCCTCGTTGCCTCCGACGTCGAGCACAACGCCGCGGGCAGTGGCGGCGGCGGCATATCGAACTATGGGACGCTCACCCTGTCGGATACCACGGTGTCGCACAACACCACGCCCGCCTCGGGCGGCGGCATTGTGAACCAAGGCTCGGCGACGGTGTCCGGGTCGGCCGTGGCCGATAACACGGCGAGCAGCGGGGGCGGCATCTTCACCGTCGACAACACCTCGGTGACCACCGTGAGGCACAGCACCATCTCCGGCAACACCGCAAGCACCGGCGGAGACGGCGGCGGAGGGCTCTTCGTCGACGGCGGCACACTGCGGCTTACGGACTCCCACGTGCGCGGCAACACCGCGTATGCGGGCGACGGCGGCGGTGGCATCCTCAACGAAACCACGCTCATCCTGACCCGCACCTCGGTGACGGACAACCACGCGCGTAACGGCGGCGCGGGCGTCGCGATCGGCGGTGGGATTGTCAACTACGGCACCGCCACGCTCACCGACTCCACCGTCGCGCACAACGTGGCGGACACCGCGGGCGGTGGCATTGACGACTACGACTATGGCCCAGTGACCCTCACCCGCACGGCGGTGGAGCACAACACCCCGAACAACTGCATGCCGCTCGGCTCCGTCCCGGGCTGCACCGGCTGACCGGCGAGGCCGTGACGCCCTTGCTCCGACCACGCGGCATACCAACGAGAGGTGCAAGAGTCCGAGGGAGCCCGTCACGAGGTGCCCGCGACCGTAGGGTGGAGCCCGTGACCGAGACGAGCGACCCCGACTCCACACCCCCGACCGAAGTCTCCGAGGGCGAGAGCACCCTCACGGTCATCATCGCGTTCGTCGCGAATGCCCTGATCGCCATCGCGAAGACGGTGGCGGCGCTGTTGACCGGTTCGGCATCCATGGTCGCGGAGGCCGCCCACTCCTGGGCAGACACCGGCAACGAGATCTTCCTGCTGATCGCCGAGAAGCGTGGGGCCAAACCACGCGACCAGAACCACCCGCGCGGCTACGGCCGCGAGACCTATGTCTGGTCCATGTTTGCCGCGGTCGGGTTGTTCACCGCCGGAGCCGTGGTGTCGGTGCTGCACGGTGTCCAGCAGATCGGTGCGACCGAAGAGTCCCCCGACTACCTGCTGAACTACGCCGTCCTGGCGGTCGCGTTCGTCCTTGAGGGCACGTCGTTCCGGCAGGCTCTGAAGCAGGCACGCGGGGGCGCGGCGCGCTTCGAGCTGCACCCGCTGACCTTCATCAGCCAGACCTCCAACACCACGCTGCGCGCGGTATTCCTCGAGGACTTCGCGGCCCTGATCGGGCTCATCCTCGCCGCAATCGCTGTGGCCCTGCATGAGATCACCGGGGCCGCGGTCTGGGATGCGCTGGGTTCCATCGCCGTCGGCCTGCTGCTCGCGGTCGTCGCGATCTTCCTGATCAACCGCAACCGTGAGTTCCTCGTCGGCCAGTCGGCCTCACCGACCCTGCGGGCGAAGACCCTGGCCTCCCTGCTGGAGCACCCGGAGATCGAGCGCATCACCTATCTGCACCTCGAGTTCGTCGGGCCGATGAAATATTTCGTCGTCGCCGCCGTCGACCTGGTCGGCAACGACGACGAATCACACCTCGCGGTCCGATTGCGCCGGCTCGAGTCCGAGATCGAGCAGCACGACGCCATCGAGGACATCGTGCTGACTCTGTCCACCCCGAGCGAACCGAGTCTCACCCTGCCGGGGTCGTCACCCTCCGACCGCGGCAGCGACGGCTCCTGACGCTCGCAGCGCCGAGCCGTCGCTGCTCAGGCCAGTGGCAGCAACACGTCGACCCCACACAACCACCGGGTGTGGGGTCGACCTCGAACGTCCCGCCCAGTTCCGCGGTCCGTTCACGCATCGAGGTGCGACCGACCTCGGACCGCCCGGCCACCTCAAGCTTGGTGAAAGTGCTCGTCAGATAATTGCTCACGGTCTTCGGCGACAGGTGGAGTGCCGCCGCGATCGTTCTCGTCCGCTCCCCCGACGCCACGTGCTCCAGGATGTCTCGCTCGCGGTCGGTCAGCTGCGGGAACAGCACCGGTCCGCGGGCCGAGTCCGCCGGGAAGAAGTCCAGGACCTGCGCGACGACGCCCGGCCCGAATACGAGCTGCCCCGCGGCGACGGAACAGATCGTCGCGACGATCTCGTCCTGGCTCGCACCCTCCTCAAGGCACTCGTCGGACTCGTCACCCTCGCAGCGATGTTTGCCTGCGTGCTGATGCTCTCACCGAGTCGCGGGCGCACACGGGTCGGATACCAGCCATGGCCGCCTCGGGGCCAGGCTGATGCCAGCTCTCGGGCTGCGGCGGGAGCTCGTCACCCCCGATGGGTTCCCGTCGCCCGGCCCGCGAGGAGCTATTCGGCCAGCCAAGCCGCATAGGCGTCGAAGGTGTAGGGCCGGCCGAGGAAGTCGGCGACAAGGTCGGCTGCATCGTCGGATCCGCCTGGCGCGAGGACCTTGTCGCGATATCGGCTGGCCACCTCCGGGTCGAACAGGTTGGCGTGGTCGAACGCGCTGAACATGTCCTTGGCGATGACCAGCGACCACATGTAGGTGTAGTAGCCCGAGCTGTATCCGTCCAGGTGCCCGAACGCACACTGGAAGTGGGTGTCCTCGATGTAGGGGAATACCGAGTACTTCTGCTGGGTCTCCCGCACCGCCTGTGTCAGGTCGTCGGGCTTGGATCGGTGGATGCCGAGCGACAGCGCCGCGTAGAACATCTGGGTGCGGGCATGGAACCCCTTGCCGAAGTCGTCCGCCTTGCGCATCCGATCCACCAGATCGGGCGGAATCGTGTGGCCGTCCGCATCGCTCGCAAAGGTGGCCAGGATGTCGGCATCCCAGGCCCACTCCTCCAGCATCTGGCTCGGCGCCTCGACGAAGTCCCACTCGGTGGCCACCCCCGAGAAGCGCACCCACTGCTGGTCACCGCCTACCACGTGGTGGATCAGGTGACCGAACTCGTGGAAGAGGGTCACGACCTCGCCGTGCTCCATCAGCCCCTTGCTGAAGTTGCACACCAGCACGCCCTCGGGCAGCTGTCGGCCGCGCACCCCTGAGGCCAGGACGAACTGCGCCGCGTGCTTGTACTTCCCCTCACGCGGGTGCAGGTCGAGGTAGATCCGGCCGATGCGCTCATCGCCCTGCAGGACGTCGTACGCCGTGACGTCGCCATGCCAGAGCGTCGCATCGTCGACACGCCGCCAGGTCAGCCCGAAGAGCCGGCCCGTCACCTCGAGCAGCCCCTGGCGGACCTTCTCGAAGGCGAAGAACGTCCGCGTCAGCTGCGCGTCGACGGCGTAGTCCTCCTTGCGCACCACCTCCGAGTAGTAGGTCAGGTCGGCCGCGTCGATGTCGGTGGCCTCCGGCACATCCTGCCGTCGTCGCGCCACCAGGACGGCCTTGTCCCGTTGCGCGCTGCCGGCCGCCGCGGCACTGATCTGGTCGATGAACTCAGCGATGGCGCCGCCGTCACCGATCATCTTGACCTCGGCGTCATAGTCGGCCCAGCTGTCGTATCCGAGCAGCGAGGCGTGCTCGGCGCGCAGCCCGAGCAACCGCTGGAGGACCTCGTCGCCCTGTGGCCAGGCGATGTTGAGCCGCTCGTGGGTCATCGCGCGACGGGTGGACGCCACCGAGCAGTAGGTCATCAGTGGTATCGAGTCCGGATAGTCGGTCGTCACGGTGACCAGTCCGCCCTGATCGGGCTCGTGCGCGCTCATCCAGTCATCCGGCATACCGGCCAGGTCCTCGCGCCGCACCCGGATGGATCGCGCGCCCTCGCGGATGAACTTGGCGAACTCCTGGCTGGCCAGCAGCTCCGCCTGCGCCAGGTCGCGCAGGCGCTCGCGGGTTTGCTCGTCCCGGTCCACGCCCGAGCGGTGGAAGTCCCGCAGAATGCGCTCCAGCAGCCGGCTCGAGTCCGGGTCCAGGCCGGTGCCGTCGACGGCGGTGACGACCTCGTAGATGTCGCGGTCGAGGCCCAGGTCAGTGCTGAACGCGTCGATGCGCTGCATCGCCTGGTCAGCGGCGTCACGGACCGCGCCGTCGGGGTTGGTCTCGGCATACACCGATGCGGCAGCAGCGGCATTGCCCAGCGCGACCTCGATGTCGTTCCAGGCGTGCAGGGCCTCCAGCGAATCGGTGGGTCGCTGAGCCTTGAAGCCGGCCACGAGGTCACGGGCGCGCTCCAGCTCGCCGTCGCATCGGGTGGCGATCCACGCGAGGGTCGCAGCGGCATCGGGCAGGTTCTGTGGTTCGAGTTTCGTCACGCGGACGAGGCTACTGGCCGGCTGCGACATCGGCGACTCAGTTGCGCAGCACGGGCGATTCGCACTCGGCCACCGCGCAGGAGGGTGCGGTAGCCTCCCGCTCCGAGCCGAGGATTCGGGGGCGCACCGATGCTGACCGCTCACCAAGCCCTGGAGATGGCAGCGACCGAGGTCGTCGACCTAGGCACCGTCACCGCCCGCGAGTGGGAGACCTACGGGCTGGAGTCGCCCCTTCAGCACGAAGTGGTTCCCGGGTCGATGGCTGCGCAATGGCCGCTCGGAGCGGTGCTCTTCCGCCAGCTGGACCTGCCTCCCCTGCTCGTGCTGGTCAGCCACACCGGGCGCGACCGCAAAAGGCGCATCCGTCGAGAACGTCAGGCCTTCGTCATCCGGCCGGGCATCGTGCGCGTCAAGGAGACCCTCGACCACCATCGCACCTGGCACCTATGGGTCGGCCCACTCCACCACTTCCTGGCCTCCGCGCTGCACGAGGCATCGACCCTGGACCCCGACCGCAAGGGCATCTGCCACGGCCGCCTCCTGTCCAGCGTCATCTACCGCTGGAAACCCGTGGAGCCCACGCCCTTCGTGGCACCACGCACGGGTCTGATCCCGAATCTGGCTCCCATCAGTCTCGGCGAGGATCGGATCATCGAGGACCTTCTCCTGCGAACCGCCGTCGACGACCTACGCACCGACGTCACCCAGCACCAGTCACCCACCGCCGGACAACCACCCATCCTGAACGCCACTGCTGCCGACATCACCCGGCACGTCTCGGGCTTCTTCACCCGCCACTGGCCCGACGGGGTCGCCGCTGACACGTCGGGCAGCTGAAGGACGACCGGTTCATGAATGCCTCGCGCCGCATCAGCGTGCCACAACGCCGGCACGGAAGGCCCTGTCGCCCATACGCATTCAGCGACCGCTCGAAATACCCGCTCGCGCCGTTGACGTTGACGTAGAGCGCGTCGAAGCTGGTGCCGCCCTGGTCGAGCGCCTCCACCATCACCTCGTGCGCGTGGTCCAGCACCTCGCGGAGCGTTCGGGACGGCAGCTTGTCGGTGGCGCGCTCACCGTGCACCCGTGCGCGCCAGAGCGCCTCGTCGGCATAGATGTTGCCGATCCCCGAGACGAGCGACTGGTCGAGCAGTGCGCGCTTGATCTGGGTATGCCGTCTGCGCATCGCCCGCACGACCCCCGCCTGGTCGAACGCGGCCTCCAGCGGATCGGGCGCAATGTGCGCCACGACAGCAGGCACCTCGCCCGGCGCGAACCGGTCCGGCACCAGATCGGTCAGCTGCAGGCCGCCGAATGTGCGCTGGTCGACAAAACGCAGCTGCCGTCGGACGCCGTGGTCCTGCGACAGTGGATCCGCGCCGAGGTCGAAGACCGCGTGGCAGTGCTTCTCCAATGGCGCGTCGTTCGGTTCGACCAGCAGTTGGCCGCTCATGCCGAGATGCAGGACCAGCGCCTCATCGGATGAGAGCACCAGCCAAAGATACTTACCGCGGCGGCGGGCGGACAGGGCCGTTGTGCCGCGCAGCCGGTCGGTCAGATCCTGCGGGCCGGGGAGGTGCCGCCGGGCGACCCGTATACCGCTGAGCGTGACCTCGTCGAGGCGATGACCGACCACGTGGCCCTGCAGGCCGCGGCGCACCACCTCGACCTCGGGCAGCTCAGGCACCGGCAGAGGCCTCCGGGGTGCCCGACTCGTCGCTTCGTCCCGTCGGTGTGCCGGCCGCGTCCGCTCGCACCTTGAGCGTGCGCCAGGCCGTCTCGGCGGCTCGCTGCTCGGCCGCCTTCTTGTTGCGTCCCTCGCCGGTCCCGAGCTCCTCGCCCGAGATGACCGCGATGGCGGTGAAGACCTTGTCGTGGTCCGGACCGATCTCGGTGACCTGATAGTCCGGGACGCTGAGTCCGCTGACGGACGCGATCTCCTGCAGCGACGTCTTCCAGTCGAGGCCGGCGCCGAGTTCGGCGGCCTGCTCCATCATCGGGTCCAGCAGATGGTGGACAAACCTGCCCGCCGCCTCGATGCCGCCACAGAGGTAGACCGCCCCGATCACTGCCTCCGTCGTGTCGGCCAGGATCGAGTCCTTGTCGCGACCTCCGGTCGTCAGCTCACCGTGTCCGAGCAGCACGAACTTGCCCAGATCCAGCTCGCGGGCCACGGTCGCCAGGGCACGCGAGTTGACGACGGCGGCCCGAAACTTCGCCAACTGCCCTTCGGGCAGGTCGGGATGGGCGCGAAACAGCGTGTCGGTGACGACCACGCCGAGCACCGCGTCGCCGAGGAACTCCTGGCGCTCGTTGTGCGGAATCCCGCCGTTCTCGTAGGCGTAGGACCGATGTGTCAGGGCACGCCGAAGCTGCGGCTCGTCGATGGCGGCCCCGGACAGATCCGCGAGGATCGTGGCGAGGTCGGCGACGGGCCGCTGATCAGCCGGCTGACGAGCAGATCGCTTGGCGGCGCTCACGTCAGGTGCGCTGGCCTCAGGCCTGGTGCTCGGTGCGCTCCGCGGTCACGTAGTGGCGACCGTTGTAGGTGCCGCACGACGGGCAGGCCATGTGCGACTGCTTCGGCGCGCTGCACTGCGGGCACGTGTGGAGTGCAACCGGGGTTGCCTTCCAGTTCGCACGGCGCGAGCGGGTGTTGGAGCGCGACATCTTCCGCTTCGGGACAGCCACGTCAGTTCCTTCTCTCGTCGGTATCGGGGTCGGTGCCGGCCAGTTCGGCCAGTGCCGACCACCGTGGGTCGATCACTTCATGATGATGGTCCGGGTCGTCCGCGAGATGCGCTCCACATTCGGAGCACAGTCCCGGGCAGTCGTCCCGGCACACCGGCTTGAACGGTAGTGCAGGCACCACCGCGTCACGCAGCACGGGCTCGAGGTCGGCGTAGTCGTCCTCGAGCTCGTACAGGTCTTCATTGTCGTCGGCCGCCACCTGATGGTGGTGGGCCGCCCGGTCGGTGTAGGCGAACAGCTCCTGAAACGGCACGTCCAGCCGGACGTGCACGGGCTCCAGGCACCGCACGCAGGCACCGGTCGCCGTGGCCGTCACCGAGCCGGATACCAAGACACCCTCCATGACCGACTCCATCCGCAGGTCCAGCTCGAGTGGCTGGCCCTCCGGTATGCCGATCACCTCGGTGCCGAAGTCCTTCGGAGCCGGAGCACTGCGAGAGCTCTCCACCATCTGGCCGGGGCGGCGACCGAGCTCCTTGGTATCAAGGACGAGCGGGCGTCGTGGGTCAGGCTGCATGGTGTAGGTGGTCATCCAAAGGTTGATTCGACTCGGCCAGGTCGCGACAACGAAGGCCGAGTGCCAAGGTTACCGAAGATCGGGCCATGACCCAAAACGGCGCTCGCCCGAATCACGACCCGCCTTCCCGCAGGCGCTGGGTGAGCGGCTGCAACACGGCTTCGGGCACCATCGCGGCGACGTCCCCGCCGTAGCCCGCAATCTGCCGGATCAACGAGCTGGAGTAGTGCGAAAGGGCCGGGTCCGCCGGCAGGAAGACGGTCTCGACCCCCGTCATCTCGCGGTTCATGAGGGCCATCGGCAGCTCGTAGCCGTAGTCGACCTCTCCCCGGATCCCCTTGAGGATGACGCCGGCGTCGACCTCACGGCATACGTCGACGATCAGACGTGCCCCGAAGGACGCCGCCCGCACGCCCGTCAGGTGGCTGGTCGCCTGCCGGATCAGCTCGACCCGCTCGTCGTGGCTGAACGTGTCGCGCTTGTCCGGGTTGCCCAGCACGGCGACGACCACCTCGTCATACAGCGCACTGGCACGGGTGATGACGTCCACGTGACCCATCGTGATGGGGTCGTAAGACCCCGGGCACACACACCGACGAGGGTTCCCAGTCATGTGCCGACCCTAGCGGCCGGCGTGCACGGACTGCTCACACACTGTCGAGATGCGGTCCAGTATGGACGCGACGCGCGGTGACGATTTCGCGATCCTGTGCCGCCTCGGCTGTTTCGCAATGTAGAAACTTCAGCGCACCGTGTTTCCCGTAGGACGCCCGTGTCCCGGGATGCCCAGGCGGACGGGTCCTGCGGGACGCGCATCGTCCTACCGCGGCAAGACCACGTCGTGACCTGCGGCTTCACCGTTTGTGGTTCGGCATTCGGGGCGCCCTGACCTGTCTCGGCCGGCATCTCTTGACCTCGACTCGCGAGATTGGTGCTCGGTCAGCTGGAGGTGCGGCCGTAGAACAGCTCGGAGGTGAGGTCGTTGAGCCGCATGTCCGGCCGCTCGCCATACGTCAGCACCGAGTTGATCCGCGGGGTCTCACCCTTCACCGGTGTCACGTGGTGCAGAGCGTGCTCGCCGCGGAAGAACGCTAGCGTTCCGGGACCACCGGGCAGCACCTTCAGGCCGGTGGTGTCGCCCTGCAGCACCTTCTCCACCTCGTCGTAGTGCTCGTCGTCCTCGGAGCGCAGGCCCGGCACGTAGAGGAACTCGCCGCCCTCATTGGCCGGCTGATACATTACGGTCATCGAGAACTCGCTGCGGTCGAAGTGCCAGCCCAGCTCGTCTCCGGGGTTGAACGTGGTGATCTGCAGCGCGTCCAGCGGATCTGCGCTGCGGTAGAGCACCGGCTTCTCGAGTACGGCGGCGATGAACGCCGTCAGGTCGTCCGACTCATAAAGACGGCGCAGCGGAGCGTCCGACGGGATGTAGTCGTAGGCGATGCCGTGCTTGGCCGAGCGCACCTGGTGGGCGCGCGGGTGGGTCGCCGGCACGGTCTCGTCGACAGGCTCGAAATAGATGGTGTGGGTGCGGTTCGAGCTCCAGGCCTTGTCCTTCAGCTGCCCGGCGATCCGAACCATCTCGGCGACAGCCTCCGGACTGATGAACCCGTCCAGGCTGCAGACCCCGGACTCCGCGAGTTCCGCCTTGCACTCGGCGATCAGTTGCTGTCCACGCTCGGAGGCAAGGTCGTGGATCGGGTAGCGGTCGAGGTCGACCACGTCGGCATAACCGAGTGCACTCGTCGTCTGGGACATCTGTGACTCCTCATCTGTGTCATCACCATTGGGTGTCTCTACCTCTCCATCGTCACGCGCCTGAAGAATTAGGACCAGTCGTGTCCATGATCCTCTTGATAAGCATCAGTAATGATCAATATGGCTGACCCTTCGAAGTCGATTCGAGCTGCGGTACCCACCCGGCGCATCGTGCACGAGATGGCGCACTGTACGTGGCACGTTCCGCGCAGGTACACGCCGAAGACCGCTCACATCACCGCAATCCGCATCATTACTACTTGGGCGATGGATTCAGGATGAGTCGGCTCGGAGCAAATCGTGCTAGTGGTATTGCTATCGGCTCGCCTATGGCGAGCGCCGCCGCAACTTCTCCAACTCCGGTCGCATGCTTGAATCCATGGCCGCTGAACCCGCCCAGGATCGTAATGTTGGGCTCAGATGGGTGGGGTCCGATCATGAAGTTGCTGTCCGGTGTGAGAGTCATCAAGCAGGTTTGAGCAGCAACGGGCCTAGGTTCTAAATCAGGCAGGTAGTCTCTGGCAAAATTACAGACGATGTCGAAGTCCTCCGTGTGGATCACTCTGTCAACTGTATCTGGATCAACGACTGGCCCATCGAAGCCTTCTCTCCCGATTTTCACGTCCATGCCCCCATGCATAGCGCATCCCCATGCGCCCGAACCATTACCTGTATCTCGAATAAAGGCAGGAAAGGTAGATGGCAGGAACGATTCTATCTTATTTTCTCTTGCGCGGAACCAAGTCATGACTTGACGTGTAACTCTAACTGTCTCCTGGTCGATTGGGTAGAATTGGCGAATCCATGGACCTGCTGAAATAATGGCATGCCGTACTCGAAACTCTTCGGCCCCGACCCTGATTACCACTCCATCAGCTGTTGTCGATACGCCGTCAACGTGCGCGTGAGTGAATACTTGAGCACCATTCTCCACGGACTGCTCGAGGGCCGCTGACAAGGCCGTCTCGGGGGAGAGAACTCCGCCATCAGGGTCAAACACCGCGATATCGCTGTCCGACACTAGATGTTGGGGAAAACGTGACCGGATCTCCGCTGCGTCCAGGACCTCGTGAGGAAGAGTAAGTTGTTGCGCGCTCTTCAATGTCCCAGACACTACATCCGCTGTAGCAGAGCCGATAGTAAGCATTCCAGTGAGTTCTAACAGCTCGCGTGACGATACTCCCTCGAGTTCCTGCCATAACTGCTTTGACAGGATCGCCAATTGCGTATAATCGGCCCCCTCGAAGCATGCCGTTCGGTACAGTCGACTCATTCCGTGCGACGATCCGTGCGGGTGGCCCGGAGTGTGTTGCTCGAAGCCGATTGCCGATATTCCCCGGATGGATAGGCGCCAGAGCGACATGCAACCCATAGCGCCAAGTCCAACGACCGCCACATCGGCATCGAAGTTATTCTTGTCCATTAATCCTCGCACTCCTATCTAGGAACTCCGCAAATCTACTTCTTTAGAGAGTCGAACACCGGTTCAAGCCCTCTCCCCTAGTCGTGGACGTCAAGCACAGCTGCATAGCATTCTGATCTCTTCTATGTGTGAGTCGATCCCTCAAGTGAAGTCATCCCAAACATCACGGTTGAACGGATTGCACCGGTATCGAGCGGTCGGCGATTAGAGGACCTTGGATAGAAAGGCCCGAGTTCGTTCGTGCTTGGGGCTATTGATTATTTCCTTGGGGTGACCACGTTCGACAATTATGCCCTCATCCATGAAGACAAGGCTGTCGCCGACTTCGCGTGCGAAGCCGATCTCATGGGTCACCACAACCATTGTCATTCCGGCTTTGGCTAGCTGTTTCATCACATCGAGCACTTCACCCACGAGTTCTGGGTCAAGAGCGGATGTAGGTTCGTCGAAGAGCATCAGCTTCGGCTCCATCGCCAGCGCACGAGCGATCGCGATCCGCTGCTTCTGCCCGCCGGACAGTTGAGCCGGGTACGCAGTTTCTCGATCGGCGAGGCCCACCTGAGTCAGCAAACGACGCGCGTTGGCGATCGCTTCGGTCTTTTCTTGCCCTTTCACCCGAACTGGTGCCTCGATGATATTTCCAAGAACCGTCATGTGGGGGAATAGGTTGAAATGCTGAAACACGATGCCGATCTCTGCACGCTTGCGACAGACCTCACGGTCTTTCAGCTCGAAGATCTTGCCTCCATGCTCACGGTAGCCCACCAACTCACCATCTACTGATAGCCGACCACTGTTGATTTTCTCCAGGTGGTTGATGCAACGCAGGAAGGTCGACTTACCTGAACCCGATGGCCCGATAATCACCATCACCTCACCTGCTGCCACCTCTAAATCGATTCCCCTGAGCACCTCGACCATGCCGAAGCTCTTGCGGACACTTTCCGCCAAGACCATAGGTGCGACCATCGTCGTCACCGTTCCTTTCGGCCGGCGAGGGGGGAACCGGCATCCCTTGGCCCAGGCAGTGGCATAGCCTGGTGGACTGTCACGATCGACTTGCGGAACTTCTGGAACGGCGTCAACGGCTGGGCGTGGGAGGATCCTCGGCCGAAGTAGCGCTCGATGTAGAACTGGCCCACGGACAGCACTGACGTGACGATCAGATACCACAGGCTGGCAACGAGCAGCATAGGCACGATCTGATAGGTGCTCGCGTAGATGAGCTGGACTGAGTAGAGCAGCTCGGTCACCGTGATGACACTGGCCAACGAGGAGGTCTTGAGCATGGAGATCGTCTCGTTGCCCGTCGGTGGGATGATCACCCTCATCGCCTGTGGAAGCACGACTCGACGCATCAGCAGGATGCGGTTCATGCCAAGCGCGGACGCGGCCTCCGTCTGTCCCTCGTCAACGGACAAGATCCCTGCCCGTACGATCTCGGACATGTAAGCGGCTTCGTTGAGGCCGAGGCCGACGAAGGCGGCGATAAATGGGGTGATCAACGAGTTGGCGTTGAGGTTTATCCAGCTCGGACCGAATGGGATACCGAGTGAGATCTGTGGGAAGACGTAACTCAGGTTGAACCAGAAAAGCAGTTGCACCAGAACCGGCGTGCCGCGGAAGAACCAGATATAGGACCATGCAACCCATCGGACGATCGGGTTGATTGCCAGTCGCATCACGGCCAGCAGCACTCCGCCGGCAATTCCGATCGCCATCGCGATCACGGTGAGTTCAAGTGTGACAATCAGCCCGTGGAGGACCTCATGGGATAAGAAGAACTGGCTTACTACATGCCAGCCGAAGCGGGTCTGCAGCGAGTTGCCGCGCTTAACGCGCGCGAAAACAACCGCATCCACTGCCATCGCGATGAGCACCAGCAACACTGCTGCGGCGACCCATCGGCCAGGGTGCCGGACCGGCACGGCACGGATCGCAGAGGGGGTGGGCGCCGTGGTGCGAGCTGGCCCCAGTTGGGTCATGGGATCAGTCCGTTCTAGTTGATTGCTCCGTTGACCACCGGGTTAGTGATCGCAGAGTCGGTCATGTTCCACTTCTTCAGGATGCTGGCGTATGTCCCATCGGCGATGAGATCTTTCATGGCGGCCTGGGTGGCGGCGGCCATGCCGTTCCCCTTGGGAAGCGCGATGCCGAACGGGACGGCTCCGAAGCTCGGGCCACTCACCTTGAACTGGCCGTTGGACTGTTGGACGGTATAGTCGACCGGAGGTGAGTCCGAGAAGCCGACGTCCGCGCGGCCACTTGACACGGCGAGGTTTGCAGCAGTCTGCGTGGCGAACTGTTGTACCGCGACGGCTGGCTTCCCGCTCGCGGTGCACTTTTTCGACTGGGCCAGTGCGTTAGCCTGCTCCGTCGTCCCGTTCTCGACAGCGACCTTGGCGCCGCAAATCGAGCCGATCCCGTTGAACTTCTTCGTGCTGTCGGACTTCGTGTAGAAGCTTTGGCCAGCACTAAGGTACGTGACGAAGTCGACGACCTGCTCACGCTTCTTGGTGTCCCCGAAACCCGAAATCCCCATATCGTACCTACCATCCTGCAGGCCAGGGATGATCGAATCAAACGTAACGTTCTTCTCGACTACCTTGAGTTTCAGTACCTTGCCGAGTGCCTTGCCCAGGTCGGCGTCCATACCGACGATTGTGTTGCTCCCTGGCTTGAAGAACTCCATCGGCGGGTAGCTCGCGTCCATCCCAATGGTGATCGTCCCCTTGGACTTGACCGAAGCTGGTACCAGCTTCGCGGCCGCAGAGTCAACTGAGGAAGAGCTGCTGGAGCCACCACTCGCGGAAGTGGCTTGCGGGGTGCTCGCAGGCTTACTCGAACCGCAGCCAGAGATTGTCATGGCCGTAACCGCAATTGCTGCGGTGTATGCAATCATTGACGGCTTGTAAACGTGCACTTTGAAACCTCCTTGCTAGGGGTGTGACGGGCGTCGCACCACATGTCCAGGGCCGATGCACTGAACGTCGTAAACATCCACCGACCTTGCCCTGATAGGTAGGAGCCGCCTTGGCACAACCATGAGATGGGTATCGACGCATATACGCACGATACGAGGCGTGTACTGATGCTTCGATTGATCCGCAGTGACACGGCCCCAGTAATCTGGGTCGAGCTCAGGTGATCGAATCAACCAGGCGTCTTCCCTCCTCCCGGATTAGGGCGCCGTTGGGGTTGCGCAAGCACGTACGGCAAGTGACGGCGTACACGGCCCCTGAAGGTGTAATCCATGATTCGGCCTGATCACCTGCCTGAGATCTAGGAAGGGTGCGCTTAGCGATATGGTGCACGCGGGAGCTCTAGGGCAAGGAAGCGCCACTGCTTGTGGCCCGCTCGTTACGCTGGAGGACTTGAGTTACTCGATGTCGAGTGTCCTCGAACATTGAGTGGAGGACTGTGCTAAGCGCAACCGGGTCCCGAGCAGCGCACGCTTCCACGAAGTTATCCTGGTTTACCAGGTCCGTGTGTACGACGGGTTCTTCCGAAGGGTTCGATAGGTATAAGCGGAAGTAGCGCTCCGCCTGCGCGCGATACATACGAATCGCGTTGAATAGCTTTGGACGCTGAGCGGCGAAATAACAGAGGTCATGTAACTCCCAGTCCAAGGCGAGGTAACGTCCTATCTCTGGAGCGGTCCCCTGAACTATTGCGTGCATCTCTGCCTGGACGTCGGCCATCTTGCGAATGGTTGCATCAGTTAGGCGTGGGCAAGCATGCTGACCGGCGGCCACCTCCAACGGCTCGCGGATCAAGTACAGGTCCGATAGGTCGGCGGTTGACAGTGCGCTGACCTCCGCAGGTCGATGAGGCGGATTTGTTACCAGCCCCTCAGCCTGAAGCTGGACCAGAGCGCTTCGGACCGGCATCGTGCTGACATTCATGCGCGAGGCCAACTCACTAAGTGGAAGCTTAGTGCCGGCAGGTAGCTGCTGCACTATCGCAGCTCGCAACGCGTCGTACACGGCTTGCTTAGTAGACGATGCAGAGATTGGCTCAAGCTGATCGAAATCCGAGTTCGTGGCCGTCATGCGCGTCCTTCGCTCGCTATGATCACTGATCATGATCACTGATCATAGATGAGCACAGAGGAAGTTTCAAGAGGGCTTCATACCTGTGGTGGGGGTAGGTTCTCGGGGTCGGCGAGTCCTCCGCCGGTCCGGAGCATGCGGAGTTGGCGATCCCCGCAAACTGTGGAGATCTGATTTTTGCGGATCGGGCTCCCGACTCCCGGACGGGGCTCGCGTGTAGACCTCCGGAGTTGGTGTCAGGGCTGACCCGTAAGCCAGCCGAGGGATCGGCCTTGACATCGGCGAGGACGGGCGTCATCACCATCGTCTCTCGGGAGTGGCAATACGTGCGAGTGGCCTGGCAGCGAAGTAGCCCACAGGCTCGCCGCATGCCGATCGATGCTCCTATGGATTGTCAAGCGGCCGAGGCCAAGTGATTCGGTGCTCCAACGGGTTGTAGGGCGTGGTAGAGCTCGCGGGCGACGTAGCGTTTCAAGCAGCGGATGATTTCGGGTTTGGACAGGCCTTCGGTGGTACGCCGGTTGGCGTAGGCCCTGGTGCGTTGGTCGTAGCGCAGGCGATTCAGGACCACGACGTAGAGGGCATTGTTCGCGGCGCGGTCACCGCCGCGATTGAGCCGGTGTCGCCGGGTTCGGCCGCTGCTGGCCGGGATGGGCGCGACACCGCACAGGTGCGCGAATCCTGCTTCGGAGTGCAGCCGGTCGGGGTTGTCACCCACCGTGGTCAACAGCTGCCCGGCGACCTCAGTGCCGACGCCGGGCAGCGCGATCAGTCGTGGCGCGGCCGCGGTGACCAGGGCGCGCAGCTCGGTGTCGGCGTCACGGATCTCGGCGGACAGGAACTGGTGACGCCGCGCCAGCCGGCGTAGCGCGGTCTTGGTGGCGTACTCCGGATCAGCGGTATCTCCGCTGGGGCGCAGCCGCGCGCAGCTCGCGATCAGCCTGGTGGTGCTCAGGGCGCGTAGCTGCTCACGCAGCTGCTCGGGCGCACTGACCACCAACGCCTTGACCTGATTGGTGGCCTGGCTGCGTGCCTTGACCGCGCTACTGCGGGCCACGCGCAGCGCCCGGATCGCCTCGACCTGCCCGTCGCGAGCCTTCGGCGTGCCAACAGACCTGCCGGACAGTGCGGCGCGCGCCGCGCAGTAGGCATCCAACGGATCAGACTTGCCCTTCGCCCGGCGGGCTTTGCGGTCGGGCCGGTCCACCTCCACGACCGTCACGCCGGCAGCGCGCAGGTGCCGACTCAGACCGGCACCGTAGGCGCCCGTCCCCTCCATGCCGACCCGCTCGGACCTGGCCGCGAGAACGCAGCCAGGCCAGCAGGTCCCGGTAGCCGTTCGGGGTGGTCGGGAACTGACGGTCGCCCAGCTCGCGGCCCACGTGATCGAGCACGGCCGCGTGATGGGTCTGTCCGTGGGTATCGACCCCGCCCGTGACAACGGGTATCAGATTCGTCATGGTGGTCATTGCCGTCCTTTACTCGTAAACCGGATAGGTCGGCACACGGCGGTCGGGTGGACGGACAGGCCAGTGATGGGCGCCTCTCGCGCAGGCTCCTATGAGGTCACGTTCCCCGGCCGCTGGTGTGCATCACGGTGGCACCGACAGGCACGACGAATCGATCGAAAGACAGCAAGATCGCGTCAGCATGCGGAAGGGTCAGCCCCCGCCAGCACCACCACGTACATCCTCACTGGCATGCGGAGCATGCCACAAGGCGATCGGTGTACGGTCACGCTCCGCGTGAGGATCGTCTTGCGGCTCAACCCGGCAAAGGACAGGTTTCGATCCAGTGGTCGGGCGGAACGTTCGGTCGGTGTGGGACCGGTCGTTCCTGCTCTGTCCAGCGACCGCGCCCAAACGCGTCGTCGGCGACATGTCGCCAGAACGCCATCGCTGCCTTGTTGTCGTGCTGGAAGGTGATCGTCCAGTCACCAGGATGTCGGTTGATCACCTCGAGGGCCAGCCGGTGCCCCACGTGATCCCTGCGCACTGGGGAGGCAACCCAGAAGGCTCGTACCGATCGCCGTGTGACAGCGGCCACGAGAAACTGCCCGGAGACGGCCACGTAGCTGCCCGGTGGCGGACATGGGAATTGTCCGCTGGTGGTCATGAGATCTGCCCACGACACGAGTCCGTTTGCCTGACCGCGTCCCGCGGTTGAGGCCCCTCCTGGGATGCGGTTGGCGGTGCTGAAGCGTCTACCGCCCCCAGGAGGGACACCGTGAAGTCTGCCGAGGAGATCATGAACATGCTAGAAGCGTTTGATTTGACCGGGTCGTTGCGTGATGCTGGCGAGCTGGCCGGGGTCTCGCATCACACCGTGGGCAGGTATGTCGCTGCCCGGGAGGCCGGGAGTCTGTCCGATCGGCCCGCGGCTCGCCCGCGTCTGATTGATGAGTTCTTGCCCAAGGTCGAGGAGTGGATCGATCGTTCGGGTGGTCGGCTGCGGGCGGATGTCGCGCACGACAAGTTGGTCGCGTTGGGGTTCACCGGGTCCGAGCGGTCCACGCGCCGAGCGGTCGCGGCGGTCAAGCGTAACTATCGCCTCGGTCGGGTGCGGGTGCACCGCCCGTGGGTTACCGAGCCGGGCATGTGGTTGCAGTACGACTTCGGAGATGGCCCGGTCATCCAGGGCGCCAAGACCACGTTGTTCGTGGCGTGGCTGGCCTGGTCGAGGTTTCGGGTGGTGTTGGCGATCCGGGACAAGACCGCGCCGTCGGTGATGGCCGCGTTGGATGTGACGCTGCGTCGGATCGGTGGCGCACCGACGTACCTGTTGACCGATAACGAGAAGACCGTCACGACCGAGCACGTGGCCGGGGTCCCGGTGCGTAACACCCAGATCGTCGAGTTTTCAAAGCATTATGGGTTGACGGTGCATACCTGCGTGCCGTGTGACCCGGCGTCCAAGGGCGGGTCGGAGTCGAGCGTGAAGATCGCCAAGGCCGACCTGGTGCCCAAGGACACCAACCTGCTCGAGCAGTACGAGACGTTCGCGGACTTGGAGGCCGCGTGCGCGGTGTTCTGCGAGCAGGTCAACGCCCGCGTTCACCGGGTCACTCGCCGCGCCCCGGTCGAGATGCTGGCCGAGGAGGCGGCCCGGCTGCACCCGGTCCCGGTGGCGCCGCACACCGTCGCGTTCGGTCTGTCTCGCACGGTGCCGGCCAAGACGCCGATGGTGTCCTTCGAAGCCGGGCAGTACTCGGTCCCTTCCCACCTGCTCGGCCAGGTCGTGTGGGTGCGAGTCCATGGCCAAGGGGCCGACGAG
>NZ_VCQV01000051.1 GCF_007845645.1 Leekyejoonella antrihumi
GCCGACGCCCACCACGAGCGACATCGCGGCCCCCTGTCACACCCTCACGCCAAAATGAGCACCAGCAAGACGGCAGACGCCGACACCCACCTCACACGCCAGACCTATGCAAGATCCGGGCTACCTCGCAGAGCATGAATACTCCGAGGACGCGACCGGAGACTTCGATGTTGCGCCTACCGGTGGCCCAGACCACGAGGTTGAGGAACAGGCAGGAGACCAACCACGGAATGTGGATTCCGGTGAGGCTGTGCATCGACTGAGAAAAGTAGATCCCGAACAGCCCCATGGCCATCAGCTCGACGGCCACGTAGGAGGCAAGCGCAGCGAAGGATGCGCCAACTCCTGCTCGCTTGCCGAGCCCGCTCGCGATGTACGGGTAGAAGCTGACCGCGTTGCCCATGTGCGAGGACATGGCCGTGAAGCCCACGGCAAAGAGCAGGTAAAGGGCGCCAACCAGAATGAAGGTCAGGGGCACCCCTGAGCCATTGCCGTAGGCGAATGCATAGGGCGTCACCCCGACCACGACCGCCAGGGGGGCGGCGGCGGCCACTACAAAAAACACGATGTGCCAGACGCCGAGCGCGCCTCGACGCAGTTGCCCTCCAGCCTGTTCGTCCATCGGCATGGGTGTCTCCTTGTTGAAAACGTCTGGGTTGTTCGATGTTTGAAGCAGTTGGTCGTTGGCTCGGCGCCCTAGATCGTCAGTTCGACATCGCTGGTGGGGCGGCTGCAGCAGAGCAGCACGAATCCCTCACCTGGGTTCTCGAATGGTTCGTCGACGTATTCGGTGTCACCGCTCGCCACTGCCGTCTGCAGCTGTCGCACGACCCCTGCCGGCAGGAGTAGTTCGGAAACACACCATGTTCCTCCGCGAAATCGAGTAGGTTCCCACACTCGGGATCCCACCGCGCCTCGGACCCGGTCTTCGCGAAGATGACTCTGGGTTGTTCCGGGTCCTCGAGGCGGCTGGGCTCCCGGACTTCGGGCAGTACGACCGTCGATGGTCCAAACGCCTCCCACGCGACGTCATCGCGTGCGATGCCGAGCTGTCGAGTCGCGTCATACATCGCCTGCATGAATCGGCTTGGGCCACAGATCTTGATCTCAGCGGGGCCAGCAGGCAAGAGTTTCGTCAGGTGCTCGGTTGTGAACTCACCGACGTGATCGCAGTCAGCGCTGCCCTGCTCGGCGTGCTTGTAGGTCGTGTGCCGGACCAGTCCGCCGCTACCCTGCAGTGCCTCGATCTGACCGCGCAGGGCGTGGTGGGCCCGGTCACGGGCAACGTGGATGAAATGTACGGCTCGGCCGCGCGCCAGCGCTTCCCGCGCCATCGCCAACAGTGGAGTCACGCCAATGCCACAGGACAGGAGGACAAGGGGATCAGACCGGTCCCCGAGGAGAAAGGATCCGCGCGGCGCAGTCGCCTCCAGCCTGTCTCCGACCTCGATGGAGTCGTGCAGCCACCTGGACACGACGCCCTCGCGCTTCACCGTGATGTCGAGTTCGTCCGGTCCGATCCGGGAGAGCGAATACTCGCGGCGAAGCCCCCCTTCCACCGGCGCCAGCAGGATGAGATGCTGGCCCGGTTGCGCCCGGTTGTCCGGTGCGTGAAGGGTGAGTGTGATGACGTCGGCGGTCTCCACGTGCCGGCGGGACACCCAGTATTCACGCCACACGTTGATCGGCTCTGCCAGAGAAGTCGTCATCTGCGGACACCGACCGACAGCTTTTCCACACCGTTGACGAAATTGCTCGATACATATTCGGGCTCATCCAGCATCTCGATGCGCAGATCTCGATCGAGCATCTCGTTGATGAGTCCGGCCAGCTCGATTCGTGCCAGCCCGGAGCCTAGACAGGTATGAACGCCGCCGCCGCCGAATCCCGCATGCAGGGGGCGCACGGGGCGAGTCGGGTCGAACGCTTGTGCGTTGTCGAAGTGCTCCTCGTCGAAGTTTGCCGATGCGTACCACATCACAACCTTGTCGCCGCGTGCGATGGGCGTGCCGGCCAGCTCGGTATCACGTGTGGCGGTACGCCGGAAGTAGAGGATCGGTGAGGCGTAGCGAACGACTTCCTCCACGGCATTCGGAACCAGGCTGCGATTCCGACGAACCTGCTCCCACTGGTCTGGATACGTGGACATCAGGATTGCCAGGTGCGACATCGCGGTGCGGGTTGTCTCATTACCCGCAAACACAAGCAACCGGAAGAAGTTCGTGTACTCGCTCTCGGTCAGCTGCTCACCGTCCACGTCGGACCGGACGAGATGTGACACGAGGTCATCCTGCGGATTCGCCCGCCGCTCGTCACCGAGGATTCGGGCATACTCGCGAAGCGCAAACGCCGCAGGGCTGTTGAACGGCAACAGCCGAAGATCCATCGTATTGCCGTAAGCCGTCGGGTCCAGGGTGTCGGCGGACGTGCCGGCAACGAGCTGGTCGGTCAACTCGACCATCAGCTGGCGATCATTCGGCGGCACCCCCAGCAAGTCGCCAATGATCCCAATCGGAATCGGCTTCGCAACGCTAGCGACCCAGTCGCCGCCGCCGGCTGCCTCAAGCTCACCCAGCTGCGTCGCGGCCCGTTCACGCACGACGGAGACATAGCGCTTGAGAGCGCGAGGAATGAACCCGCCGTTGACAAGTGATCGCAACCGGGTGTGCATCGGGGGGTCCATATCGATCATCGAGGCCCGCACGGCCAGGGCATCCTCATCGATCGAGTAGATCTGGATGTGGCCAACTGCTGAGCTGAACAACTCGGTGTCCCTGCTGACGTGCGCTACCTCGTCGAAACGCCCCACCGACCAGAACCCGTCCGTCGGCGAGCCGTCGATCTTGTTCCAGGTAAGTCCAGGTGTCTGACGCAGCTGAGCAAACGCCTCTTGTGGGATTCCTCGATCGAAGACAGCAGGATCCGACAGATCCCAACCCAGTTCCACGGCAGTTGACACGCTGATCGCTCCTTCGATGTATGACCTGGGTCACATGTCTACCAGGAGTGTATTCAGTATTCGAGAGGTTTCGCGAACTACTTTGTTCGTCCAACCGCGGAGCGACATGTCCGTGCCTGCCTCGGCCACGATCACCTGCACCAGATGCGCCCCAACCCCAGAATGGCTTCCAATGGTTCGAGCCAACGCCCACGGCGGGACGCGCTACACGCCGTGGACCAGGTTCGATTCATCTGCCTGATCGTCGACTTGCCGCCGGCGATCGGGAGCATCGAGCCCGATACCAAGGCTTGAGCGCGAGGTGAACTCGACTAGTACCGCGGTCCCTGGACAACGGCGGACCGCAGCCGGCCTGGGCGAATAGTCTGCTACTTCAGCACATTTGGCTTGACGAACACCCCAGCGAACTCCCGTCGGCGAGCCTGTCCGCCCGGGGCTCGTCGGTCTCTTTGGTCTGTTATGCACAGTTCACCGCTGCCATCTGCACCCGAGACAATAATTCACAGGAACCACTCGGGCCCCGAACTCGACGGCCCGGAGGCTGGCTTCATGGAGGAGGCATTACCGGTCCGAGGGGGCGAACGCGATGACAGACCGCGACGCTGCGGCTGCCGCGTCCTGCGCGGCGTTGCTTGTCGCTCTGCGGTGATCGGCACAGAGTCCGAACCACCGGAGAGGAAGCCGGAGATAACCAGCTCCACGATCGACCTGCACAGCACGAACACCGGGCCACAGCGCCCTGACCGCGCACGGCCGCCCGCGACGGAGATGGTGGCAGCTCCGTCGATCCCCTTCCATCGGGCCGTCCCGCTCGGGCCTGACGGCCACGTCCCTCTTCGATCCGCTCCGGACCGTCGCCCAGGTGGCGGCGTGGATCGGCAAGCCGAAGGCAACAATGACCGAGCAGCGTCCGTCCCGACGTCTACTGCCGAGGAAACGAGAACGAAGGAGCCCGGTGCATGAGCCGGCCTCGGACCCCGCACTGCGGTGGTCCGACATCAACCTGGTCGCCGAACAGCCCGTCCTGCTCGTCGCCGGCACCATCAAGCAGGAGAAGGGGATGGGCGTCTACCGCGAGAATGCGCTCAAGACGCCCGGGTCGGTCCGCAGGTTGGACCTCCCGCCGACCGCGGTTTCGACCTTGGTGGACCGCCGGCGTCGGTCTCCGGGATGGAGCGCCGCTGGCGCTCGATCACCGACGGGTCGGCGTACGACCGGGTCGACTTCAAGACCTTCCGCAAGACCGTCGCGACCCGGGTCGCCGAGCGGCTGGACCCACGGCCGCGGCCCGCCAGCTCGGCCACGCGTCCGATGCCATCACCGAGTCCTACTACATTCCGCGATCGGAGACCGGCCCTCAGGTCGCCGACCTGCTGGACGAGATCCTGCGCTCCAGCGAACCCAGACGCCAGTCGCGAGGCAACCTGCCAGCCACGACTCCCCGCCGCACCCGCCCGCGTGCGACCAAACCAGTTTCAAGGTGGTGACGAAGTGTGCAATCTGGGGCCGTGGTATAAATGAAGCAAGGGCCTCTGACCCGCGTTTCCGCAGGTCATCCCTGAAGGCTCGGGGCCGTGTCAAGAGCGCTCGGGGTCGTTTTGGGCTCGGCCCCGTAGTTGCTGGCATGACGTGATGGGCGTCGGGGTCAAGGCTCGAGCGGAGCTCGACCGCGTAGCGGCCGAAGGGCCTTGAGGCCGGGCGCCTGGCGGGTCAACACTGTGCACGGCGGGCTGCCGAGGTAGTGGTTCTGGGCTTCGGGTCACCTCGAAGAGTGTGGGTGGTGCGTGGCTTCCGTCATCGTTGATGCGGTACGGGTAGGACAGCCCCATTGAGGTGTCAGTCATCCCTTCGCCGAGTTTCCCCGCAAGCAAGCAGGGGTCGGCACGATGGAGTCCGTGGGGTCTTGGCCGGTGTGGTCAATCAGAACGCGCGACCGCGCCGCCGAGGGTGGGGGTCATGACCAGCACGACCGAGCACCGACCAAGCCGAATGGTGGGGGCCCTCATGCGGCCACCCGGTGCAGCGCGCGGACATGCCCATCACGCAACGCGTAGTAGACGTGCTCGAGCTGTCGGCGGGCCGCGGCCACCGCGCCGATGTTCTTCCCGCGGTGCGCCCCGACCCGCTCGCGCAGCGCCCCGACACTGGTGTGCGGGCCGACCCGGTGGACGGACTCGATTGCGGCCCACCGGGTCAGCTTGGAGCCCTGCTTGGTGATGTGGCCACGATGCAGATGGGTGTCGGACTCGCGATGTTTCGGGGTCAGTCCCGCCCAGGAGGTCAACTGTTCCGGGCCAGGGAACCGGTGCACGTCACCGATCTCGGCGAGGAACACCGCGGCCAGGATCGGCCCGATCCCCGGGATCGTCTGCACCGCTTGATAGTTCGGGTCTGCGGCGAGCCGGCCGCGGGCCAGCCCGGCGACTCCCCCGCAAGCGGGAGGTACCCCCAGGTCGACCTCCTCGTCCAGTACCGCGATCAGCCGCTGCAACGACTGGACCCGCGCGAGATACGGGGCCGGGGCCGACACCCGCTCCAGCAGCGCCAGTCCACGCTCGCCGACTCCCCCGCAAGCGGGAGGTACCCCCAGGTCGGACATCGGGACCTGCACGCCCAGCTTGGCCAGCACCGCGTGGACCTCGCACTTGCAGCCCGAGCGCAGCGCGACCAGCTTGGCCCGGTGCCGGACCAGCTCGCGCAGCTCTCGGGTGGCCGGTGGCGCGATCCAGGCCTGCGGTAGCCGGCCCATCCGCAACAGATCAGCCAGATCGGTCGCGTCACGAAAATCGTTCTTGACCCTGCGCAGCTCGAACATCTTCACCCCCAACGGGTGCGCCAGATGCACGTCGGCACCGCCGGCCTGCAGGGCATCGACCGCCCAATACCAGCCATAGGTCGCCTCCAGCACCACCTCCGGCGCCTCACCAGCCCGGCCCATCACCGCCGCGAGCGAGTCCAAGCCATTGTTGATCCGCACCGACTCCAACGTCTCACCGGCCTCGGTGGTACGCACGATCACCGATCTCCTACGGTGCAGATCGATCCCGACGAACTGTTGACCGCCATACTCAGACATAAGGGGCCTCCTTCGATCCGATGGTCTTGAGCACCTCCCAGCATCTCGCGCTGGAAGGAAACCCACGAGGAACGGGGAGGCCCCGCTCCTTCATCGCATCAGCCTCTTCTTCTTCTTCCGACACCACCCTCCTTCCTCTCGGCCTTCCATGCCGCATCGCTGGACTGACCGACCAGGAATTTGATCCAGGCGCGGTTTGGGCGCCCGTAGGTGAAGTGCTCGACGACGCTTTCGGCGTATTGAGGGTCGGTGTGGCTGAGCAACGAGAAGGTATGGGCGGCGAGGCCGTGGAGGCGGGTGCGCGACCTGGGCTGCGCGCGTATGCGCCGAGAGACCTTCTTAGTCCCAACGAATGCGTCCGGGTAGGACTCCCCAAGAGCAACGAAGACGTGGTGGCAAGAGAGGCTTCGGCCGTAGAGACGCATGCCGCGCTGAGCGGCGATCAGGAGGCAAACTGCGGCAGAATCGACTCCATCGGCCGACGAGAGCAGGTCGAACAGTCTGGCCGTGTGGTCGCTGTCCAGGTAGCCCATGGAGATTGTCCGGTCGACATAGAACCGTCTCAACACGCCGGCCTGGTCGAGCGGAAGCTCCTGAAGGTGGTGCTCGAGGGTCCGGACGGACCGGGAGGTGTCTATGGCCGATAGGAGTGGTCGGATCGCTGTGCCGCGGGCGCTTTCCACGAGTCGACGCAGGTCCTCCACGTGCGGTGCGTATGGCTCCGACAGCACGCGCTCGGCATGCCGTAGAAGGAGGCTGGCAACGAGTTCTCCCCACCCGGGTGGGAGCCGGACGCCGGTGCACAGCTTCATGATGACGGTGAGGTCGGCAGCCGACGGTGAGGTGCCGTCGAAGGTAGAGTGCAGCACGTCGAGGTGAGCCGCTGACAGGGTGCCTGCGCGGTGTGCCGACTGCGCGACCTGATCGCGGATGACACCACCGATGTAGGGGCTCGAGGTCAGTTCTGCTGTGATCGGGGTAATCACGTCCGGGTTCGATGAAATGAGATCACGAAATGCCGGCTCCAGCGTCCGGACTGCCTCTTGCTCAGGCACGCGGCCGGTGTGTACATATTCGGCGAGGAGGTCGATCTGCTGCTGTCGGGCCAACTCCGAGCAGCTGGCCCATCGCGTCAAGTGGGGGGCGACAGTCCGGATCGCGTGCGCGTAGTTCTGGTCGCGGAGGGGCGTCGGATCCTGGAGGGCGGCCAGCAGAAGGAGCATCGGCCATCTCTGGGTGGGGAAACTGCCGGTTTCGGCCCGTTGGAGGAGTCGCGTCGCGATTCGTGGCAGCGCGTGGCTTGACGGCAACTGGTCGAGAGCCGCGCAGAGATCACTGTCCGGGATATTTCCCTCAAGGACGCCCATGGCGGTCTGATCAAAGGCGTCCCAGGCGTCGGCCTGTATCCGGGTGCCCGACCTGCAGAGGCTGCGGACGATCCGAGCCCTACCTCCCTCGACAGGCCCGCCCCGTACCAGCGCGCGGGCGACCGCGTCGCGAATCTCGGTGAACTCGAACAGTTGGCCGGCGCACTCGGGCGTCCCGAGGGCGGGGAGGACTGCGTCGACGTTCGTCGCGGATCCTTGAATGCTCACGTCGACCGCGGACACCAGACGCCGAAACGCCTTCACCGGGGAGCCCTCAGATCCCTGGTACCCGGCCCAGAGCGTGTGGGTCACCGTGGTCGGGAACCTCGTGTTGAAGAGCAGGGCGCGCGCGGCTGTCCGAGCCTCAGTTCGGGCGGGCGACTCTCGCGGGACTCGATCCGGAGACGGAGACCCGTGGATGGTGAAGAATCGCGCGAGCCGCCCGGCCTCGTAGGTGGAGAATGACTGGGAGTCCAGCAGTCCCGGCAGCATCGTGTTGACGGTGTGCATGGCGGTCATGAGTTCATCGGGCGTCACGGTCAGTTGGGCGGCTAGTTCTTCGGCGAGCAGTGCCGTCAGCAGGTCCTCGGTTGCCGGGCTCGCCACGGCCTCATGCCTGAGGTCCTCACGCCTGGGGCCGTCGGTGCTGCCGAGCAGATCATGGATGTCCAGTTCGGGGACCTCGCCGACGGTGTCGTCCGAACGAGGCCCATGCCACCAGAACGACCCGTGATACAGGGCCAGGCATCGAGAGACGGTCAGTTCGTCAGCGGGCGCGACCAGGACGTGCGCGGCGAAGTTTCCCGGGTGACCTGCCTGGTCGTCGGTCAGGAACTCGCGTCGGAACAGGAAACGGTTCTCACCTGAGTCCAGCCAGCCGTAGGAGATCGGTGTCGTCGATGTCCCCGGGGCCTTGTCGTACCGGCACAGGCGTGTGGCCAGAATGTGTCTCTTCGCCTGTGGGTTGAGCAGACCCGAGGATGCGGCGACGGGTTGCAGCCGACCCACGCCCGTCAAGCCATGGTTAGCCCAGGCGTACCGGAGCTGGTCGATCACTCCGCACCCACCATGGGACGCATAGCCTCCAGGACCGTCGCGAGCGGGTCCATGACCCGCAAGGGAACCGGCCGGCCGTGACGGCGTTCTCTGTCCGACTCGCGGCCCAGCACGGACATCGCGTGAAAGGACGTGCGCGGGTAGCCGTCCGACAGCCGCAACAGCTTGCTCTCCCCCATCTCCGTCAAGAGCTCGCGAATCTCCTCGTTGACCTGCCTGACGTCGTCACGCCAGTCCCCTGGAGACGGGGGCTCCGAGAACCGGTACTTGCGCCCCGTCGCCTTCTCGATCAAGTCGCTCTTCGACAGCGCCACAGCCAGATGTGGCGTCTTGCCACCGCCGGGCGTGGGTAGCTCGCGCAGCAGGGCCTCCAGCAGAGCAGTCTGATTCAGGTCCCGGAGCCCACCGCCGGCCTCCTCCACTTCCTCGGGCGCGAGGTTCCACTCGATGTACTCGACGTCGAGCGGGTCGGTGATGAAGATCATCGCGTTGGCGCGACGCAGGAAGCTTGCAGTCACGTGGCGCGTCTGGTTCGAGACCAGCGCCTCGCCGCTGATGTCGTGGGTGAACAGAAGGAACGGGCGTAACCCGGTCAGTTTGACCCTGAAGACCAGCGGCGGCCGCTCGACGTGATCCATCACCGGGGTGATCGGCAGCCGCTCATGCCTGTGGAAGAGTGGCTGGTAGTAGTTCTTGTGGAGAACGGACGCCGTCTCTTCCAGTGGCTCGAACAGCTCGACACCATAGTCGGCCAGACCATCGAACCGTGTGGCACCGTTCAAGCTCGAGCCCAGAAAGTAGGTCTTGCCCGCACGGTTGAGCCCGACGACCGCCAGCAATAGTGCGTCGCACTCATCCAGCTCCTCGGGCAGCGCCTTGAGGCACGCCGTGCAGGCCCGGCGCGGCATGTCCCTGGGATCGGCGACTTCGGACGGGTGCTGCAGACGGGTCATCGCCTTGACGACCTTGCTACCGGTCAAATTCGCCTCGCGGAGCACGGGAAACGCGCCGAGCGTCCCGTGACTCGGCGCACCGGAGGGCGGGTCCCACACTGATGAGCTCGCATCGGTGTCGTCCCAAGTGACCTGCGCCACCGCGGAGTCGAGTCCCCTGGCCGTGCACACGAGGGGCAGAGCCTCCAGCAGCAGGATGGTCCCACAGTACGGGCATACCCGCTTCACACTTCGCGTCGCCATAGTCAGTCTCCTTAGAACGCGAACGGGTCACGCGGTGGACGCTGCGTGCTCTCACGGTGAGGCTCCAGTCTCACGACGTCCTCACCCTCAGCGCCAGTGGACGCGGCCTGACCCATCCGCCCCCGGGACAAGGAGCGAAGAACATCGGCGACCGCCCGATGATCATTCCCGCTATCGCCGAACACGAACACCAGTACCAGCCCGACGACGAAGGAGAGGTTCGGCAGCGCGGCAGCGTTCAGGAACACGCCGCGGGTGTGCGTGGCCGACGCGTAGACCTCGGCAAACGCCGCCAGCGCCAGCATTCCCACAAAACAGAGCATGCGAAGGCCGAACACCTCGCTACGCCGGTACACCCGAACGAAGTAGTAGCCCAAGCCGACACCGACCGCAGCCGGGACAATCACCGCAAACAAATGAGCTGCGGTGCTCGCGCCTCGTGCGTGTGCCAGCGACCTGGCCGCAAACACGGCGAAGCTGACCCCGCTCGCCTGGGCACCCACCACGACCATGGCACCGGCGAACAGAGCCAAGCACCTTCGCAGTCGTTCCGTGCCGTCACCCGTGCGGAACGCCATGAACAGCAGGGCGACTAGGAACGCCAGCATCGACAGGACCAGCAGGGCATGAAGAAGGATGTTGAACACCAGCGCCATTACTGACTCCTACCTGTGACCTGCTGCCAACCGGCAGCCCGGCAATCACGCCCGGTGGAATCTTCATCGCGATGCTGTTTCATGAAATCAGGCCTATCGGCTAATCAAGATTGGTCGGATCCAGGTACTGGTACTTCTTCCTGAAATCGGTCGCTTGCGCACAGGCGTAACGGCCTACTTCAAATTCAGGATCGTCCGGATCAAATTTGAACAGCCTGCCCATAGACCAATTCGATAGTGGCGCAACGAGTTTAGCAAACACCTCAGCCTGGTTCTTACCACTCGCTAATAGGTAGATGACGACGCCTTCCGCCCGAGAGACAAGTTCATTGCCTGCTCCGTTGACGCTCCCACCGTCCATGATCGCTCGCTGGATCGACCCCATCTCGTCCAGCACCTTTCCCGCCTCGCCGTCGGAGGCGATGATGCACGGTTCGGGCAGTGTAACCTCCGGCCAGGGCATTGGTCCGGTTGCCTTCTTCTTCTCGTTGCGCGAAAACAGTCCCATGACTTCCTTCGAAATATCTCAAGCAAGACTCACTCTTGCCCTGTCGATTAGCGCTTTTGCGTTTCTTGTAACGTCATAGCGAGTTGGACGATTGCCACGCACACCCCGATGTCGCTTTGATTGAATCACGTCCCACGTGACCAGCGGGCGCATCCTGCGGAAACCACGTCGGATCGCAACGCCCAGGAGATAACCGGGCTGTCGCAGCCTGACACTGCATGAACCGGCTCGGTACCCGTGGTCGCAGATCTGCCGAACCAGTCGCCTTGTCACTCATCTTCCCTGACCAGATCCACGCCCGGGAACGCTGCCACAAGCTTCTCGCCGAGCTGACTCCAGCCCTGCTCGCCCAGAGTCCCTCCCCGCGTGTCGTGGGCCCAGTCCCCCAGCGCTCCACGAGTGGCCATGCCGTTGATGTCCTGAACGAACCGTATGAGGCGCGGGTCTTCGCGAACGAGCTGTTGGCAGGAAGCCACGATGTGCGGTATCGACGGTTTGAGCGCCTCGGATTCGTCCGACTCGTATATCGGGTTCATGATTTGCACCAGGGAATCGATGGTCTTCAAGTGCTCTGCGGAGGCCTGACCCGGGTCGAAGTTGTCGTCCTTGGACGCTCGGATGACTGCGTCGAGGTCGAACGCTTCACCTTCTTGGGGCTGTGAGTTCGACGGTATCGCGATCCCAGCTGCGGCCGTAAGACCGCCTGTGCCGTTGGCGTTCGGGCCCTCAGCCAGAGCGACCGCGACGACGTCAACAAGTTCCTGCGCGTCACGATCGACGGACTGGACGTCACTGGATACCGGTAGCAGTCGCGAGGCAAGGACGGCCCCTTCACCCCAGCTGAGCTGGTAACCGGTGCGTGCTTCCAGCCAGCGGATTTCGCTCAAGTCGCCGTCGTCGCTCTTCCCGATCACGTACCCGAGGCACAGGATTGAGGCAGTCTCCGGGCTGAGGGTGACTGCTACATCATCACCGTCTTTGTCGCGCAGCGTGCGCGTGTAGAGCTGGTTGGAGAGGTGATCCCAGTTCGACAGCGATCGTCGCAACGAGAGAGGCAGCGTGGTTGCATCCGCCGGTCGCAGGTCTTTCATGGCCGGCAGCTCCCAGGGCTCGACGACATCGAAGCGATCGAGGTACTCGGCGACTTCTCGCTCGACCGCACCGTTGCCCGCCATGGTGTGCCGCACGGGGGCCTTCATCCCACTCTCGAGCGGCTTCAGGACATGCGAGAGGAACAGTGTCGAGTCCTTGCTTTCCTCCATGAACATGAGAATCGCCGCGCCACGGGAGTTCTCGGTCATGGCCCAGACCATCCCCGGCTCAGACATGTGCATGAAGGAAATCCCGAAGGGTTCCGAGCGCCTGAACGCGGAAGCCGCATGTAGCACCTGGTCCAAGAGATCCTCCGCGGGAAGTGGCCCATAGAAGATGGCAGCCAGCGGCCATGTGCTCAGAAACGTGTAGAGCAACTGCCTGTCGTCGTTTTCGTGAAGCCCAGGATCGGCGATCTGCACCCTCTGGTTTCCCTCGGTACCTTGTGCAGATGACTGGCGCATCGGCACCCCTCCAACAGGCCGAAGTCCCTGGGGTTGAACAGTTCCGGTGGGGCCCGTCGAAGCGCCAGCTGGACTCGACGGAACACTGACAATGTTTGTAGGCACCTCCTGGAGCGCCTCATCGACACGCTTGAGGAGCCTCTTCTTCTGCCGGTATGCTGCTCCGCCGAAACTCGCGAACCCATACCGACTTCTCCATGCCGACATCCATGTCGACACTTCGGTCCCGCCCTGCGCCGCGGGTTCGATGTCGACGGACACCGTCGCACCTTCGCCCCGGAGGGCTCTCCTCTTCTTGTTGATATGCCCCGGACCGGGCACATCCTTCCAAAGCACGCCGTTGAACGATCCCCTCACCAGGTCAGCCACCGCCTGCTGGTTGAGCGGGACGACGGTCCCGTGGGTCTTCTTAGCTTCCGACTGCCACCACAGGTACACGCCCAAAAATGCAATGACCGCGATCACAATCAGAACTGAAACTACGCTCGACATATGAAGACTCCTTATCTTGAGATCGTGCGCCAACATTCGCTTCGAAATCAGCCGACCGTCCGGCAGACTGCAGAATGTTTCACATCTGATATGCCCTATCAGATTTCACTATAAACCGTAAGAAACTCCGGTTTACTGAGCACGTCATGGCCCCAATTCCTTCATTTGACCGAAGTTCCACTGTGTATTCAAAACACTGCGCGTATTAGGTCGATCGACCTGACCTGGCTGGAATATCGGGGAACGCGTCGCAAGCTCAGTACCCGATTCGGAAGAACATCTGAGGCAAGTTCGGCAAACTCCACTCCCATCGCGTGCCCGGCCGCCTGTCGTCGACCTGAAAGCAGCCGGGCCCGTGAGGGGTTGCACAAGCGCAGGCTCAGTAGACGTCGTATCCGCAGTATGGACATTTCACGGGGTTGTTGTCTCCTTGCTTCTTGAAAACTGTGTGCTTTTTGGGGCAGGTTGCCTTCACGTTCCAGTTTCCGCTCGGGGTCTTCTGTGCTTCGGCTTTGAACATTATTATTCGCCTCTCTCTTTGTAACACGTCGCAGGACGACCATCTCGGCTATCCTGGCGTAGCACTCACCTGACTATCAATGATGCGGCCGCCGTACTCTTCTTGCGCAGACAAAGCCTGATCGAATTTTCAGGGACTTATCATCTTGACCTGCATGCCTTGCTGAGCGGTATTTGTTGCTCCTTGGTCGCCGTATTCGCGGCGGTTGATCAGAGCCAGCACGGGCCCTCCCATCGTGGTGATGACGCCGATGTGTTCAGATTCTGTCGCTCTCGAGAACGCTCCGGTAGTCACCTTTTCGGGTGACATACGAAAAGACGACACCGGTGGTCGCTGCCATTTCTACGGGTCTTGAGACTCGCGAATGGGTCAGCGCTCGGGGTGGGTGAGTCCGCCGCCAGGACCGTGCTGGGATCGATCCTCCTGCGACGTCAGGTGGTACAGACCGCCTTCCGCGGGATCAAGCAGCGGCACTCACTGCGATCGAAAACACCGATGACACGCTGGCCCCCTCGAGCGGGCGCTCACGATCTCGCGGGATGGCGTCGCGGACGATCGAGCCATGGAGCGGGACGATCCCGAGAGGCCGACCTCGCTACATGCTCGGGCTCTGAAGATTGGGGACCGCGACGGTCATGGCCGGTACAACGTGCTCCGCGAAGATACCAGCGGCCAGCTCTGCGACCAGTACGGCGGGCACTGCGCATCTCGGGCTCCACGCCTGAACGGGTCATGGCCCGAGTGCCGATGAGACCGTCAGGGTCATAGTCTCGTGTGGAGCGGAGGACGGGTGGCCACTGCGACACGAAAGACGATCACGGACAACGCGCCTCGCGGCTTCGTCGCCAGGCTGCGTCTTCGACGGCTATGTCCGCGGATCGCCTGCTATCCGCACTCCACGGTCTGTCTCATGGGCTTCAGCGGTTGAGGTACCCGTCGGCGCGGGCTTCTTTGATGGCCCCGTGGGCGGACGCGACGTACCTGCCGTTGGAGCGGTACTCGGCGAATACGCGGTTCAGGTACGTTTTGACGGTGCTTGGCTTGATATTCAGTGCGTGAGCCGTCTCGGTCTGGGAGAGTCCGTCGGCGATCTGTCTCAGGACGTTGACCTCTTGGGGTGCCAGGCGCACGCACAGGTCGGCATCATTCGCCAGGGCGAACGCCAGGTCGCTGGAGGCCGCGAACTCCTCTCCTTGGGCGAGTTGGGTGAGCGTGTGGACCAGGACCTGCGGTTTGTCTCCTTTGAGCATGACCCCGACCGCGCCAGCCTCGAGAGCGGACTGGATCGGCACCGGGACCAGCAACGACGTCAACACCACGCATCGAATGCCTCTGCTGGTGAGGGTGGCGATGACCTCGTTCGGGTTGGTGTCGTCGGGGTACTGCAGGTCCACCAGCACGATGTCTGGTGGCGACGACTGCAGGGCCAGTAGCTGCTCGAGTTCGGGCCAGGTCGTTGCTGACCCGAGCCACTCGAAGTCCACGCTCTCCTCGCGCAGCTGGCCGATGATGCCGACCAGCACCAGCTCGTGGTCGTCGATACCGCAGATTCGCAGCGGGCGGTCAACCTGTTCCATGGGAGCTCCTGACGATCGAGGTGAGTTGGGTCATGGTCGACGTATGGCGAACGGTGATCGTAGTGCTGAGGGGAGAGGGGATCACGAGGTGCTGGGCTGGCCGCAGGACGACCGAGACCCGGTGCGCGTTGCCGTCGGGCAGCACGGTGACCGTCATCTCACGAACGCGCCGGTGACCGGAGCCGACACTGTCGACATCGGTCAGGCTAAGGATGGCCGCGATGGCGTCGTCGACCGGCCCCGGCGGGTTTGCCGTCATCCGCACCGTCACCGGTACCTCACAGCGGTGTAAACGCCGCAGAGCTGTCCGAGTGGCTGGTGCATACCCGAGGGACACATCCTGACGCAGCTGAGTTTCCAGCTGGGAGGCTTCACGCCGGTCCTGATCGCTGATCCGGTAGCCCGGTTCGGCGCTGATCCGAGACAGCAGTGGGGTCACACCGGCGGCCACGGTATCCAGGTGAGTGGCGATCTCCGCATGCAGGATGACGGCGTTCGCTTGGGCGGCCATCGCCCAGCGTCGCGTGTCCTCGGACAGGAACACGTGGCGGCCGGTGGTGCCCAGGATGTACCGGATCCCGAACGCGACGGCAGCGCCGACCAATGCAGATAACAGCATCGGCACCGAGTCCGCCACGTTGAACAGGATGCCCATGTGCGCTGTCACCAGCCAGCACATCGCGGTGAACACTGCGGCGGTCGCCAGCGCCGCCTCCCGCGCGGGCCGGAACGCAATCATCAGGACCAGCAAACAGTCGCTGGCCCCGCTGAGAGGCTGGTGGGCCGTCGACGTGTCCCCAGTGGCGGTGGCCAGCGCGCCGATGAGCACGATCGCTGGTGCCGCGACGACCAGCAGCAAGCTCAGCCATCCGGTGAGCCGGTCGCGAAGCCCCCATTTCGCCCCGCAAACATACAACGCAACTAACGCGAACCCCCCGAGCAACGCCATGCCCGGCCTCGTGACCACTGTGACCTGCAGCACACAGATGAGCGCCGCCGCGATCGGGACTGGAGCGAACATCCGCAGCATCCACTTGATCAGATCCTTGACACTGTCGTCGACCCATCCCCAGTACCGGCCGGCCAGGGTCGGCAGCTGCGGCCCCCACACCAGAGTCACGGTGGTGCCCACTCCCGGTGCCGAAGCGATGGTGGCGGTCCCGTCGATGTCGTCCATCCGCGCCTGGATCGACCCGGTCAAGCCGTGACGGTCCTCCGGCCGCTGTTCGGGCCGGAACCCGACCCCGTCGTCGACGATCTCCACGGTGACAGACAGGCTGTCGCTGGACACCCGCCCCGCTGCGCCGTCGGTGTGCGCGTGCCGCTCGACGTTGCGGACCGCCTCGGCGGCCGCTGCGGTCAAGGTGACGGCGATACTGGTCGGTACCATCGGTCGGGCCCCCTGCCAGGTCAATGACCCCAACCGGGTCGGGATTTTTTCCAGCGCTTCCCGCAGATCCGCCAGCTCTCCGGCACCGGTCGTGACCGGTCCCGACAACCGGGTCAGTACGCATGCTGCCTCCGCGTTCGCTTCGGCGTCGGTGATCTGACTGTCGGTCATGCTGATCGCCGACAGCGTGTGCAGTACCTCATCGTGCACAAAACGATGGACAAACCGCAGCCGGGCCGCGTTGTCGCCGGTCAGGCTATGGTCCAGGAGCTGCCGCTGGTGTGCGGCTGCGTCGGCCGCCGCCCCGAACACCGGGAAACCGCGCAGGCTTCGGCCGACGATCACCGCTAACGCGACCGCCTGAATCAACGTGGCCAGCGTCGCCTCCATGACGGGCCAGGTGAGCGCCTGCCCCAGGAACAACGCGGGGGCTCCCGCGACCACGATCGCGACCGCGAACACGTCGCTGGCAGCCCTGTTCGCCAGCGCGCACGCGCCGCACGCTGCGGCCATGAACAGCTGGATCCCCGGCCACCACAACGTGGAGGCCGCGTGCGGCTGGCCCAGCAACGCGGCCAGGTACAGGCCAGCCAGGGTGCACCCCACCAGCGTTGTCGGGGCCCACGGGCGACCCCACCGGGGTTGCAGGCCCCGACGGCACCCCGCGTACTGGCCGAGCGCGAACAGGGCACCCACCAGTGCGTACCAAGGGTCGAAGCGGATCGCCTGGGCCAGTCCGGGAACGATCCCCGCGGCGTTGACCAGCACCAGTAGACCCGACATCAGCCAGATCAGTCGGAGTACCAGACGCGACCAGACCCCCAACGGCGGGCCGCCAGACAACGCCGCGGCAGCGTCTGCATCCCCGCCGGCCGACCACATGCGCTCAGCGTAGAGGCAGCGACCACCGGTGGCCGCCTATTCATAGGTCACCCGAAAAGACGACTACCCGAGGGTTCTCGATAGCGACAGAATCTGAACGCGTCCACATCACCATCATCACAATCTTGGAGAGCCTGCCTTGGCCCTGATCAACTGCCGCGAGTGTGGCAACCAGATCTCCGACTCCGCCGTCGCGTGCCCACGGTGCGGCGTCGCCGCACCCGGCGGAAACTGCGCCCTGGTATTCACCCGGCCGAGCCTCGCCCGCGCCGCAGTCCACGCCGAGGTCCACGTCGACGGCTACCCCTACGGCAGCCTGCGCGCCCACGGGCGCATCGTCGTGCCCGTGACACCAGGCAGCCACCACGTCGAGGTCCGCACCAACCAAGGAAAGTCCGGCGTCACCACCGTGACCGTGTCCGGCGGGGATACCGAGCTCAAAGTCGGCCTCGGGCTGATGGGCTCCCCGAAATTCCGTTGAACAATCAGTGCCCTGTCCGATTTTCCGACGAAAGGAACGCGATGGTGACCGATCGAAACTCTCGACCCACACCGACCCGGCGTGTCGTGGTAGGCGGCGCCGTCGCCGCTGCAGCCGCGGCCGTGCTCCTCACCGAAACGCCGCCGGCGTTCGCGCTCGGCGGGTCGTACGCGATTGCCTTCAAAGCCAACACGAACGCGCTGTGGTGGACCGCATCAGGTGACCACAGCCAAGGCATGAAGGCCGGCACGAGCCCTGCCATGGCCGGCAACGGACGCGGCGGTTACCAGCTCGCATTCCAGGCCAACACCGGCGCGCTCATCGTCTACGGCGACGACATCAAGAAGAACACTGCCCAGGGCATGGACGCTGCGTCGTCGCCAGCCATCGCTCGGCTGAGCGACGGACGCTACGTCGTCGCGTTCCAGGCGAACAACCACGACCTATACCGATGGGACTCCCAATACGGCCCTGCGCGATTGAACCTGGGGATGATGACCGGCACGAGCCCGTCGATCGCAGCCGGCCCAAGCGGGTCGTACCGCATCGCGTTCCAAGCCAACACCGGGGAGTTGTGGACGTATGACTCCGCGTCCGGTGGCGGACAGGACTGGCACCAGGGAATGGCACCCTTCACGAGCCCCTCCATAACGTGGGCCGGCGGCTGGCAGATGGCATTCCAGGCGAACACCAGCAACCTCTACACGTTCGGCGGCTTGGCGAAGGCGAACCTTCGACTCGGCATGGCACCGCGAACCTCACCGGTCATCGCGCAGGGCTCGAGTGGCTACCGCATCGCGTTCCAGGCCAACACCGCGTCCCTGTGGCACTGGGACTCACAGTCGGGTCCCAAGAACTGGGCCCTCGGGATGCAGCCCGGCACGAGCCCGGCCATCGTTGGGCTCTCCGGTGGTGGCTATCAACTCGCGTTCCAGGCCAACACCGGGAATCTGTGGTCGGTCGGAGACGCAGGTAGTCCCGGCGATCTGAAACTAGGCATGGACAGCAAAGCCACCAGCCCATCTCTTGCCGGAGGCTACGGCAGCGCCGCCGCAATCGGCCGGTACAACGCCGGGATCCTCGCCGGCGCGAACCGCTACCCGAACAACTACCCCTACGGCCAGCAGTGCCTGGTCTTCGTAGAGGACCAGATCCGCTACGCCGGCGGCCCGTCGATCCATATGCCCGGCGCTCCGTCCACGTACCAGTCAATCTGGGCGCAATTTGCCACAGGGCAATCCTGGGCCACGGTCGCCCCCGGCGACATCTGCCAGTGGTACGACGGCCACGGGGAACACACGGTCATCATCACCGGGGGGAACAGCCCGACGAATGCGACAGTCGTCGACAGCAACTACGGCTACAACATGCGCGTTAACCGCGGGTCCTGGTCCTCACGCGATGCGGGCTTCGCGGCGAACACCTACAAGTTGTGGCGTGTGAAATAGGGCCCTTCATACCTACGGCGGACTGACGGTCCGCGACGCGTCGAGTAGGGGTGGGCTGCTGTGGTGGGGCGCCGAGGTCCTCCTAGACCGCAATGCAACCAATCTTCCTGCTCTACCGGAGACCTCGGCTGTGGGTGACTCCCAGGTGCTGCCGTCGTGCAGTTCGGGCTGAGGATCCCGTTTCAGAGAGCGACAACTGTGATCTGCTGGTCGACTCGAGCGGGTCCGATCTGATCGCTGCCGTCCAGCAGGAGCAGCGGTTGGTGGTCACCGCGGAGTCCCCGACAGGGTTGATGGGATGCCGCGGTCGTCTCGGTCGGCGGATGCAGGCGCTGATCGAGGCCACCTGCATCGGTCGATCGACGGAGGTGCGGCGGCGCAGACGAAACTGTCCTAGACCGGCGCGCCGATGTCACGGCGGACGTGCTGGGTGGGTGATGCGCCGCGAGCGTGCGATCCTGCCCCCTCAGCTGAGCACCACCTCGCGCACGGTGTGGCACTCAATGCTCCTCCTGCAAATCCGGTTCGCGTGGTTCGGTGCATGTATAGCAAGGATGGTGTCGCTGGCACTGACATGGAACCTGACCAAGACGCCCACCCACTGCGCCGCCAGACTCCCTTTGGTGTCAAGCCTTCCCGCTAAGGAGCTGGTAGTGCATCTGGTTCTGCCCCGACTCGGCAAGTCACCGATGGACGACAGATCCGCGGCACCGAAGAGCGGTGTAGTACTACCGCTCGAGGGCGCCAGTGTGATCTTTACCGCGTACGGCTGACTGGTCCCGTCCGCACAGACAGGCTGGCAGTTGTTCTCGTTGAGTACTCCGCTGCCCACCGCACTTTGGGTGGTCCACTTCTGCCACTTCATGTTTCGCAGTTCGGTCTTGCCGTCAGCGCACGACAGAACGATGTCGGCTGGCTTGACCTGAGGTGCGCTGCCTTCATCGCACTAAGCCACAGCCGGATACGGCTCGGCACTCTTCGAAGCCGCCTGACCCGCGACAAAAGCCACGACCGCGATCGCCGCACCGCTCGCCTTGACCGCACCGGCCTACAGCGACTTACTGTAGGTTACATGCCTCATGCTCGACCGGTGCCCTGGAAAGCCGACGAGGACACGCCTATGCCACACCATTGGAGAAGGGACACAGAACTCGGGTTCCTACACCAGTTGGTCGGTCTCCACTGTCATCGGCGCAGCGCCCTGAGCTCGGATTGGCAATAATTGCGGGGACACTGCCTCTTCACTGGTCAGTTCTCGTCACCGATGAGGCGCAATACCGGCCGCTGGTCGATCTCCCCCAGCAGGTCGCGCACCTGCGTCGGATGCAACTTCAACGCCTCGGCCAGGGCCGGTACGCCAGCCCCGTGGTCGGCCGCCAGCTCGGCCGCCTTCGTCAGCAGAGTCGGTACCTCTCCGGGGTAGGCGCTGGTGGGATCGGTGGTCGGGTCGAAGACCATCGTCAGGCGCTGATAGGCCCGCCGTGCCGAGGACTCGGTCGTGCGGTTTCGCTCGACCATCCGGCGTACCAGCGACTTCGGTGAGACACCCCAGGTCCGGCCGAGTCGGTCCAAGGCCGCCAGATCCAGCCGTTGAGGCAGAGATCCGTCCATCGCTGCCGCCGGCGTCAGCAGTGCGGCAGCGAACTCGTCGGCTTCGCGCTCGATGGACACACTGTGCTTGTGATCACCCGAGTCCCAGTGCAGCAGCAGGTGTCCGATTTCGTGAGCGATGGAGAACCGGTGCTCGAACACGTTCTTGCTGCGCCGAGGTGTCGTGATCACGATGGGCCGGTCCACGATGAGGACCGAGAAGGCGTCCACCGCGTCGATCTCACCCAGCGGCCGCACCGCGATCACGATGCCGTGAGACTCGGCCGTGGCGGCCAGGTGCTTCACCGGCCCGTCCGGCAGGCTCCAGTGCTCGCGCAGGACCGCCGCGGCGTCGGCGGGCGCAGTGCCGGACATGATCTCGGGCAGGTCGACCTCCGGTAGCTTCACATACCGCTCGAGCGCGAACGTCAGCTCCCACACCAGCGTTGCCGTGGCCAGCGCGGCCTGCCGGTCACCCACCCGGGCGGACCGCAGACTGCGAAAGTGTGCGTTGAGGGTGTCGATCCGGGCCAGTGGGCGGCCGAGGCTGAAGAAGCCGGGGCGCACCCCCAGTGCGTGTTCCAGTCGGTTGAGCACGTCCGAGCGAGGCGAGTTGACTCCGGCCTCGTACTGTCCGATCGCAGCCGGTGACACGTCGACCTCAGCAGCGAGATCGGTCTTGCTCATCCTGGCCCGTACCCGGGCCTGCGTGAGTCGGGCTGGCTCGAACCGACCCTGGCGGCTTCGGGCACCCGGCAGGTCGAACAGACTCGGGTCATCGTCACGCATCGGGTCGGTCTTTCTGCTCGCGCAGCTCGACCGGAGGGACAACAGGTGTGCCCTGGTCGAACGACTCCACCTCGGACACCTCTGTGTCGACGCCGGACTCGGGCTCCCAGAGCAGCTCCTGCCCGCGCAGGTTCACCGCGCCCGACTCGTCGAGCATGGCGATCCCCCATCGAATGGACTGCAGTTGCAGTGGCGACGACTGAACCGTGACGAGCACCACGGGCATCGTGTCGGGGACGGCTCTCAGCGCACGGTGCAGTTCGCTCTCCTCGGATGCGTCATTATGCGACTCGTCCCCTTCGAAATAGCCGGGCTTGAACAGCATTGCCTCGGGCGGCTGCGCGGTGAAGCCGTTCTTCCGGGTGGGGCTCGACGCGAATGAGCTCACCGCGTCTGGGCTGTCCGGTAGCCGGCACACGTACACCAGGCAGTTATTGACGACGGGGACCTGGTACCCCCCGGGGAGCATCTTGTGTGATTGGAAGCCGCGTCCAGTCAGGGCTTCATGAATGTCGTCCAGCAGGTCCCGCCACATACCCCCGTAGGCAATCGCGTACCGGGTCTCCATCACCTGATGTGCCTCCGCAGAACGCTCGTGCCGCGAACGCACGACGTCGATGAGCACCTGCCGAATGACTCGAGCGTAGGGCCCAAGGGCATTGGCGGGTGACGTGGGGATCATGTGGAACCTCCTGGGATCACGTCCACAGTCGGAGTAGACCAGAACGTAACTTCAGTATTGCACACGAATCGCGCATTGACACTTCACTGTCATGCGTGGGCTGGGATTGACGACAAGCCTCGGCCAGGTCGAATCGGTCACAACCTGGTCTCCCGGGCGCAAGAGAAGCTGCCCGAGCGGTTCGACCTGGGTCGCTTCCACCCCCGGTGCTTTTTGGTCACGATAAGGCCAATACCCACACCTATGGCAGCGAACTGGGGCGGACACCACGATGGGCGACCTGGTCGGCACAGGCCCGCTCGAGCACACCTTCTACATCAGATTCAGTGTAGGAGTGATAGCTTGTGCTGGCGATGGGCGATCACGCATCGGCACCCGAGTCGGTAGGGCGCACGTCGTCGGACTGGGAGGTCCGGACCCAAGGAGCACCACAGATGTCTATTCCGCTCTCCACGAGTCAGGTTGCAGCGCTTCTGCGCGAGGCTTTTGACGTTCAGAACATCGACGCAGCCAAAGTTCTCCACCTGGTCAGAGCGAGACGCTTCACCGATATCGGTCCCGGGCGGAGCGTGCGCATCGACAGCACTGAAGTCGACGGGTTCTTGACCGACACGCGCCATGTCACTCGTGTGGAGTGGCCGTGCGAGCTGCTCTATCGCCTGTCGCTTGTCGCGTTGCACGAGAACCCGATCTACGACCAGGACGGGCACCTGATGCGTCAATTCGCCGGCGTCGACTACAAGAAGATGGACCCCTGCGGCCGGCCCCTCCTCAAGAAGGAGCGCCGCGCAGCGTGGGAAGGAGTGTGGCCCGTCTCAGACAGGGTTGCCGACCTGGCGGCCAGTAAAGGAGCGACCCTCATGGGGACCGTCAAAGGCTACGTCGGTCCGAAGCAGCTCCGTACCATCACCGGATGGCACCGAGACTGGTCTTGCGGTCGTGTCTGGTGGGAGACGGCCCGCCCGCGTGATGACGTCAGGGACTTCGTCGGCACCGGTGTCTGGATGGATGTTTCCGCGGGCCAAAAGAACGCGTGGGCCTGACACCTGATGATCGGTGTCCAGGTCGGCTCGACCGTGACGTCGAGCCGACCTGGGCAGCACGCTCACCTCGCAGGTGAGGTGCCACCAGATGGCGTCGGTACGCCTCAGAAAAAGGGCCCCTCCCATGTGAGCATCGTGGAGAGGCTTGGGAGGGGGTCTATGGCTGGTAACCATAGTCGACGGGCCGCGCTACGGCGGATCAGCGTGAGTCTGAGCGCGCAGCGTCTTCTCGGTTGTATCGCAGTAGACGCAGGTGTTCTCGTAGACGTTGGTGGCTGCTCTTCGGGGCACCAGGTGATGCGTCGAGCGAGCCTGACCCTCGGGTACGCCGCTGGCCGGGCAGTACTGCCGGGTGACCTCGATCATCGAATGTTCAGCTCTCTGTTGTGTTGGCCAGGCGGGGGTGGTCGTTGTCGAGCCGAGGCCGACACCGGACAATCGATGCCATGACCGACTGGCTCGACCTCTACCCCCGTACGACGCGGGACGCCGCCGAGCAGATTGCCCGCTCCCGAGCCATGACCTCGAAGGAGAACACCACCGAGGCGTTCTTCTCTACTCATCCGGACACTGCCAGCACCGACGGATACGGCGAGGCGGTGGTGCACGTCAGGATCCCGGCGGACTGGGTCGAGGCCGGCTGGGCGCGCCTGGACGACGAGTTCGAGCTCGACGACGGGACGTGGGAGGAGCACTACGCCATTCAGGTAGCCCGGCTCGCACCGGAGCACTTCGTCGACTGAGTGACGGCCGGGGGCAACCCTCTCGCAGAGCAAGATCGAGCCATCTGACCATGCCAAGAGTGCGACCAGCACAGCACTCGGGCTGCCACCTGCGCTTACCCGGACAGTGTGCGGCAGTCGTGCTTTCCTTCGGGCCCGTCACTTTCTCAGATTCGCTGCAGGGAAGGACAGTACGTTGAGCCCCGGCTACGTAAGAGCCGCACCCGAGACTTGATGGAAGAGGGAACCGGTATGAGTGCGGCGCGACGTCCAGCGATCCTGACTACGTCGATCGCAGCCGCGGCGCTGTTGGCTCTCTCCGGATGCACTGCACACGTAACGGCAGCAGCCTCACCGACGACCGTGTCACCCCCGGTTCAGGTTGCCTCGCTGCTGTCCGGGGGTATGCCTCTTCCCTCGGGTTCGCCAAAGCCTCCAGATTTGTCGAGGCTCGTGTCATCGTCGCAGCGAGTGACCGACGAAACGTGGGTGCGTCTGACAGCCGGCACTCCCGAGGTCGTCGTCACCACGACCCAACCCTCGTCGGACTCACCTACCGGCAACTCGACCGACCTCGTCATCTACGCCTACGACAGGTTCACACACACCTGGGGTTCCGTCTTCGATGCCGCCGCCCCGGGCCCGAGCTGGACCGGAAGTCAGGGAATGCTCCCGACGGACCTCTCCGTCAGCGACCTCACCTACCGGCCGATCGTTCCGGCGGCCGGTGTCACGGACCTCGCCATCTGGGATCAGACCACTGGCGGGGCGGACGTGACGGGGTCGGTGTATGTCCTTGGGTTCGACGGTCAGACCGTGCAGGTCGTCTACCAGACCGCTGGACCGGATATGACGACCAAACTCGTCGGGAAGATACCCCGTCAACAGTTGAAGCTGGACCAAGAATGGATCACGGCCGCAGACCCCCAAGCCTCCCCCGCGCGCAACTACACGCGCGTCATCGGCTTCAACGTCAAAGCCAAGACGTTCCACGTTGTCAGCGACAACCGTTCGTGGCTCGGTGTGTACGCGGTATCTCGTAATGCGACCTCAGCCAGTGGGTCAGCGACGCCCCTCATCGTGGACCAGGTCATCGCCGGCGGACCAGCCGCCGGAGTGCTCCAGCCTGGGGACGAGATCCTCAACGTCGTCGGCATGATTCCACGGAAAAATCTCCTCGGGCCCCAAGTAGTAGACGAACTGGGCTCTTTGATGCCCGGGGCACGGGTCACGCTGAAGATCCAGCGTGATGGCGCGTCCATCACCAAAACGGTCACGCTGTCTTCTTATGCGAACGCCGCTCGGTCCGGCATCGATGCCCCATCGCCTGGAAGTCTCGGGGTGACAGTCCAGAACGCGGCACCAAATTCGCCTCCTGGGGCTTACATCGTGACAGTGAGCGCCGGAAGCGCGGCGCAGAAGGCGGGTCTCGCGGATGGCGACACCATCACGTCACTGGACGGGTCCACGGTCACTGGCTTGAATCAGTTAGTAGCGATGGACTCTTCGCATCTTGCAGGACAGTCGGTGTCAATTCAGTATGTAGACGCCGCGGGAGCCACGCACCAGACCACCGCAGTGCTTCAACCTTGGCCAGCCGCGGAAACCTCTCCGGAAGTGTATGGACTCTAGCGACGCGTGGCGTTGAATACGTCAGATAGCAACGACGAGCGCTGACGGCGAAGGCCGAGATGACACGATCCGTCGCCAACGTCCGAGTCCTGAACTCCCTCGCTCGCCTCTGTGAGCATCACAGATGGGTCTCAAGGCGCGGCAAAGCCTGCCGTGAGGTTCAGTCCCGAGACAAACCGCGTCAGAGACCAGATGCAGCGCTATCGTGCGATCCGTGAACGTCAAACGGAGGCGTTCCATATCGACCACGCTCCAGGGGAAGTCATGATCCGTACGATTGCCGTCTCCGCAACGTTCACTGTTGCCGCCATCGGCCTCACCGGCTGCGGAGGATCCAGCACGCCGACGGCAGCGCCTACGGCCACCACGTCGGCCACGCACGCTGCTGCAGCACCGACGACCACTCCATCGATGCACACCAAGCCCGTCGTCTCACCCACGTCGACGGTCAAGCCCAAGCCGAAGATCACGCCCACGTCGAAGCCTGCGCCCACGTCGGCTCCAAGCCCGACCACGATGGCCCCTCAGTCGGCTATCGCCATGCCCCCAGTCGTCAGCAAGATCACCTGGGACGGCTCGATCGCGCGGGACGCCAATGGCTTCGCTCTGGGTGGTCCCGCACCCGCCCAGCAGCCCGGGGCACACCCCAGCCGTCAGGACTGCCTGACGTACCTGGCCGAGGACCGGGCGTGGTCCAACTACCAGAACGAGCACCGTCCCGTCGGATCCACCAACGCCCTGCCCTTCAGCGCCGACGTCCAATACCTGTACACCGTCTGTCATCTCAACTACTACGGCAGCTCCTAGGCCGGCAGTACGTCGAGCACCGATACATCGCGGGCCGAACAGTCTGCCGTGGTACTCCGACTATGCAGGATCTGCAGGGGACTAGAGCGTGTCTCCCAAAGATTCGGCGCTGACGTTGAGAGCGTGGGATGCATGGTGCGTGAGGATCAGATTTCCGATGAGTTCTGGGCAATAGTCGAGCCGCTACTGCCGACGTCGACCG
>NZ_VCQV01000052.1 GCF_007845645.1 Leekyejoonella antrihumi
GAGCTGCAACGACGCATCGCCCGAGGCTTCCGAAACCGCGACAACTACCGACTACGCATGCTCCTGATCGGCGGCGGACTCACCCACGACGAGCACCTACCCCCACCACAGGTCTGAAGAGCCGCTATTCCTACGGCGGTCTTTTCAGCCTGTATGTGCTAACACAACGCAGCCCGATGTTTCAGGTCATCGGAGCAGGCAGCCCAGGTGTGTTACATGACAGAAGCACGATTTTCACTGGACTGCGGACGAACCACGCACCGTTTGCTGATGTGACGTGTCACGTCACCCTGACAGACAAGGAGTTCACCGGCCGCGCCGCGGCGTTCCGTGACTTGGCGCAACACACCGCAGCGCTGATCAACGAGATCATTACGACCAGGCCAGTAGGGCTGAAATTCAGCGCGCGGATCCTGACAGGCGAGACGCACGCCTCCGGATTCACCCAGGCATTCCATGACTTCCTGCGCTCTTGCTACTTCATCGGCTGATCCACAGCACATTATCTCATGTGACTATGACCCGGGATAATGGACGTAATCACGGGTGATATACCGGGGGCTTTATGCACCTTACGGGTAGTATGCTCGTCTTTCCTGGTCACGTCTCGTGGTTTCCGTTAGGTAAGCCCTGAGCTGGTTTACATCGGTGAATATTGGAGCGCTCCAGTAGGCTGCCCATGCCATGATCTCTTTTTCCGTTGGAGTGTCTGTATTGGATACATGGAATACCACTCGGGAGTTCTTGAAATGATTGGGGTACACAGATGCGATGCTTCGCGCCCAATTCAATGGCTGGGTCACAGTAGCAGCAATTTCACCCGTAACCTCTATTCCAAGTAGTGAATTATCCGTAGCCCTAACCGCTCCGAAGTATAGTTCTAAGACGCGTCTCGCATCATGTTTTACGGACCAGACTGCAGCCTCCATCAAAGCCCTTGTACTACACGGGCGTTCCCCCACCCAACAGCGGCCTGGTATGTCATGCTCAATGCGGAAGCTGGGAACATTGAAGTCGTCGAACACTCCAGATCCAATCGGATCATAGTCGAAGACGGTTGCCGTCACTGCGAAGCCATCCTCGCGCTCCGTCGTCGATAGGTAATCCGCGAGGCGGTGGGCTTTTGCCAAGCCATGTTCGCGGGCGCCACTCTGGTAAGCGGACCAATCCGACGAGATCGCGTTGTCGAGATCAAATCCGGCGGCATGCTGTCGCACGAGAATCTTGATAGAACGTAATACACCAATTGATTTGCTGACTTCAATGTCCGCGCGTGCTACTGTGGAGTGATTTCTAACATTTGCTATGAGTTCGATCAGGATCAAAGATGCGCGATTGACTGTGTGTCGGCCGAATCCGTCTCTGTTCCAATCATCACGTAGACTCGCCACCAGCAGTTCGACGTCCTCGGCATTTCCAACTTCAATATTGGCGGACGATGAAACCTCATGACCCCGTGAGAATGTCCGTTGGGCCGGTTGGATGGAATCAGATGCGTGCAGTGAACGAAGACTTGCCGTAAGGTGTTCACGGACCAAGTTGCTGAAATCTTCATCTCCGTTAAATTTCCAGTAATAGACACCCTGCTTCTCAAGATCCTTCTGAAATGCAAGTAGGTTTTTCATTTGGTCGATCTCGTCGTCGCGTAAAGTGTACGGCGTCTGGTCAAAGTAGACTAGGAGTTCAATTCGCTTGTCCGTCGCGTATCTTTCTATCGCCATCTGAATCTCCTCAACAGTGCCAGATGGTGCTCTTGGTGTTGGTGTTCCGATACGTTTCCAAAAGATTCCGATTACAACGTCAGGCTTGGTAGGCAATTGGCGATTAATTACGGCCTGAGCGTCGGTTCCAATGCCCGGCCTTGTATGAGTCTCCCAGCGCACGAGGTCGATGACGTAGCCCAGCTCTGCCGCGATACCTTGGTTAAGCTGCCGAATAACCGCGTCTAACCCGTTGCGCTCCACGGCAGTGTCGCCTGGTGATGCGACGAAGACGCGTAGGCGCTGGACATGTTCTGTCATATGTGCATGGTAGATGCACCGCGCGATTACTGCAGGTCACAGGCCTACGCAACCACGAATCCAGACGAATCGCCTCGAACCCGAACATGATTCATCAGATGAAATACGAAGAGGTTAATGCTGCATAATTGTGATTATGCAGCACTGATCGGTGCGCCTCCCCGACCCATCCGATGATCGATGGCATCCTGGTCGCATGGTCACCAAACCACCTCGCACCGGCGCCAACTCGGCGGATCACCATGGATCGATGATACCGGTTGGTGAGCCGGATCCGGGGACGGTGGCCCAGGCCGTCGAGTCGTTCCTGTCCGCCCGGGCCGCGGCGAAACCCAGCCCGCACACGCTGGCCGCGTACCGGCGTGACCTGGCCGGGATCCTGGCCATCGTCGCTGCACGGGCCGGCTGCGACGCCGCCGAGGTGACCGTCGGCGAGCTGGCGCCGCGGGTGCTGCGAGACGCGTTCGGGACGTTCGCGGCCACCCACGCGAAAGCCTCGATCAGCCGGGCCTGGTCCACCTGGAACCAGCTCTTCGGCTTCCTGGTCGCCGACGGGTACCTGGACGGCAACCCGATGGCCGCCGTCCCCAAGGCTCACCACGCCAGCACCGGTCCCAAGCCGCTGACCGGATCAGACACCCCCGAACGGCTCCTGGCGTCGGCGGCCCTCCCCCGCACGAACGCCCGCAACCCGTGGCCGCAACGTGACCTGGCGGTCCTCGCGACCTTGCTGCTGACCGGGCTGCGCTCCGCCGAGCTGCTGTCCCTGAAGGTCTCCTCGATCACCGGGAACCCGGGCGAGCGACGCATCCGTGTGACTGGCAAGGGCGGCAAGTCTCGGTCCGTGCCCATCGAAGAACCCCTCCACCAGGTCATCACGACCTACCTCGACAGCAGGCGGGAACGCTTCCCCACCAAACGAATCGGCGCCCGCTCAGTACTGTTCGTCGACCACCACGGCCAACCCCTACAGCGCGGCGGACTGCAGTACCTGGTCGAGACCAGCCTGCGGGCCGCCGGTCTCGGCGACCACCGCTCCCCCGGCGCTCTCGTGCACGCCATGCGCCACACTTATGCCACCACGCTCGCCGAAAATGGCGCAACTGCAAGGGAACTCATGACATTGCTAGGGCATGCATCCATGACCACGAGCCAGAACTACATCGACGCCACTGCCGTCGAACAACGACGCGCCGCCGCTGCCAACCCCACCTACCGGTCACTGGACTCACTCACCAACACCGCTCAGTCCTCGTGACCAGCCACCGGTGCGTTCCGCCTGTCGGTCGGAGCGCAGGAACCGTCCAGCAGGTGTAGTGCCGCGTCTCTCGTCTCAGCCAACTCTGCACGCGGGCCACATTGTTGCTGGGAACTGCAAGGTGATTTGAGACAAGACGGCGTCGGCCGGCTCAAATAGCCCTGCAAGTTCTGCAGTCTTGGCGGGACCGCGTTGGAGAAGGTGATACGGAGGGAGTTCCTCGTTCCGCTTGAGGGGGGTGCCGCCAGCGAAGATCATGACTTTGCCGTCGCTGCTGGCGTGGATACCGAAGAACTGCTGTCTCGGTCCCAGGCCTGACTTGCACAGGCGTTAGCTCAATACCGTTCAGTTAGTTATTCTGGATGCGGTAGGTCGCCGGGCCCTGTGGTTGTGGCCAGGTGGCATGGGCGGCTCGCTTGACGTGCCATTTGACGTACTTGCGCTTGACGACCCCGAGGGTTGGCTCGATGCCGCCGTGCGGGGTTGAGTCGGCCGGCGACCCGGCGCAGGAACGTCAGCCAGCTACGCGCGGCGGCTTCAGGGTCGTGAGGGGGTCGCCCGCGTGGGCGATGGATTGGCGGGTGATGCGTAGCGCGGCGACGAAGCTGACCCGGTCTGGGTCGTGCCCGGCGTGCACCGCGGTCTGGGCCATCAGGGTGCGGATCGCGTAGTGGCAGCACAGGTGCCCCCAGATCTCGGGATCTGATTCGTTTGGAGGGAACCAGCTCCACCGGGTAGTCGGGAAGCATCTGCGCGCCCAGATGTACTCCGTATCAGGCGTGTGCTGCCGCAAGGAGGTCGCCGAGTCGGTGCTCGTCGATCCGGTCCTGGGCGTCGCAGACCCCGCTGGAGACCAGCACATGATCAACGAGTCCCACGAAGAGGGAGGCGTTTTCAGGTCGAACACCGCTGGCCAGGGCGAGCGGGTGGTCGCCCAGTCCCTGCCGCAGGGCGCGGAGTTTAGCGGTATCGACTTCGCGTCCGGTGCCGGGCCCGGAGGTGGTGGGTATGTCGATGTGCTGCGCGGCCAGGGTCGCGAGGACGGGGAGTTGGGTGGCCGGGACGGGTGGCTGGTACTTGAAGGCGATACCGCCGAAGTGGATTCCTTGCCAACCGATCTCGGCGCGGGCGGACCGCAGATCCTGCAAGATCGATTCATCCCCGTCGAGTTGGACCCCGGAGTTGTCCGCCCAGATCGCGTCGACGAGTGGCAGGGCCGCGCCGATCTGCCGAGTCATGATCCGCAGGGCCTGGGCGGCTGTGCGCCGGATGTAGTTGACTCCGAGAAACACATCGGGGTGCGCCTGTCTGGCCGCGAGGACACAGTTAGTGAGCCGGTGATCGTCGGCGTCGTGATCGATCAGGAAGAGTCCATCGATGTCGTGGCGTAGCGCGGTCCGGGCCTGGTTCAGCACCTGCTGGACGTCGGTGACGTGAATGACGGGGTACACGCGCATGTGGCTCAGTCCTTTGTGCTGACGACCTGGGGAGGTTGGGTCGGCCGACGTGCCCTGACCCACTCGGATTAGTACCCGCAGGGTCCGGAAGTCAGGATGGTCAGCCGTTGGCCGAGGCTGAGGTCGATGTGGTTGACGGTGCTGATCAGGTGAGATCTCAGTGCTTCTCGCGCGGGTTCGGGTTTGTGGCTGGTGCAGGCCTTCAGGATCGCTTCGTGCTCGGTACGCCGCAGAGTGAGCATGTCGCCGTCGTGTTCGCTGGCGATGCGGTACCGCTCGCTGTTGAGCCAGGTCGGTTCGATGGAGCGCAGCAGCCACGGGGTGCCCGCAGCCCGGTAGATGGCGTAGTGGAACTCTCGGTGTGCGCCGCGTGCCGCGGAATGATCGTCGTCTTGCAGCGCCGCGCGTTGTTCCTCGAGCGCGCTCATCGCCCGCTCCTTGTCGGCGGGGGTGAAGTTCTCCGCGGCACGATGGCACAGGATCCCTTCCAGCGCGATCCGGGTCCGGTAGGTGTCGAGCAGGTCCTCCGTGGAGATGGGTCGCACCTGGGCGCCCTTGTTCGGGATGATCTCGACGACGCCGACCGCTTCGAGCTGCCGCAGCGCTTGACGCACGGGCATCATGCTCGTGCCGATGCTGTCGGCGAGCTCTTGTAGCCGCAGGGGTGACCCGGGCGTGACCTGACCGTCGACGATCAGCTCGAGGATGGCCTGGTATGCCTGGTTCGGTGTCGCCCGCTTCGTGACCGGCGCCTTCGCCGCTGTCATCAGTGACTCCCGTCGAGTAGTTCTCCCGCGCCTGGAATATATCGTCGCAGACCCAGTTGCTTCAGGATGTGGTAGGAGGTGGCAACCGCCGCGGAGATGACGGGCTTGCCGATCTTGTCCTGCACGATCTGGATCGCGGCCAATGATGGCATCTGCACGCAGGCGGACAGCACCACGACGTCCGCGTCGGAGTGGTCGAGCTGGTCGACGATGTCGACCAGCTCGAGCGGGTCGCGTGCGCCGACCTGCAGGTTGTCGGGGATCTCCAGGGCGAGGTAGTCGGTGACCTTGAAACCTTCGTCCTGGATGTAGGACACGACCTGTTCGGTCAGTGGGCGCATGTACGGCGCGATGAGGGCCACCCGTTCGGTGTTGAGGACGCTGAGCGCGTCGATGAGTGCCCCGGCGCTGGTGACCACGGGCGCGATGGCGTCGTTGTCGACGGTTACCCGGAACAGTCGTTCTTGAGATACGTGATGGTATCCGGCGCCGCGTGTCATGATCGCTACGAGGCAGGCATAGCCAAGGACGTCGACCTGTGCGTCGGACAGCTCGGCGGCGCAGCGGTCCGACTCGTCGTCCATTGACTCGAGTTGTTCCTTGGTGACCTCTTTCATCCGCATGCGGGAGGAGTGGAAGGTGAACCGCTCGGGTTCTACCGCCTCGCGAGATCGCAGCATGGCGGGGATCTCTGTCTCCATGGTGATGTTGGAGCTCGGCACGATCTGACCGATGCGATACGCGCGGTCCGCGGCAGTTGCCATGATCAGACTGCCTCGACCGGGTTGGTGAGCACACCGATGTTCTCGATCGTGCACGAGACGACATCGCCGGGTTGTAGAAAGGTCGGCGGGTCCATGGCGGCGCCTACCCCCTGCGGCGAGCCGGTCGCGATGACATCGCCTGGCTCTAGGGTGACTCCCGAGGAGATGTCTTCGATCAGCCGTGGGACACGGAACAGCATGTGCTTGGAGTTGCCGTTCTGACGCTCGTCGCCGTTGACCGTGAGGGCCAGATGCAGGATGTGTGGGTCGGGGATCTCGTCCGTGGTCACGACGACCGGGCCGAGCGGCGCGTAGCTGTCTTGTCCCTTGGAGAAAAACCATTGGCCCGCGCGGCGCTGGTCCCTGGCGCTGATGTCGTTGGTGATGCTGTACCCGAACACGTGGTCCAGCGCGTCACACTCCGCGACCCGCCTGGCCGGGGCACCGATCACCACGGCAAGCTCGCACTCCCAGTCCAGTTGTTGGGTCATCGACCCGTCGTGACGGATCGGCTCGCCCGGCCCGACGACTGCCGTGCCGGGCTTACTGAACAGCACCGGCCGCTCTGGGAGCTCCTTGTCGGTGTCTAGCGAGCGGCTTGACTCTTCCACGTGCTCGACATAGTTGAGACCGACGCCGATGATCTTGCCTGGCCGCAGCGGCGCGTGCACGGTCACGTTCGCGAGGGGGTGCGTGACCTCCGCGGGCCATGAGCTGACCTGGTTGACGGCGGCAGTCACCCGGGCGTGGACGCTGTCGCCCGCGGCAATGTAGTCCCGAAGGTTACTCGGGACGGAGACTTCACCGTCGAGTGCTCGGGCCAGGTCAACAACGGTGTCACGGTCGGCGAGGATCCCCAGACGAGGGCTCGGGTCGGCGGAGGTGCTGAATGTGGCGAATCGCATTGATACTCCAGCTGGTGAGTAGTGGTGAGTAGTGGTGAGTGGGATCAGGCGACGTCGTGATCGGTGATTCCGGCCGGGGGTTCGGGTGGTCCAGCGGGAGTGTCGTTCTCCGTGAGGGTGACCGCCGGTTTCGGGTCCCGGTGGACCGTCAGGGAGAACACGTCGAAGCGGTTGTAGTGGCCGATGATGTCGTGCATTTGTTTAGCCTGGATCTCCTGGCTCACGTCGATGTCGGCGTAGACGATGCCCTCCTCGTCGATCAGTCCGTCACCGATGAGCCGGCCGTCCGGCCCGAAGATTCCACTGAACGCACTGTGGGGTCGTTGCAGCAGCTCGCGGGCACCGGTGTCGTGCGCCACGGTTTCCACGATGGTTGGTGTCAGGGCAGCGCATGCCACGACGGTGAACACCTTGCCCTCGAACGAGTGCGCCGCAGCACGGGTCTTGATCGCCTCCACCATGTCGTAGTCGGCCGGTGCCACGGGCAGGGCGATGTAGCTGGCCACGTGCACCTGCTCGCCCTGCGCGAGCAGCGCGAACCGGGCCAGCGTGTTGGTGTTTTCGCCGCAGGCGAGGCCACCAAGTCGGCCGGCGGGTGTGTCATAGACGCGCAGTGAGCTGCCGTCCCCGCAGCCCCAGCTCAGTTTTTCGGCCCAGGTCGGTACCAGCTTGCGGTGCGCGCCAAGCAGTTCCCCGTCCGGGCCGATGAACAGCATGGTGTTGTACACGGTGCCCATCGAGTGCGGGTCGCGCTCATTGACACCGATGACCACGGTTGACCCAGCGGCTTGTGCGGCGGCACCAAGGGTGGCCACCTCTGGGCCGGGAACGTCGATCGCAGACCTGTACAGCCGCTCGAACCATGGACCTCCCTGCACCGGGGTCATCGTCCAGTTCCAGTACGGATAGGCCGACACGAACACCTCGGGGAACGCGATGAGCTCGGCGCCGTTTCCAGCGGCCTCGTCGATCAAGCGGCATGCCTTCTCGATCGTCGCGGGCGTGTCGAGGTATTCGGGGGCTGCTTGAACGGCAGCGGCCCGGTACGCGGGATAGTGGGTCATATGTCGCTTCCTCCCGTAGTCAGGGTCATTCGCGAGCTCGCTTTATTTGATCAAATAATCCTGGATAACGCAACCCGACGCCGTGCTCACAGGGGACGCTTCGGATCCAGAGAAGCAGCGAAATACCTTGAACTGCGGACGTAGTCGCTGAGTGCGGTTCGCCAACTCTGCATGATGCGCCGGTCCAATGAGAAATCTTCGCCATCCTCTTCCATTTGATCATATGTGTGGTCTAGCCTTTCTGTATCGCAGATGTGACCGACGCCACCAGGCGACACAGAAGGAGTGGTTGAGCGTGAAGGAAGACGTGATCGGACGGTCTCGGGTCGAGGACACCGATGAGCTGAAGGAGTTCTACAGCCGGCTGGAGAACCTGAACGCTGGTGCGCTGTGGACGGTGGCGAACGACATCGAGCCGTGGGAGCCGCAACCGACCTCTGTGCCGGTGCTGTGGCGGTATGCCGATCTGCGGCCACAGGTAATCGATTCGGCTTCCATGGTCACCGGCGATGACGCGGGCCGGCGGGTAGTCATGCTGGTCAACCCCGGGCGCAAGGAGCTCAGCGCCGCGGTAGGGCTGCTGTATACCGGGTTGCAGATCATGAACCCTGGCGAGTCGATGACCGCGCACCGGCACGCGGCCTCCGCGCTGCGATTCGTCATCGAGGGGGAGGGCGCGTGGACAGTCGTGAATGGCGACCGGCTGAAAGTCGGCCCCAACGACTTCGCGATTACCCCGAGAGGAGCCTGGCACGAGCACGGCAACGACTCCGACCGCAGTCAGGTGATCTGGCAGGACGGGCTGGACATTCCCCTGGTCAACACTCTGGACGCGAACTCCTTCCAGGTCCATCCCGACCAGTACCAGACGCCCGGGAAGGTGCAGAACAGTTCGTTGCTCGAGTACGGGGCCGGCATCCTCAAGCCGGCTGGCGCCGATTGGAACAGGCGCTACAGCCCGCTGCTGGCTTACCCATGGGAGCGCACCTACGAGGCGCTACTGAACCAGGCCAAGGTATCCGCGGGCTCACCGTATGACGGCATCATCATGGAGTACGTCAACCCTCTCACCGGTGGCTCGGTGATGCCGACCATGGGTGCGCACATGCAGCTGCTGCGTGCCGGTGAGGCGACCCGAGCCCACCGACACACCGGGTCCGTGGTCTACCACGTCGCGAAGGGACACGGACATTCTGTTATCAACGGACAGCGCCTCGATTGGCACGAGCACGACATCTTCTGCGTTCCATCCTGGGCCTGGCACGAACACGCCAACGACTCCGCCAGTAACGACGCCTGCTTGTTCTCCTTCAACGACTTCCCGGTCATGCACTCCCTCGACCTCTACACCGAGGCGGCCATGGAAGACAACGACGGCCACCAGCTGCTCAGCTGACGAAGCTCCCCGCAAGCTACTGCCGTGCGGAGCACGGACTACACGAAAGCGAAGCAAGCACATGACGAATCAGGCATTCTCGGCGGTGGGCGCGGGCGCCGGCTACCGCAGTACCCCCAAGAAGGCGGCCGTCGCGAGCCTGGTCGGCAGTGCGCTGGAGTGGTACGACTTCTTCCTCTACGGAACCGCCGCCGCCTTGATCATCGGGCCACTGTTCTTTCCCTCCAGCGACTCGGTGACCGGGACCCTAGAAGCGTTCGTGACCTTCGCAGTCGGATTCGCGGCCCGGCCGATCGGCGGGCTGATCTTCGGCCACTTCGGTGACCGGCTCGGCCGCAAGAAGATGCTCGTGATCACCTTGATGATGATGGGAATCAGCACCGCACTCATCGGAGCGCTGCCCACCCACGCTCAGGCCGGGGTAATCGCACCGATCCTGCTCGTCCTGGTCCGAATCGTGCAAGGCATGGCGGTCGGCGGCGAGTGGGGTGGCTCCGTTCTGCTGATCGCGGAGCACTCGCCGCACCGGCGGGGATTCTTTACGTCCTTCAGCCAGGTGGGGATCATGCTCGGGTTCGTCCTGTCGGCCGGCATGTTCGCCCTGTTTAACCAGCTTCCTCACCACGCCTTCATGTCCTGGGGATGGCGCGTTCCCTTCCTGGTCAGCATTCTGTTGACTGTAGGCGGCCTGGCCATCAGGATGAAGATCGAGGAGACCCCGGAGTTCAAGGTGCTGCAGGCGGGAGGCCAAACTCACCGCTACCCCGTGGTAGAGGCGCTGCGCACCCAGCCCAAGCAGATCGCGATCACCATCGGCGCCCGCATGGCCGAGAACGGTGGCTCTTACATCTTCCTCGTCTTCGCCATCGCCTACGGCAAGCACGTCGGCATGGACGCCACCACGCTGCTCATCGCAGCAATCGTCGGAAATCTCGTCGAAATGGCGACCGTGGTGCTCTGGGGTTCGCTGTCCGACACCCTCGGCCGCAGGCCGATCTACCTGATCGGGGCCATTGGCGTCGTGGTGTGGGCCTTCCCGTTCTTTGCCCTCATCCAAACCGGCGAGACCCTCAACCTCTACATTGCCCTCCTCGTCGCGCTCGGGGTGTGCCACGGGGCCATGATCGGTAGCCAGCCGACCATGTTCGCTGAACTTTTCAGGAAGGATGTGCGCTACAGCGGCATGGCGATCGGGCACGAAGTGGCCGCGGTCATCGCCGGCGGAATCGCCCCCCTGATCGCCACCGCGCTGCTGGCCAAATACGACACCTACTGGCCGATCGCCATCTACCTGGCAATCCTCGGACTGATCACCGTGACGGCCGTGGCCGTTGCACCCGAGACACTCTCCGCTCGCCGGCATGGACAGCAGACCGATGACGATCTGGCTAAGACGTCCCAAGCAGTGGGGATTGACTCATGAACGATGTCGCTGTGATCACCGGTTGCGCCGAGACGCAGTACGGCCGGAAACCGGCTCAACGGGACACCACCGCCGTTCTCCTGGCGACGGCCATCGCGCGCGCCGTCGACCACGCTGGCCTGACCCTGTCCGACGTGGACGGCCTTGCAGTCGCCAGCTTCACTCTGAGACCAGATCACGCCGTCGACCTCGCGGTGAAATGCGGGCTGAAGCTGCGGTGGCTCATGGAAGACACCAACGGGGGCGCCAGCGGGATCAACATGCTTCAGCACGCCGCCCGTGCGGTGCAGTGCGGGGATGCAAACCATGTGGTCATCGTCGCGGGCGACCGGATGACCAAGGACGCATTTCGTCTGCTCGTCACCGAGTACAACCAGGCGACTCGCGACTATGTCACCCCGACGGGCATGCTCGGGCCAAATCCCATGTTCTCCCTCCTGACGCAGCGCCACATGCGTGCCCACGGGCTGGGCCGCGCGGACTACGGGCGTGTCGCGGTGGCGCAGCGCCGGTGGGCCTCGATGAACCCTGGCGCGGTCTACCGCAAGCCCCTGAGCATCCAGGAGTACCTGGCGGCGCCGCCAGTCGCCCCGCCGATCCACCTGTTCGACTGCGTGCCACCGGTCACCGGGGCCGACGCCGTCGTTGTCAGCCGCGCGCCCACCGCCGCCGGACCCGCCATCCGGGTGCTTGGCGTGGCCGGTGTCATCAACGATGACCTGCAGGCAGGAGATGGACTGCGGACGGGACTTAACCAGGTGACGGCCGGCCTGTGGGAGTCCGCCGGATTCGGGCCGGACGACCTCGATGTGGTCTCGGTCTACGACGACTACCCGGTGATGGTTCTTATCCAGCTCGCTGAACTCGGCTTCGCCCCCGGGGGTGACCTTCAGCGGGTTCTCGACCGGATCGAGAACGGACGACTGGCGGTCAACACCTCCGGTGGCCAGCTATCCGCCGGGCAAGCCGGCGCTGGCGGAGGGATGCACGGCCTCGTGGAGGCCGTTCGTCAGTTGCGCGGCGAGGCAGGCAAACGGCAGCAGCAACGTGCACGACGCGCCGTGGTGTCTGGCTATGGAATGGTCGCCTACTCGCACGGATCCTGTTCGAACGCGGCACTTCTCGAGGCGGCATGACCGGGCTACCACTGAACCGTTGTACCGGTTGCGGACACGCGCAGTTCCCACCCGGGCTGCTCTGCGCGGCATGCCACGGCGCCGAGTTCGACACCGTGACCGCATCGGCAGGCACCATCGTCACACTTACCTCGTGGACCACAAGTGGTCAGGCACTGCAGTTCGCCGAGGTCGAGACGGATGTGGGCCCGACGGTTGTCGCGCTCATCGCAGGGGAGGAGGCCACACCCGGAGCCAACGTGGCCTTCTCCTCAACAACGTGGCCCATGGCCCACACGCACACCGGCGACGAACCCGGGAAAGAAACGGAGAGCTGAACTTGTCTACCGATCGCGAGCCCGCCGCGCAGAGTGCCTGCGCCCTGCGCGACCTGCCCATCACCGAGTGCACCTTGCCAGCCATCCTGTCGCGGCAGGCCAACACCTTCACTCACAAACCACTGCTGACCATCGACGGCCACACCTTCAGCTATCGACAGGTACGAGACCGGGCGGCGCAAGTCGCCGGGATGCTCGCGGCACATGGCGTCACCAAGGGCACCCGAGTCGTGACCCTGTGCGGGAACAGGCTCGAACTGCTCGACCTGTTCCTGGGCTGCGGATGGATCGGAGCAGTTCTCGTCCCACTCAACAATGAAATCCGCGGCGAGGGGCTACGGCACATCCTCCAAAACTCCAAGCCTTTGGCCATCGCGGTAGAGGCAGACCTGCTGCACCGTCTCGACCGCATCGACCTCCCGCCGTCACTGCAGCATGTCTGGTCCATCGGGGACATCGCTACCCCCGCCGCGCTGCCCGTCCCGGTCACGACATACCCGCCTCTCGCCGAGCCGCTCGACGCGATCCCGCTGCACCCGGGAGACCCGCTGGCGATCCTCTACACCTCCGGGACCAGCGGCGTGTCAAAGGGAGTTATCTGCCCCCACGCGCAGATGTACTGGTGGGGCGTCAACGTCTCCGAGCAGCTCGGCATCACGGATACCGACGTGCTCTACACCTGTCTGCCCCTGTTCCACACCAACGCGCTCAACGCGTTCATGCAGGCGCTGGTCAGCGGTGCCTCCTTCGTGGTCGGGCGACGTTTCTCGGCAAGCGGATACTGGCAAGAGCTGCGAGACAGCAACGCCACCGTGACATATCTGCTCGGGGCCATGATCAACATCCTCTGGTCCAAGGCACCAACCGACCTGGACAGAGCACATCGAACCCGGATCGCCCTGTCACCGGCGACCCCGGCGGCCCTGTCTCGGCCCTTCACTGAACGGTTCGGGATTGTGCTCCTGGACGGCTTCGGATCCACCGAGACGAATTCGGTGATGAGCGCAAACCCACCGCGGCCGGGCTACCTGGGACTCATCCAGAAGGGCTTCGAAGCAGTCGTCGTCGATGACAACGACTGCGAAGTACCTGATGGCCAGTCGGGAGAGCTGCTGCTTCGCTCCCGCGCGCCGTACGCGTTTGCCCTCGGCTACTTCGAGATGCCACAGGAGACCGTCAAGGCGTGGCGCAACCTGTGGTTTCACACGGGCGACCGCGTGGTGAGGGAAGACGGAAAGTGGTATCGCTTCCTGGACCGGAAGAAGGACGTCATTCGCCGGCGCGGCGAGAACATCTCCTCTTTCGAGTTGGAACAGACCATCGCCCTGCTGCCCCAGGTTGAGTCGGTCGCCGCCTACCCGGTCCCCTCAGAGATGGCCGAGGACGAGGTGATGGTGTCTATCGTGCTGAAGCCCGACGTCGAGCTGGATCGCGAGGTTCTTGTTCGACACTGCACGGACAACCTTCCACGGTTCGCCGTGCCACGCTTCATCGACATCGTCCCTCAGATGCCGACAACGGCGAACGGAAAGGTCCGCAAGAACGTCTTGCGCGACACAGGAGTCACCGCCACCACATGGGACCGCCTCGTCACGCAAGATGGCGTGACCCAGGCCCGAACCCGGACCGTTGCTTCTACGGTGTCCGGCACTGGAAACGCATGATGCGCAAGGCCCGAACCAGGGAGTGGGGAAAGGGACACGAGGTCACGCGCCACAGAGAGGGTGACCCTACCGTCGCCAACACTTTCCCGTCTCTACCCGCGGCTCTGATGCGGCCAGACTCATCCTCCCGCAACCATGGCATGGCGGCTGCGGAGGCCGTGCCGCAAGGCCGTCGCCTAGCAGAGGAAGAACGGCCAAAGGTCAAGCCAGCCGTTGCCTCCTACCGCTAGGCGCCAACACTCGCTTCGAATACGTGAGGCAGACCGGCCCAATCACTGCTACTAACGAAGGATCTGACGTATGCCCCACCTCATCGACTTCGCCGCGGCCCTCGCCAAGGGCTCGGTCGAGGTCATCGACCTGACGAACAGCCTGTCGGCCAACACCCCGACCTTGCGGCTACCGCAGCCGTACCCGAACCTGATCGACTTCAGCCTGGACGAGGTAAGCGCCTACAACGAGCCGGGCCCATTCTGGAAGCATCACAACATCCACACGGGCGAACACATCGGGACCCACCTCGACGCGCCCATACACTGGGTCAGCGGCAGAGAGGGCCTCGACGTGGCTGGCATCCCCGCTCGTCGACTGGTCGGTCCCGCCGCTGTCATCGATGTGTGCAACCAGGTCGAACGCAACCCCGACTACCTGATTGACATCCCCGACATCGAGAACTGGGAGGAGCACAACGGGCCGCTACCGCAGAATGGGTGGCTTCTCCTACGCACGGGCTGGGACCGCTTTGCCAACGACAAGGAGGCCTTTATCAACACCGATCAGCACGGGTCCCATACTCCCGGCATCACAGCGCGCGCTGCCGAGTGGCTCGCTACCGACCGCCCGATCTCCGGATACGGCGTCGAAACGGTCGGAATCGATGCGGGACGGGCCGCCGAGCTCGACCCACCGTTCCCCGCCCACTACCACTTGCTCGGACACGACAAGTACGGGATCACCTCGCTCCAAAACCTTGCGTTGCTCCCGGCGACCGGAGCACTGATCGTGGTCGCGCCGCTGCCTATCGTCGGCGGCACGGGAAGCCCCGCCCGCGTCCTCGCCTTCGTCCAGCGATCGTCCTAGTCGAAGGACCCGCTCATGCACGATCGGCAGACGACAACTCCTCCACCCTTCGCCCAACAGGAACCCCGGCCCAGCCACCGGCGCCCGCCCAGCCGGCCCGCGGAATCGACCGCGCGGGATCGTGCCGAGCCGCGGATCAGCGGAGAACCGCCTCGTCGCGCAATCCGTGTCGACCCGCGAGCAGTGCAGACGCGGTGACGCGAACCCCTCGTACCCGAACCCCGTCACTTTCCGACAGGGTCCTACCAACCACGTAATCCAACCGACCAGAAGGTAAGGAAGCCATGCAGGTCTATGAGAAGGTGGCCGAAACCCTGTGGGGTCTAGGCGTCAGGCAGATCTTTGGTGTTGCCGGCAGTGGGAACTACCACGTGACGCGCGCCCTCATCCGGCACGGCGCCGAATATGTCTCGGCTCGTCACGAGGGCGGGGCGGTATCGATGGCCGACGCATTCTCGCGCATGAGCGACTCATTACCTGTCGTATCTGTCCACCAAGGAGGCGGCCTCACCAACATCATCACCGGCCTGGCCGAGGCCGCAAAGAGCGGAACAGCGCTGATCGTACTGGCTGGGGAGTCCCCGCTCGCAGACCGCCGCTCGAACTTCCGCATCAGTCAGGACCGACTGGTCGAGTCCGTTGGTGCAGTCAGCTACCGGATCTCCCAAGCCACTGCCACCTCGGATGTCCGCGAAGCGGTCCGGGAGGCGACAGTGCGCAGGATCCCCGTCCTGCTGAACTTTCCGGTGGACGTGCAGGTCATGGACAGCCCCGAACAGCGGCCCGTCGCCCCTCTCCCCGCAGTGCAGTCGACAACGCCCGACCCGGAGGCAGTGTCCGCGGTTGCCGAGCTGCTGCTGGATGCCCGCGCCCCCCTGATCATCGGCGGCCGGGGCGCCCGACACGCCCGCGCCGAACTCCTTGACCTCGCGCACCGCGCCGGCGCCCTAACCGCGACCTCGGCGGTGGCTCGCGGACTCTTCTACGGCGACCCGTACAACCTCGACGTGATGGGTGACCTCGCCACTCCCATCGCCTCTGAGCTCGTGCTCGACTCCGACGTGATCGTCGCGTTCGGCTGCGGGTTGGGGAACTGGACCACAAGCAATGGGAGCCTTCTCCCGGCCCACGCCAAGCTCGTCCAGATCGATGACAACCCCCTGCGACTCGGACTGCAACGACCAATCGACCTGTCCGTGGTCGGAGACGCCGCAAAGACGGCCAAGGCCATCGCCGGACATATCCCCCAGATGGAAGAGCTGTCGGGAAAGAGGCGAACACGCACCAACCAGAAGCGCATCGCCGAAGGGGGGCGCTGGCAAGATGTCAAGTACCGAGACACTGGAACAGAGGACTGGATCGACCCCCGCACCGCGACAATCGCCCTGGACTGCGTCCTCGACGAAGACCGAAACATCGCCGTCGACTCAGGAAACTTCCTCGGCTACCCGAGCATGTTCCTGACGGTCAAAGACACGAAAACCCTATGTTTCAGCCAAGGGTTCCAGTGCGTGGGACTAGGACTCGCTTCCGCCATCGGCCACGCCATAGCACAACCGGACCGCCTCACGGTAGCCGCGTGCGGGGACGGAGGCCTGCTAATGGCGGCCTCCGAACTCGAAACCGTCGTCAGACTGAAACTGCCCATGGTCGTCCTCGTCTACAACGACTCCGCCTACGGCGCTGAAGTACACCACTTCGGAAGGGATGCTGCAGACGAAGGCTTCGTGTCGTTCCCCGACGTCGACTTCGCCGCCATCGCACGTGGACACGGGTTCACAGGAGCCACCGTACGATCGGAATCCGACCTCCAAGCAGTCGAGAAATGGCTGCACGGCGAGCGAACCACCCCCCTGCTCGTCGACCTGAAAGTCAGCAACAAGCAGCCATCCTGGTGGCTCGCCGACGCATTCAAAGCCGAAGCCTGACAACGGTGTAGTTCCCCTCGAACCGTAGAGATCCCGCCGTCCTCGCAGACCTGACAGGCTATGGGTCTTTCCTGCCGGGCCCCAGACGATCGACATAATTTCCGGCACATCAACGGGCTCGCGATCGAGGACACCACGGCGCAACCTTGGCGAACCCTGCGCTGAAGGTGGCGATCACGACCCCGCGTGGCCCGGGCCCACAAATCGTCGGCCAGTGAAGCCCACGATCGAGTACGTGCTTCTGCACGATGCCAGCGATGAGAGTAAGGACGTGCCCTAATGAACCGGTTCCACCCTCCTGGGCATTCACGATGGGGTCGGCCCCACCCGCGAAAAAAGCCAGCCAGCGCATCGAACCACGCCCAGTCACCGCGGCGAGGTAGACAATCGCGCCTGAGGCCACACTTGATCAAATTAGTGGATTCTCTAGCTCGGTCCACGCCAGTGACCACCTCCTCCAGAACTCCTCAACAGGCGCACGACCTCGTGTACACCGCTGCTATCACGGCACATTCGCCATCCAGACACAATTGCATGACAGCCTGGGGGCCCCCTGCCCTCGCATTGGCGGCGTCGAGATTCCGGCTCGAAGACCTTGGATTTGATCAGATCATCATCTACCATGGACGAACAGCATTCAGTTCGACCCAACTTCGCCGAGAGATCAGGAGCTCGTCTTGAATCGGCACAGCGACCGCCGCCTTGAGGACAATCACGATCGAGTCCGATCCTCCCTCGGCTCCGAAACGGCGGCCGTCTCGGAGCGCAGCGACGCCGCCATGTCGCGTCACCACTTCGAATGCAGCGGGACTGTACTTCTGCTTGCCTGTGCCACCGGCACGTCTGTATCGGTGGCATGGGAGAGAGCTAAGTTGCCCGTCCCTGGTGGGTCTCTCAAAGAGCTCCCTTATGAAGCAGGTGCAACGAGGGGCCAGGCGTCGAGCGTTCGTGAAGCCACATGACCATGGCCACCCGGAAGAAGATTGCCGGGATGCACTCCGTTGATACAAACGGTCGATCAAAGCACCCGGCGTCGACCCCTTCATGGGTATTGCCGCTTGTCACAATCCTCGTCGTTCTAGTCGCCTTAGAACTCGCCACACGGTTCCACCTTCTCGGGCACGATTTTCCCACCGTGTCTGCAGTTGGAGTCCAGCTCTATGAGCAGATCCGGGACCCAAGCATGTGGCACCAACTCTTACGAACTCTTCTCGCGTGGATTTTAGGATTCGTCATTGCCGCTGTAGTCGCGACGCCCCTTGGGTCATTAATAGCCCTGAATCGATTCCTAGACTCGAGTACCCGCCTGATAGTCGACTTCCTACGACCCATACCTCCAGTCGCTGTCCTGCCGCTTGCGGTACTGCTGTTCGGCACCCAACTAAAGATGACCGTCATAATTGTTGCATTCTCCGCATTCTGGCCAATTCTCTTTCAGACAATCTATGGAGTGCACGACGTTGACCCGCTAAAACTTGACACTGCCAGTGTTTTCGGGCTTGGCAGAATTGACACGTACCGACGAGTCGTGCTACCCAGTGCCACCCCGTACATGGCGACTGGATTCCGGCTCGCGGCCACCATCGCTCTCGTGGTGACGATCGCGACCGAGTTGATCGTTGGAACTTCCGGGCTTGGCTACCAGATCAACCAGGTGCGATACGCCGGAGATACTGCAGGGATGTATGCCCTGATCCTCATAACGGGAGCTATCGGGTCGCTTGTTTCCTGGCTTCTAATAGGGTTCGAAAGGCGTACTCTCCACTGGCACGCATCTTACCGGAGAGGATGACTATGAGAAAGCAGGCGTCGCGCTGGCTGCTACTTGGATGGATGCCCGTTTCGTGTGTCCTAGCCTGGTTATTTGCATCAGCAAACTCACACTCAATCTATTTTCCACCATTGACAGAGATATTTCGGAAATTCTGCGATATCTGGCTTTCCGAGGCGTTCGTACAGGATGCAGTTCCCAGCCTAGTACGATTCGCGGCCGGCATGGCTATCGCTGTGATCCTTGGCCTCACGATCGGTGTACCGCTAGGACTAAATGATACCGCCTATCGTGCGGTCCGCCCGATAATCGACTTCCTGCGGTCTCTACCAAAACCAGCGATTTTACCCATCGCTATCGTCGTTCTAGGGATTGGGTGGGAGATGAAGGTATTCATTATAGCATTCGGCACGATTTGGCCGATTCTCCTTAACACGATCGACGGCGTTCGTGGAGTGGACACTGGTTATCTGGATACCGCGCAGGCTTACCGAATCTCCCGAGTCGACAGGCTGCGTAGAATCATACTCCCAGCAGCGAGCCCTCAGATTTACGCTGGGATTAGGTTAGCGATCGGGATTGGCCTGATCCTGATGATTGTTTCCGAAATGGTGGCATCCACAAATGGAATCGGATATTTTATCCTGCTCGCTCAGCAAGACTTCTCCCTCACCGATATGTGGACGGGCATAATTCTGCTTGGGATCATCGGGTACCTGATCAACGTCATATACATGGTGTTCGAGCGTCGGGCGCTAATTTGGCACCGCGGTTGGCGTCAAACTCAAACCGGTGCATGAGGTGGCTCGCAGCAGTTCGGCAAGGATCATCGGATGGGTAAGCACCTGCATCCTAGAGGAGAGACATAATGCTAGAAGTCCAGAGTCTTACGAAAAACTATGGCCGTGGACCGGACGCGATCCAGGCGCTTAACGGACTGACATTCAGTGTCAATCACGGGGAGTTTGTAAGTATTGTTGGGCCGTCTGGTTGTGGAAAGACAACCCTTCTGAAATGCCTGTCAGGTCTCATCTCTCCCAGCAGTGGAAAAGTGATTATGAATGGGGATGTGATTCAGGGACCTCCCGCCGGCATGGCGCTTGTGTTCCAAGAATACACCCGTTCGCTGATGCCATGGCTTCGGGTAGACGATAATGTGGCACTTCCCCTTAGAGGGAAGATGCCCAAAGAACAGGTGGGGCCAGCCGTCGAAAAGTCTCTTAGAGCGGTCGGCCTCGGCAGTTTCATGAGATCGTACCCGTGGGAACTGTCGGGTGGCATGCAACAGCGCGTTGCGCTCGCAAGAGCACTCGCGTACGGCCCCGAAATACTCCTGATGGATGAGCCGTTCGCATCCGTGGACGCTCAGACCCGAGCCGAATTAGAAGATCTGACGCGTGAGGTGCACCGCGAATATGGGGTGACGATCGTATTTGTCACGCACGACATTGACGAGGCCGTATATGTGTCTGATCGTGTTGTTGTCCTGACAAACCGCCCGACATCTGTACGTGAAATTGTCGGTATTGATCTTGGATCCGAGCGTGATCAGGTTGACACTCGGGAAACAGGTGATTTCGCTCATCTTAGGGCACACGTGGCCAGACTGCTTATGAGTCTCGACCCAGCGAAGACCCACACAAGTCCGGAAGCATCTAGGTCGGAGGTCTGATTGGGGCTGGCGGTGGGCAGGGCGACTGCCGGTCCTCTGGACTAAGAGTGTTGTCGCGAAGGTAGGACGTAGCATTGTAGGACCCTAGAATACCGTTTTTAACATTTGACAGGAGTACATCAATGGTTGCTCGACGTTTGGTGGCGATCTTTGCCGTTACCGGATCATTCGCGCTGGCTTCATGTTCGTCCGGATCGAACTCAGGTGGCGATGTTAGTGCCGCTGGGTCCCCTGGGGCGCCAGCATTGTCTACCCTGAAGGTTGGGGTCATGCCGTTTGTTGACGTCGCCCCGATGTATCTAGGAGTGAAGAAAGGGTTCTATAAAGATCATGGGCTGAGGCTGGATCTAATTCCGATGCAAAGCGGAACGGCGGCAATCAGTGCGGTAATGAGCGGATCCGTCGATTTCGGTCTCGCGACCCCGATTGCTGTCGCTCAGGCTCGTGCGAAGGGCCTTCCGATTCGATTCGTTGCGCCATCGGAGCAGCGAGTTCCAAGTATTAACGGTCTTGTTGTGAAGGCGAACTCAAGACTTCACAACGCAAAGGATCTGGACGGTAAGACCATCGCTCTGAGTTCGCTCAAGACTCAACCGCAATTCAATATCACCGCGTTTGGGACGATGCATGGGGCGGATCCTGGATCATGGAAGTTGATTAGCATGGCGACACCCGACATGCTAAAGGCTCTTGGGGCTGACAGGATCGACGCAGCGTACATGGCCGAGCCCTTCTTGACGCAAGCCAAGGAAAGCGGTTACCGAGTTATTATTAACGATCCATTAAAGTCTGTGATCGGCGAGAAGGCGATGGTGTCGGCTTGGTTTAGCCAAGACAAAACCATAAAGGCGAAGCCAAATCTCATGACCGAGTTCGTGGCAGCGACTGCGGAGGCCAATACCTACTCCAACAAGCACCACGACGAACTCAGGGGAATTATACCCTCCTACACCAAACTCCCGAAGAAGGTAGTTTCGAAGATAACACTGCCGGTATATGCACCAACTCTGAACCGGGAGACGATGAAGAAGACGGTCTCCTTGGGAGTAAAGTACGGATTTGTAGATAAGCCTGTCCCAGTCGACGACCTTGTCTATAGGGGGAAGTAAGTTCGCGTACATTACCGACGTCAGTGTCAGTATGGGTGCCTGGTGTCACCCATACGCTCGGGTGAGTTGATTACACAGGAAGTTATAGTATGCCATGACCGCTTCGTCCGTATCCGCGAGTCGGATAGTGCTGCTCGGTACAGCTGGTGGTCCAGCGATTCAAGATAATGGGCAAAGGCGTGGCCCAGCGAGTGCATTCGTGGTCGGTAAGGACATCTACCTTGTGGATGCTGGCGAGGGCGTCTCGAGGCGACTCTTGGAAGCGGGCCTGTCGCCTGCCGATGTCAGGGCGGTCTTCATCACCCATCACCACTTCGATCACAATTCAGATCTTGGAAGTGTTCTGGGACACGCTTGGTTCGCGCGGCGCACTGTTCCCATGACCGTAGTGGGCCCAGAGTTCACCCGGCAGTACTGCATGGGATTCCAGGTCTCGCAGGAGCTCGATTTTCGGGTGAGGCACTCGAGCGAAGGCAAGGTCCCTTTTTGGCCGCTTCTTACCGTCCACGAGTTTAGTGTTATGGACTGCGTGCGCTCTGGGACCGTCGTCTATGAGGATGATAATGTGCGCGTGTCTGCAGTCGCGGTATCCCATGGCGTCATGCCATCGGTCGGGTATCGAATTGTGTCGAGAGACCGTGATGTTGCGTTCAGTGGTGACAGGGGGGGCGGTGACTCGTTCGAGGCGTTCGCACGTGATGCCGATACTCTCGTGCACGAAGCGATTCTGTATGACCGTATCGAAGAGAGATTCAGGCGTGCAGGGGTCAATAGCGAGGTCTTGGCTCATCTCCAAGGGGACCACATGGGGCCGCCGGCCGTCGCCCGTACGGCTGCTGAATCTGGAGTCGGTCGCCTTGTGATCAACCACCTCGTCCCAGGGGATGCCGGTGAGGTTGCCGAGTCGGAGTGGGCGGACTCATTTGACGGTCTGTTCTCGGGAGAGGTGTTGATTGGTCGCGATCTGCTAGATGTATGACGTTCTGTATCTTCCGTGTCGTCCGTAAGGTCTCGCAACATCCCGAATCCGGAATGCGAGACCGACTACTCGTCTCGCCGGCGCTGACCTTGACCAGCGGCCTGGCTGTTACTTTGACCTGACTCGTGCCACTTTTGGTGATTTTCGTTGATCAGCTCACGTTTTTGCTGATCAACGGGTTGTGGCGGGGCGTGGTGACACACTAATTGCCTCGGTAGGGTCGGGCTCATGGTGTTCGGGCGGAAGGTGAAGACTGCCTCGGGTGCCACTGCGGTCCAGCTCGCCGAACGGAGTGGCGGGCGGGATAGGGTCATCGAGTATCTCGGGTCGCCGCACACGGACGCCGAACTGGCCGCACTACTGGGAGGCGGCGCGAGGCAAGTTGCATCCGGGCAGGGCGAGCTCGACTTCACCACTGGTCAGGCGTCGACGGGCCAGGCGGTGGTCACCGGCAAGCCCGGTGCCCTGTTGTGGCAGGTGCTCGGCGGCCCGCGTACGACCGGCTCGGGTTCGATGTCCTGGGTGATGAGTCGTTCCGGCAGCTGGTGCTGGCCCGGACCGTCGAGCCGACTAGCCTCGGTCTTTCATGCGGCGGCCTGTGGATGGCGTGGTGAGGCATCTGCGGTCTTCGAGCTGGCCTGATCGAACGGAGGGCAACGCGGTGGCCCGACTGGCGCGTCGGGTGGGCGGTTCTCCCAGGTTCCTCGGTTGGGCAGCGTGGGCTGTACCGGCACCGCACCGATATCGAAGCGCTCAACAAGGACGCCAAGTATGGCGGCGCGTTACGGCATCTGCCCTCCGCTGATCACCGGGTCGACACGGTGTGGATGTGGGTGGCGCTGCTCGCGTGTGCGATCTGTGCCTGGATCCAGGAGATCGCCCGACTGGACCGCGGCAACGGCCGTGGCCGGCGGACCGTGGCCCGGATGCGTCGCGAGCTGATCATGGTCCCCGCCCGGTTGTCCCGCCGCGGCGGGACAACCTACCTGGCGGGCAATCACCCTGCGCGGACGCTCACATCGCGCCCGGGCCACGACCAGCCACCGAAAACGAGGGCGTCAACTCACTACTCGCGATTCTGGGTCTGAACGCCGACACTGTCGTGGACGCGCAAAATGGGTCGCGTGACGGGGCGGTACCGATTCACCTCGTCACGAGGCTGTGATTCGCGACGGTGAGGGCCCAGCCCGCTCAGCCAGGTTCGTCACCGGGCCAGGTCGGCGCACGAGATCGTCGGGCTGCTTTGTTGGGGTGTACCCCAGGCAGACAGCCATGACGGAAGTCCCCGTTTGGTGTGACCAATCAACCGGCTGCGACTCGGGCTGCGTGGATCGGCCCGGAAGTCCTGCCAGGGGGCCAGCGCAGCACGATCGCCAGTCCGGTGAGGCACAGCACGATGATCACCACGGACAGGCACAGGCCCGCCATGCCGCCGCGTGCATGGGGATCGGCAGTGTCAGTGTCGCGGTGGCTGTAACGCCGCCTGGCCTCTCGGAAGACGAACGGTGTGAGCGGCAAGGCGACCAGGCACGTCAGTCCGGCATACCCCACGCGCTCGAACGCCAACCTGGCCAGCGCCGCGGTGGCGACCAGCAGCGATAACGCCGTGCGCTGCCAGGACAACGCGGTGCGCTCATTTTGCACACCCGGTCGTGCGCCACGTGTCACAACGTGACCAACACAATGACCAGGACCACCAGAGCACATGCGCTCAGGACTCCCGCGAGGGTGACCGAGAGCCAGGATGCGGGCAGCGACCCGCGTGTGCGCATGGCCCGTTCGGCGGCGGCCCACCGCAGCCACGACGCCCCCGCGCAGATGATGCCTAGCACGATCAGCGCGCAGGCGAGCGTCCGGCGCACCACGTCCGGGATCGACAGGCTCAGTCAGTGTGTCCAGGGCGACGCCCCCCGCGAGCAGCGCAAGGGACGTGCGGATCCATGCCAGGAAGGTGCGCTCGTTGGCGAAGCTGAACCGGTAGTCCGGGTCCTCCCCGGTGTCGTACACCCAACGGGGCCAACGCTGCGTCCGTGGAATGGCCGTAACTCCCTGTCCCATCGACGTTTTGGATCCGTTCCCGCCATATGCCGGACTCCGCTAACCGCGGGGGCATTACGGGCTCTTCAGACCTGTGGTGGGGGTAGGTGCTCGTCGTGGGTGAGTCCGCCGCCGATCAGGAGCATGCGTAGTCGGTAGTTGTCGCGGTTTCGGAAGCCTCGGGCGATGCGTCGTTGCAGC
>NZ_VCQV01000053.1 GCF_007845645.1 Leekyejoonella antrihumi
GTTGGCCACCGCAGGATTACGCGCGAGCAACTTCAGATTAAGCCGACCCGGCCACCAACCGGAACTACGCTCTCCCTCGGTCGGGTGCAGACCGCGCCCATGCACGACCGGACACTGCCCCCCAGGGCTGTCCGTGTTGAGCTCGGCCTCACGGGTCTCGTGGTTGTCAACCATGAAATTCCTTCCGGATTAAAAAGGGTGGACTTGCGAACTGGCGGAACTGACTAGCGAGCGACTTGCGAACGAACGGAACAGCTGGGGCACAGGCCCCAGTAGGTGACCTCGGCCTCGTCGATCACGAAACCGTGGCCGTCGGACGCGTTCAAACACGGAGCATCTCCGACGGCACAGTCGACGTCGGCGATGGCGCCGCAGGAACGGCATACGACATGGTGATGGTTGTCACCGACGCGTGCCTCGTAGCGCGCGACTGAGCCGGCCGGCTCGATGCAGCGGACCAGGCCCGCGTCGGTCAGAGCGCTCAGCACGTTGTAGATCGCCTGGTGCGATACCTCGCCGAGGTCGCTCCGGACGACACTGATGACCGACCCGGTGTCGACATGTGGGTGATCGGTGACAGCGGCCAGAACAGCAAGCCGAGGTCGCGTCACGCGCAGGCCGGCATCGCGCAGCATCTCCTCGAACTTCATCGTGTCTGGCATGCCGTCAAGTATCGGGCGTGATCTTGAATCAGTCAAGACTGTTGGCCGCCCGACTTCACGGCCCTTTCATCAACCAGCCGGCTAGGCGGCGCGGATCGCGAAGGCCAGTGCGTCTATCCGCGCGCGGGCCTCACCGTCGGTGGCGATGCGCTCACCCACCCGCTGCGCCAGTGCCTGCACCTGGTCAGGCTCCAGGCCGGGCCGGAGCGACAGCACGACACGCAGCGCCCCGAGGGCATCCGCTCCCCCGGCCTCGCACAGCACGCTCTGCACATCCGGTTCGTCGGAGGCTGCCGCCGTGACTGCGTCCCGCACGAAGGGGTCCTGGTGGGCGGGCAGCCACTCGCGCTGCTGGGCCAGCGCCCACACCATGCTCGGCCGAAGCGCCACCGTGCCCGGCGACGACACGTCCACCACCATCACCTCGCACTGCTCCGAGACCGCGGCCTGAGCAGCGACGGCGGCCCGCACTGGCGACGGGCGGGCGTGCGGATCCCACTGCTGCAGCGCCGTCAGGCCCGTGAAGACCGGCAGGGCCCGCTGTCCGTCCGGTGCGGTCAGGGTGACGACGGCCATGTCCGTCGACTTCTCCACGGCGAGGTCACCACTGTTGTCGATGTCGGTGGGCGCCGCGACGATCGGCACGATGAGTCGGGCACCCGCCAGGGCGGCCATCCATGCGGTCTCGTTCGCTCGGTCTGCCAACGCCGCAAGAAGAGTGGGCTCGGCCACCCCGAAGTCGTCGTCGAAACCCGTGCCGTGCAGCTCGCGCCCGGACCACTCCTGGCCCGCCGAGTCACCGTTCAGTGCGCTCACGCCCCGGGGTGGTTCTCGGGGTCCTCGCGAAGTACTGAGGGAGGAACGACCGAAGACTTCTTGGGGTGAGGGCGTCCCGCCACGTCGAGTGCATCGGGCAGCGTGAACGCCTCGCGATAAAGCGCCGAGCCGACAATCGCGCCCTCGACGCCCCGGTCGACGACCGCACGCAGTGCCCGCAGGTCGTCGAGCGTCGAGATCCCCCCAGAGGCGACCACCGGACGCTTCGTGCGCTCACAAACGTCAAGCAGCAGGTCGATGTTCGGCCCCTGCAACATGCCGTCCTTGGCGACATCTGTCACGACATACCGGGCGCACCCTTCGAGGTCGAGGCGCTCGAGCGTTTCCCAGAGGTCGCCGCCTTCCCGGGTCCAGCCGCGCGCTGCCAGTCGGGTGCCGCGCACGTCGAGTCCTACGGCGATCCGGTCCCCGTGGGCGGCAATCGCCCGTGCGGTCCACTCCGGGTCCTCGAGTGCCGCAGTGCCGAGATTGACGCGGCGACATCCGGTCGCAAGCGCGGCCTGCAGCGTTTCCTCGTCACGGATGCCACCGGACAACTCGACCTTGATGTCCAGCCACCCGACGATGTCCGCCAGCAGGGCCCGGTTGTTGCCACGACCGAAGGCGGCATCGAGGTCGACCAGGTGCACCCACTCCGCTCCCTGGTCCTGCCAGGCCCTTGCCGCATCCCACGGGTCTCCGAACTGACCGCCGCTGCCGGCGACACCCTGCACGAGCTGCACGGCCTGCCCGTCGGCCACGTCAACCGCCGGAAGCAGCTCGAGTCGGCCAACCTGCCCAGTGTGATCAGTCATCGCCCTGTCATCCTTCACGTCTTCGTAGTGTTGTGTCACAACGACTTTCGCCAGTTCTCCAAAAGTGTCGCGCCCGCATCGCCGGACTTCTCCGGGTGGAACTGGGTGCCGCGCAGCGCGCCGTCCTCCACTGCCGCGACGAACTCGCGACCGTGCTCGGCCGTGGACACGAGCGGTGCCGCACCGTCGCGCCACCGCGCCGCCGGAAGGTCGCGCGCCGCATACGAGTGGACGAAGTAGAACCGCTCCCGCTCGACCCCGGCGAAGAGAACAGACCCGATGGGCACTCGAACCGTGGTCCAGCCCACGTGGGGAACGACCGATGCCTCCAGGCGGACCACCGATCCCGTCCAGCACCCGATGCCCGGCACCGCGCCGCCGACGCTCGGCTCCGCGGAGCCCTCGAAGAGCACCTGGTGGCCGACACAGACCCCGAGCACCGGACGGCCGCCGGCCAGGCGGGTGCGGACCAGCTCGTCGCCGCCCACCGCCCGCAGGCCGGTCATGCAGGCGTGGAAGTTGCCGACACCCGGCACGTAGAGCCCGTCTGCGGCCAGCACGGCATCCCGGTCGGCCGTGAGCTCGACCTCGGCGCCGATCCGCTCGAGCATCCGCACCACCGAGTGCACGTTGCCACTGCCGTAGTCGAGGACGACGACTCTCGTCGTCACGATGCTCCCCACCCGGTGTCACGCTCCGTGCGAAGGGCTCTGCCGAAACGGTTGACTGCTCGCCGGTTCGGTTCGATCAGCATCGCGTCATCACCGTCTCCCACACCGTTGCCACGCACGAGTGAGCCACCGGGCAGCCCGAGCGCCTCGATCACGTCGCTCAGCAGGTCCAACGGGGTCGAGCCGCGGTCCGCCAGGATGCTCTCGACCGACTTCGTCGCCTTGTCGACCACGCCGGCGGCCCGCACCAGGTCTGCCGGACGACCCTGTGGCAGGTTCACGCGGGCCAGCCCTCGATCGGGCTCCCACACGAGCCAGCGCGGCAGCGCGCGCCACTTGCGCGAATGCACCACCATCACCGCGCGATCACCGATCTGAAAGAACCCCAAGGCATTCCGCATGGTCATCGGCACAGGTGCATTGGCAAGGACCGTCAGCGCGTCATCGTAGGGCGGGTCCGCCAGAGCCGGACCGGTCGGCACCACCCCGGACCAGCCGGAGAGCTGCACGACATAGCTCGGCACCACGCCTCGTTGCACCCACAGGTCCACGCGTTTGGCGTCGTCACTGAGCAGCAGCAGACCGGGCAGGGTCGAGGCCGGCATTGTCAGAGCGCGCCCTTCGCACTCGGTATGCCGATCACTCTCGGATCGGGCTCGATCGCCTTGCGCAGCGCTCTGGCGACCGCCTTGAACTGCGACTCCACGATGTGGTGCGGGTCGCGACCGGCGAGCAGTCGCACGTGCAGTGCGATCCCGGCGTGGAAGGCGAAGCTCTCGAGCACGTGCCGAGTCAGCGACCCGGTGTACTGCCCACCGATGATCACGTAGATCTGCCCGTCGGGCTCGCCCTCATGCACAAAGTAGGGACGTCCGGCCACGTCCACCACGGCCTGTGTCAGGGCCTCGTCCAACGGCACCAGGGCGTCACCGAACCGCGAGATGCCCGCCTTGTCACCGAGGGCGGTCCGCACGCACTCGCCGAGCACGATCGCCGTGTCCTCGACCGTGTGGTGCGCGTCCACGTCGATGTCGCCCTTGGCGGTGACCTTCAGGTCGATCAGGCTGTGCTTCGCAAAGCTGAGCAGCATGTGGTCGTAGAACCGCACTCCCGTGCTGACCTCCGCCTCTCCGGTGCCGTCCAGGTCGAGCCAGAGATCGATGCTGCTCTCTTTCGTCGCACGCTGCAGTTCCGCTGTGCGGTGCGGCTGGCGCGCATCCGAGGTGCTCATCGTGAATCCTTCCGTGCCGGGGTGGAGATCACCTCGCGCAGTGCAGTCAGCACCGCCTGCGTCTCCTCGGGGGTGCCCGCGGTGATACGCAGGTGGTGCGGGATCCCGACATCGCGGACCAGCACACCACGCTCGAGCAGAGCCTGCCACGTCGCGCGCTCGTCTGGGAAACCACCGACCAGCACGAAGTTCGCGTCGCTCGGCACCGGAGTGAGCCCCAGAGCATCCAGTCCCGCCACCAGGGCGTCCCGGGAGCCCTTGATCGCCTCCACCATCGCGAGCATGTCGCCGGTGTGCTCGAACGCCGCGCAGGTGACCGCCTGGGTCACCGCAGACAGGTGGTAGGGCAGTCGCACCAGCCGCAGCAGACTGGTCAGCTCGGCGTCCGCGGCCAGGTAGCCGAGGCGGACCCCGGCGAACGCGAACGCCTTGGACATCGTGCGGGTCACCACCAGCCGCTCACGACCGGGCAGCAGCGTGAGGGCGCTCGGCGTGCCGGGCCGGGCGAACTCGGCATACGCCTCGTCCACCACGATGATCGCGTGCGGTGCAGCCTCGTAAACCGCCTCGACGACGTCCAGCGCCAGGGCGGTGCCCGTCGGGTTGTTCGGCGAGCAGAGGAAGACCACGTGCGGGTCGACCTCGCGGGCCTGGCTCGCCGCGAGTTGGGCGCTTACGTCGAAGACCGCCGGATCGCACGAGCGCATCCCATCGATCCACGTCATGCCCATGCCCCTCGAGATCAGCGGGTGCATCGAGTACGACGGGGTGAACCCGAGCGCCGTGCGTTCGGCGCCGCCGAACGCCTGCACCAGATGCTGCAGCACCTCATTGGACCCGTTGGCCGCCCAGATCTGGTCCGCGTCGACAGCGCAACCGGTCGTCGACGTCACGTAGCCCGCGAGCGCCTCTCGGACCGCGGCGAACTCGCGATCGGGATAACGGTTGAGCGTGGGCGCGACCTCGCCGACCCGCCGCACGATCGCGTCGACGACCGTGCGCGGCACCTCATAGGACGACTCGTTGGTGTTGAGCGCCACCGGGACGTCCAGCTGTGGGGCGCCGTAGGGTTCGTGTCCCCGCAGATCTTCGCGGAGCAGGTCTTGGAGCCCGCTCATGAGACATCTGCGGGACTTGGGGGCGCAAACCGGGCGGTGACGGCCTCGCCGTGCGCGGGGAGGTCCTCGGCGTTCGCCAGGGTGACGACCGTGTCCGCGACCTCCTGCAGGGCAGCACGCGAGTAGTCGACCACGTGGATGCCGCGCAGGAACGACTGGACGGACAACCCACTGCTGTGGCACGCACACCCGCCGGTCGGCAGCACGTGGTTGGAGCCCGCCGCATAGTCGCCGAGACTCACCGGCGCGTAGTCGCCGACGAAGATCGCGCCCGCGTTCGTCACCCGGGCAGCCACCCCGGCGGCGTCACGGGTCTGGATCGCCAGGTGCTCGGCGCCGTAGGCGTCCACGACCTGCAGACCCTCGTCGAGGCCGTCGACCAGGACCGTCCCGGACTGCCTGCCGGAGAGCGCGATGCTCACCCGGTCGCTGTGCTTCGTGGTCGGCACGCGGCGCTTCAGGGCCTCATCCACGCGATCGGCGAGCGCCTCGCTGTCGGTGACGAGCACCGAGGCCGCCAGCTCGTCGTGCTCGGCCTGGCTGATCAGGTCGGCGGCGATGAGCTCGGGGTCGGCGCTGTCGTCGGCGAGGATCGCGATCTCCGTCGGCCCGGCCTCCGCGTCGATGCCGATGAGCCCCTTGAGGAGCCGCTTGGCGGCCGCGACGTACACGTTGCCGGGGCCTGTCACGAGGGACGCCGGCTCGCACACGACCGCACCGGTCTCGTCGGCGGCGCCATAGGCGAACATCGCCACCGCCTGCGCGCCGCCCACGGAATACACCTCGTCCACGCCGAGCAGCGTGCAGGCGGCCAGGATCGTGGGGTGCGGGTATCCCGTGAAGACACCGGTGTTGTGGGCCTGCGGGGGGCTGGCAACAGCCAGGGACGGCACGCCGGCCACCTGGGCCGGCACGACATTCATCACGACGCTGCTCGGGTAGACGGCGAGGCCGCCGGGCACGTAGAGACCGACTCGGTTGACCGGGACCCAGCGCTCGGTGACGGTGCCACCGGGCGCCACGTTGGTCGTCGTGTCGGTGCGACGTTGGTCCACGTGGACCAGCCGCGCGCGTCGAATCGACTCCTCCAGTGCGGCGCGCACCCGCGGGTCCAGCGTCTCCAATGCGCTCTGCAGGATCTCGACCGGCACCCGCAGCGACGATGGCCGCACCTTGTCGAACCGCTCACCGAGGTCCAGGAGCGCAGTGACGCCCGCATGATGCACTCGCTCGCAGATCGGACGGACGACATCGAGGGCGGCCTCGACGTCGAGCTCGGCACGGGGCAACGTGTCGCGCAGTCCGCGGGAGTCGAGGGACTCCCAGGCGGCGCCGCGCAGATCGATTCGGGAGTTCACGAGCACAGTCTAGGTGGGCGTCGCCGGTGATCGCGGCAACCGTCCATGCGACGAAACGGCCTACCGCGTGCTCGGGTGGCTGTCGCGCATCTCGCTCAGGTCGGTGCCGTAGAACCGCATCTCGGTGACGGCTCGCGCCTTGCGGGCCACCCGGAGATAGTGCTCGTGCAGCTCGTAGCCGGAGGCAGCGGGCCAGCCCAGGATCCGGGCGATCGCGTCGGAGTCGGTGAGGCTACTGGGCAGCGCGTCGACCGGGCGACCGCGCCAGAGCACCGACGCGTTGCGCAGCCGGGAGGCCAGACACCACGACTCGCGCAGCTGAAGGGCCTCCTCACTCGTCAGCAGGTCGTGCTCGGTCATCACCTGCAGCGTGCTGATCGTGCCGGTGCGACGCAGCTCCGCGGTCTCCCCCGCATGCTGCAACTGGCACAGCTGGACCGTCCATTCCACATCGGACAGCCCGCCACGCCCGAGCTTGAAGTGGCTGCGGACGTCTCCGCCGCGCGGAATACGCTCGGCCTCCATGCGGGCCTTGAGGGTGCGGATCTGCCGAAGCGCCGCCTCACTGATCCCGTCCGCCGGCCAGCGCAGCGGGTTGATCAGCTCGATGAACGCCGCACCGAGGTCCGGGTCTCCGGCAACCGGAGTCGCCCGCAGCAGGGCCTGAGCCTCCCAGCCCTCCGACCACCGGGCGTAGTACGCGGCGTACGAGTCGAGGGTGCGCGCGATCGGGCCGGCCTTGCCCTCGGGGCGCAGCCCGGCATCCACCTCGATCGCCGGGCCCGGGCCGCTGCCGCTCAGCCGGGTGCGCAGATAGCTGACCACCTGTCCCGCCTGCGTCTTGGCGACCTCGATGTCGGCGTCGTCGAGCGGGTCATGCACGAAGAGCACGTCCGCGTCGCTCGCATACCCCATCTCCCCACCGCCGAGCCGACCCATCCCGATGATGGCGATCCGGGTCTGCAGCGCCCGGCCATGCTCTCGCTCGACGTGACGGATGGCGATGTCCAAGATGGCCTGCAGGGTCGCCGAGGTCAGGTCGACGATCGCGTCCTCCACCTGCTCCAGGACCAGGACGCCGGCCAGGTCGGCGATCGCGATGCGGATCAGCTCGGTGCGCCGGTTGCTGCGGACGGCCAGCACCGCCTCGTCGTCGTCATCGCTCTGCCGGTCGACCGCGGCCTGCATGGCGGTCAGGATCTGCTCTCGCGACAGCGGCTCGAGGTTCTTGGTGCTGCCGAAGAGCGACACGGCCGAGGGAGTGCGCTCGAGCATCTCCCCGACATACCGGCTGCTGGCCAGGACCTTCGCCAGGGTCTCGGCGGCACTGCCTTCGTCGCGGAGCATCTTGAGGTACCAGTGCGTCGACCCCAGCGCGTCACTGATCCGCCGGAAGGCGAGCAGGCCAAGGTCCGGGTCCGCCTCGTGCGCGAACCACTGCAGCATCACCGGCATCAGCGTGCGTTGGATGGACGCGCGCCGGCTCACCCCGGTCGTCAACGCCTCGATGTGCCGGATCGCGCCGCGAGGGTCCCGGAAGCCGAGAGCCTGCAGCCGGTCCTGCGCACTCTCGAGCGACATCCGGGCGTCGTCGTCGCTCAGTCGCGCCACCGCCGACAGCAGTGGCCGATAGAACAACCGCTCGTGCAGTCTGCGCACCTCGCGGGCCTGCTCCCGCCACTGCGTGACCACCGCGTCGGCCGGAGCGCTGCGGTGGCCCATGGCTCGCCCGAGTCTCCGCAGCTCAGCCGACGATGTCGGCATCAGGTGGGTGCGTCGCATCCGCGACATCTGGATGCGATGCTCCAGCACCCGCAGCACCCGATAGGCACCATCGAGCTCGTGGGCGTCGACCCGGCCGATATAGCCGCCCCGGGAGAGTGACTCGATCGCCGCGAGCGTGCCGCGGTCCCGGATGCTCTCGTCGGTGCGCCCGTGCACCAGCTGCAGCAGCTGCACACTGAACTCGATGTCGCGCAGCCCGCCGTGGCCCAGCTTCAGCTGCCGTGGCGCCTCATCCGGCGGCACGTTGTCTTCAACGCGGCGACGCATGGCCTGCACGTCCTCGACGAACTTCTCCCGCTTGGAGGCCTCCCACACCATCGGCCGCACACAGTCGAGGTAGGTCGCTCCCAGCTCGACATCGCCGGCGACGGGCCGGGCCTTGAGCAGCGCCTGGAACTCCCAGGTCTTGGCCCAGCGCTCGTAGTAGGCGCGGTGACTGGCCACGGTGCGCACCAGCGGACCGTTCTTGCCCTCGGGCCGCAGCGCCGCATCGACCTGCCACAGCGACCCCTCCGTGGTCGGGTCGGTGCAGGCGTGCATCGCAGCGGTCGCGACCCTGGCACCGATCGCGAGCGCCTCGTCCTCGTCGGCGCCGTCCGCGGGCTCGGCCACGAAGATGACGTCGACGTCGCTGATGTAGTTCAGCTCGTGACCGCCGCACTTGCCCATTCCGATGATTGTCAGTCGGCACTGCTCGGATCCCTCGACCTCGCGCTGGGCGATGCCGAGTGCGGCCTCCAGTGCGGCGCCGGCCAGGTCCGCGAGCGCACCGGAGACCTGGGGGAAGACCTCGACGGCGTCGTTCATCAGGTCGACCGTCGCGATCTGCACCAGCTGTCGCCGATAGGCCACCCGCAACGCGTCGTAAGCCTGCGGTCCGGTCTCATCGCCGACCTCGCCGGCGAGCGCGGCGACCAGCTCTTCGCGCGACCGGATCGTGGCGGCCGCGACGTCACGCCACTGGTCGTGATGCAGCACCAGGTGGTCGGCCAGCGCCGACGATGCCCCCAGCAGTCGGATCAGCCGGTCCCGGCGCCCGCTCTGCGGGTCCGCTAGCAGCGCGGACACCTCCTCGCGCTCCTTCACCGACAGCACCTCACGCAGCCGGACCAGACCCAGCAGGGCACGGTCCGGGTCGGCGGCCTCGGACAGCTGGGTGATCAGCGAACGCTCCTCGCTGCCCGCCCAGTCCTCCAGCTCGTCCAGCAGGTGGAAGGCACGCGGCGCGTCGGAGACCCCGACGCGCACCAAAGTGCCCCGCCAGTGCTGCCAGCGCTGCGCACTCACAGTCGGTAGAGGTACTGGTCGAGCTCGAAGTGGGTGACCTGGTCGCGGTATGCCGCCCACTCGGCCTTTTTGTTGCGCAGGAAGAACTCGAAGACGTGCTCACCGAGCGTCTCCGCCACCAGGTCGCTGCCTTCCATCAGGTGGATCGCGTGGTCCAGCGATGCCGGTAGCGGGTCGATGCCCATCGCCCGACGCTCGCGGTCAGTGAGGCTCCACACGTCGTCCTCCGCCTCCGGCGGCAGCTGGTAGCCCTCGTCGATGCCCTTCATGCCGGCGGCCAGCAGCACCGCATACGCCAGGTAGGGGTTGGCCGACGAGTCCAGCGAGCGGATCTCGACCCGTGTGCTCTGCCCCTTCGTGGGCTTGTACATCGGCACCCGCACCATCGCGCTGCGGTTGTTGTGACCCCAGCAGACGTGCGCGGGGGCCTCGGCGCCGCCCCAGAGGCGCTTGTAGGAGTTGACCCACTGATTGGTGACCGCGGTGATCTCCGCCGCATGTCGCAGGATGCCGGCGATGAACTGACGACCGGTCTCGGACAGCTGATAGGGCGACCCAGCGGCGTGGAAGGCGTTGCGGTCTCCTTCGAACAGCGAGACGTGCGTGTGCATTCCGGAGCCGGGCTGGCCTTGCAACGGCTTCGGCATGAAGGAGGCGAAGTAGCCCTGCGCGAGCGCAACCTCCTTGACCACCGCCCGGAAGGTCATGATGTTGTCCGCGGTGGACAGCGCGTCGGCATACCGCAGGTCGATCTCGTTCTGGCCGGGTCCGCCCTCGTGGTGGCTGAACTCGACGGAGATGCCCATGCTCTCCAGCAGCGAGATCGCGGCGCGGCGGAAGTCGTGCCCGGTGCCCCGTGGCACGTGGTCGAAGAACCCGGCGTTGTCCACGGGGACCGGCTGGCCATCGGGTCGCAGCTTGCTCTCGAAGAGGTAGAACTCGATCTCCGGGTGGGTGTAGAAGGTCAGGCCCTTGTCGGCGGCCTTCGCCAGCGCCCGCTGCAGCACGTAGCGCGGGTCGGCCAGGCTGGCCGACCCGTCCGGCAGCCGGATGTCGGCGAACATCCGGGCGGTTCCGGGGGTCTCGTCGCGCCACGGCAGCACCTGAAAGGTGCTCGCATCGGGCAGCACCAGCATGTCGGCCTCGAAGACCCGCGCCAGGCCCTCGATCGAGCTGCCGTCGAAGCCGATTCCCTCGGCGAAGGCTTCTTCCAGCTCGGCCGGGGCCACGGCCACGGACTTCAGCATGCCGAGCACGTCGGTGAACCACAGCCGCACGAAGCGGATGTCACGTTCCTCGATGGTCCTGAGCACAAACTCCTGCTGACGGTCCATGGACCGATCCTGCCCTACGGGAGGCTCATCTGCGAGTCGGGATAGCCTCAAACCATGACTGAGGAGACCGCGCCCTATGGATCGGGCGCCCCCGCTGCGGCGACTGCGTCGTCGGCCAGGCCGCGTCGACGCACCCGCATCACGCACCTGCAGCGGATGAAGGAGCGGGGCGAACGGTGGGCCATGCTCACCGCCTACGACCAGTACGCCGCCGAGATCTTCAACGAGGCCCGCATCCCGGTCCTGCTGGTCGGCGACTCCGCCGGCAACAACGTCTTCGGTTATGAGACCACCCTGCCGGTCACCGTCGACGAGCTGATCCCGTTGGTGCGTGCAGTCACCTCCAGCGCCCCCCAGGCCCTGGTCGTGGCGGATCTGCCGTTCGGCTCCTACCAGGGCAGCCCCGAGCAGGCGCTCGGGACCGCCGTGCGGTTCATGAAGGAAGGGCGGGCGCACGCCGTCAAGCTCGAGGGCGGCACCGAGATGGCGCCGACCGTTCGGCTGATCACGCAGGCCGGGATCCCGGTCATGGGGCACGTCGGCTTCACACCGCAGAGCGAGCACGCCCTCGGCGGCTACCGCGTGCAGGGGCGCGCCGAGGCCGGGGACGAGCTGCTCGCCGCGGCGCAGGCATTCGAGGATGCCGGGGCGTTCTCCGTCGTGATCGAGATGGTGCCCGCACCTGCGGCGGCCAGGGTCACCCAGGCGCTGCGCATCCCGACGGTCGGCATCGGCGCGGGACCGGACTGCGACGCGCAGGTGCTGGTGTGGCAGGACATGGCCGGGCTGCGCTCCGGCAAGGCGCCGCGCTTCGTCAAGCGGTATGCCGACCTGCACGGCGCGCTGCTCGGCGCGGCGCAGGCCTACCGGGCCGATGTCGAAGGCGGCACGTTCCCCGCGACCGAGCACAGCTTCGAGTCCTGACCCCCTCCTGACCCCCGCGAGTGCTGACCCCCTCGAGTTGTGCACACATTTCGGCGGGTGTGGTCTGGTCAGGCCTGCTGGTGCTCGGTGGTCGGAGGCCGGATCTTCGGGCTCGCGGGCACCGCACGCCACATGACCGCGGCCGCGCCGAGGCCGACAGCACCGGCAGCCATGATCCCGGCACCTAGCGCTACGACGGCGGTAACTGCGGACAGCAGTGCGGGCCCGAGCGTCTGGCCCAGGTCGGACAGCTCACGCCAGATCCCGAGGAACTGCGGCCGGCCGACATCGGGTGAGAAGTCCGCGCCCAGCGTCATCACCATGCCCGAGCCGATGCCGTTGCCGAACCCGAGCAGGCAGGACACCAGCGTGAGCGTGACCACTCCCCCGGTCAGCGGCATGACGAGCAGCGACGCCGCCATCACCAGCATCGACGGCACCGTGACCCAGCGCCGGCCGTAGACGTCCATCACCTTGCCGGAGGGATAGAAGACCAGCATGTCGATGCCCCCGGCGATGCCGTAGACGATTGACACGGCCTGCGCGGACAACCCGATGTGCTCCCCCCACAGTGGGATCACCGCCTGACGCGAGGCGCGCACCGCGGCCACCAGGAGGACCCCCATGCCCACCGTGAGGAAGACCCGACGGTGCTCGCTGAGAATCCCGCGCACCGTTGGCCCCTCGGTGGCACTGGCCACGGCAGGACTTGGCGGCAGGTCCTTCATCGTCGCGCCCAGCACGCCGGCGAGCAGCAGCGCGCCGGCGCACACGGCATACGCGCCCTGCACGGACCACAGCTCCATCGCCGCGGCCCCGAGGAACGGTCCGGCGAAGACGCCGACCCGCATCACCCCGCCGAGCGTCGACAGTGCCCGGGCCCGGTAGCGCGGCGGCACCGCCTCGGTCAGGTAGGTCTGTCGAGCCAGCATGAACACCGAGCCGCTGACCCCCATCAGGAACGCTCCGAGGGCATAGACCAGCAGGTCCGACGCGATCAGGCACAAGATCGCCGCGAGCACACCGACAGCCGAGGCCCCGATGATCGCGTGCCGTTCGCCGTAGCGCGCGGTGATCACCGAGGAGGGGACGTTGAACAGCAGCGACCCGACGTTGATCATCATGACCATGAGCGCGGCGACCGCGACGGAGGCGCCCAGGTCACGCGCCGTCAACGGCACGACCGGCAACATGGCGCCTTCGCCGACGCCGAAGAGCAGCGACGGGCCGTATGCGGGTATGGCCAAGGACTTCAGGTCGAAGCCGTTGTCCCTGCTCACTGACCCCATGTTAATTCGCTCCTCTATGCAACGACCAGCGGGACCGCGGGACGAGGATGCGAGCGGCGAACTTTGCGGGGTGACTCTAGACTCCACGTCATGTCGTCCGTCACTGCCGCCGTCGAGCCGGGCCGGATCAGCCCCCGGCTGCCCGTTCCCGCACTCATCCAGCGACCGGAGTATGTCGACCGCCCGGAACCGCGGGAGTTCACCGGCTCCGAGGTCAAGGACGCGGAGACCATCGAGAGGATCAGGGTGGCCAGCCGGATCGCGGCCCAGGCCCTGCAAGCGGCCGGCGAGGCCGCAGTCCCCGGTGCAACCACCGATCAGATCGACCGCGTCGGCCACCAGTTCGTGATCGACCACGGCGCCTATCCCTCGACGCTCGGCTACCGCGGGTTCCCGAAGTCGCTGTGCACCAGCGTCAACGAGATCATCTGTCACGGCATCCCGGACGACCGTCCGCTGCAGGACGGCGACATCGTCAAGATCGACCTGACCGCGTACCTCGACGGGGTGCACGGCGACAACTGCGCCACCTTCCTGGTCGGCAACGTCGATGAGCAGTCCCGCCTGCTGGCGCAGCGCACCCAGGAGGCGATGATGCGCGGCATCAAGGCGGCGCTACCGGGCCGGCAGGTCAACGTCATCGGCCGCGTCATCGAGAAGTATGCGGACCGGTTCGGTCTGGGTGTGGTGCGCGACTACACCGGGCACGGCGTGGGCCAGGCCTTCCACTCCGGGCTGGTCATTCCGCACTACGACGCGGCACCCGCCTACGACGACGTCATCGAACCGGGCATGACGTTCACCGTCGAGCCGATGCTCAACCTCGGGACCCCGGACTGGGAGATGTGGGACGACGACTGGACCGTCGTGACCGCCGACCGGGCGCGCTCCGCCCAGTTCGAGCACACCATCTTGATCACCGAGACCGGCCCGGAGATCCTGACCCTGCCGTGACCCGGAAGACCCCTATCAAGGAGGACCGCATGGCCAAGACCTATCCGCTCGGAGTCGACGTGGGAGGCAGCGGTATCAAGGGTGCCCCCGTCGACCTGGACACCGGTGAGTTTGCCGCGGAACGACTGCGCATCGACACCCCGAAGGAGTCGACCCCGGACGCCGTGGCGGACGTGATCGCGCAGATCGTCGACCACTTCAAGGACGAGACCAAGGGGCAGCCGATCGGGGTCACCCTGCCCGCGGTGATCACGCACGGCATCGTGCGCACCGCGGCCAACATCGACTCCTCCTGGATCGGCACCAACATCGACGAGCTGCTCAGCGAGCGGCTCGGCCACCCCGTGACCGTGCTCAACGACGCGGACGCCGCCGGGGTCGCCGAGTTGCACTACGGCGCCGCGCGCAATGCGGACGGCCTGGTCGTCATGACGACGCTGGGCACCGGGATCGGCACGGCCCTGCTCAACGAGGGCGCGCTGGTGCGCAACTCCGAGCTGGGTCACCTGGAGATCGACGGGCACGATGCCGAGCGCAAGGCGGCGGACAGCGCACGAGACCGCGACGACCTGTCCTGGCAGGAGTGGGCGCAGCGGCTACAGCGCTACTACAGCCATGTCGAGGACCTCTTGTGGCCGGACCTGATCGTCGTCGGCGGTGGGGTGTCGAAGAAGGCGGACAAGTTCCTGCCGCTGCTGCACCTGCGAGCACCGATCGTGGCGGCGCAGCTGCAGAACGCCGCCGGCATCGTCGGCGCGGCCTGGCAGGCGACCAATCACCCGTCCTCGGGGGCCCAGGCCAAGTCGTCGTAGGCGGGTGGCAGATCCAGGGCTGACCCGGTGGGCTTTCGACCGCGCCCCGATAGGTCCCTCTCAGCAGGCCCGCGGTGCGTCCAGACAGGTGATCACGGCGCGCACCCGCCGATGGTTGCAACCGTCATCGACGAGGTCCAGCTTGGCGAAGCTCGACCGCAGATGCGTTTGGACAGTGAACCTCAGGTCCTGTCCTACGGGCTGGTCAACGGCGTGCTGCTGTAGGTCGGCATCGGGTTGACCGTTCTCGGCAACTGGTTGCGTGCACGGCGGGGCAGCGAACCGATGTCATCCGGGTGGGATGAGCGCCGACGCGCGCTTCGCGTCTCTCACGGCTCGGAACGACTGGTCGTCGCGGCACGGATTGCGGCGACCGCGGCCTGCGCGGTGCCCTTGGGGTCGCGAGCCGCGGACTTCAGTTTGGGCACATAGCGCTTCAGCGTGTGACGGACCACCGGCAGCGCCTTGGCGAACGCCGGATACAGCGGGGACAGCGGCTTGTCCCAGGTGCCGATGAGCAGGTCCTCATGCTTGGCGAACTGCCGTTTGAAGTCCGAGATGCCATCGCCCAGAAGGCCGTTGAAGTCATAACGCTCGACTCCCTGCGCCTTGACGTGGGTCATGGCATGGAACTTCAGCCCGTAGTTGAGGCGCAGCTTCATCCCACGCGAGCTGACCCCGCCATACAGCTCGAATGCCGTGCGGCCGGAGACCACGAGCCAGACGAACGCCACAACTTCGTCGCCTTCCCACGCCGCGATCAGCTGCGACGCGGGACCCATCAGATCGCGGATGCCGCGGTGGTAGTCGTCGGAGTGGACCGCGAACTCGGCGCGTCGCCCGGTCTCCTTGTTGATCTCCAGCACCTGCTGCAGGTCGGCGTCAGTGGTGACCTCACCGAACCGAACGTCCTTCGCCCGGAAGGACTTGCGCACGTTCTGCCGCGTCGAAGAGCTGAGTTCTTGCATAATTGCATCTTCGTCACGCGTCACGTCGACGACGAGGGTCCGCGGGATCAGGCCGGTGTTGTCGCTGCGGACGAAGCCCTGGGACCGCAGGTCGGCCAGCCATCCGGTCGGCGGCGCGGCGAGATCCGCGGCGAGCTGCTCGTCGGAGACACCCTTGTCCAGGGGCGAGAACGGCTGCGCCCAGTCCGGCTCGATGGTCAGGGCGATCGGCTTGTCGACGGCCTTCAGATGGTCGGCGAGCGCGGCGCAGACGCGGGCGCGGTCCTCCTGCCCGGCCTGCGGCCCGCGTGGGACGTAGGCCAGCGACCGGAAGGGTACGGGCAGCTTGCGCAGCAGCACCTGAGCCGAGCCCACAAGCCGGTCACCGTCATGGACGAGCAACCGCTGGGCGCTCCACTCGTAACGGGACTTCAGCTCGCCCCACCCCCACAGCTGCAGCGGATGGCCGCCGGCGTCGTTCACCAGCCGGTCCCACTCGCCTTGGTCGTGGCAGGGTGTCACGCGCAGGCCGCTCATCGTGAGTCACCGGAGATCAGCAAGCGGCCGTGCGGGGTTGCATCCATGCGGGGCAGGGTATCCGTTCGGCGGGCACCGCGTGGTGAGCGGGGCACCCGGCATACTCCCGTGCCTGCCCGGCGCTCAGCCGATCTCGGAGAAGTCGGCAGGCTGCCCGTCGACCAGGTCGCGCACGTCGACACCGCCGTCCAGGCCGAACCCGCTGATGTGCTGGAGGTAGCCCGCCCGTCCGACCTCGTTCAGCAGCGCGTCGTGGATCGGGATGACCACGTGGGGGCGGATTCTGCGGATGAAGGCGATCGTCTCCTTGATCGCGCCCCAGGGTGCGTTGACGGGCACCGCAAGCAGGTCGACATCACCGTCCGGCTGAGCGTCCAGGGCGTCGCCGGGGTGGAAGAGGCTCGGTTCGCCGGGCGCGGTCAGCAGCAGCCCGACGTTGCCGATCCGGTCGAGGTACTCGTGGATGACGGCGTGCTGGCTGCCGGCCGGGGTGATCTCGACGTCACCGATGGTGAACGACTCCCCCGCCGCTGTGGCCCTGGCCAGGATCTCGTGCTTCTTCAGCAGCTCGGCCGTCTGCGGGTCGGCGTGGACCACCGCAGCGGGATTCGCCTCGAGCAGCGCCGGAAACTTCGCCAGGTCAAGGTGGTCCGGATGCTGGTGGGTGATAAGCACGGCGTCCAGCTGCGTGAGGCCCGCGAAGTCGGAGAACGTGCCCGGGTCCAGCAGCATGCGGCTGCCGGCGGCCTCGACGAGGAGACAGGAGTGCCCAAGGTGAGTGATCTGCATAGAGGCCACCGTACGCCGGGACCTCGCCGGGCATCGTACGATCACTGGCGTGAAGTTCCTCGGTGAGCGACCCGCATACGACCTGACCTACAACGACGTCTTCATGGCCCCGTCACGATCGTCGGTGACCAGCCGGTTGGACGTCGACCTGGCGACCTCCGACGGCACCGGCACGACCCTGCCGCTGGTGGTGGCGAACATGACCGCCATCTCGGGACGCCGAATGGCCGAGACCGTCGCCCGTCGCGGCGCCATCGCTGTTCTGCCGCAGGACATCCCGGTGCAGGTCGTGCGCGACACCATCAGCCAGGTGAAGGCCTGCCATCCGGTCTTCGAGACCCCCGTCACCATTGGCCCGGAAGCACCGGTGTCCAGCGTGCTGGCACTGATGAACAAGCGGGCGCACCGTGCCGCTGTGGTCGTCGATGACGGCGGCGGCCCGGTCGGCATCATCACGGAGCGGCACTGCCTCGAGGTGGACCGTTTCGCCGAGGTCGGCCAGGTGATGACCAGTGACCTGTTCACCGTCGGCGACGACGCCGATCTCGACGAGACCTTCGAGAAGCTCACCTCGGCCCATCTGGACCTGGCGCCGGTGGTGACCTCGGAGGGCTCGCTGGCCGGCGTGCTGACGCGCAAGGGCATCTTGCGGTCGGCGATCTATGAGCCGGCGGTCGACGCCGCCGGCCACCTGCGCATCGGCGCCGCAATCGGCATCAACGGGGACGTCGCCGCCAAGGCGAAGGCCATGCTCGAGGCACGGGCCGACGTGCTTGTCGTCGACACCGCGCACGGCCATCAGGACAAGATGATCGACGCGCTTCGACAGGTGTGCGCGGCGCGAGAGGCCCACGTCGCTGCGGGCGGTGCCCAGGTGCCGATCGCCGCGGGCAACGTGGTCACCGCTGCCGGCGTCGCCGATCTCGTGGAGGCCGGCGCCGACATCATCAAGGTGGGAGTTGGTCCCGGCGCGATGTGCACCACCCGGATGATGACCGGAGTGGGCCGGCCGCAGTTCTCTGCCGTGCTCGAATGCTCCGGAGCGGCAACGGACCTCGGCGCACAAGTTTGGGCGGACGGCGGCGTGAAGTACCCGCGCGACGTGGCCCTTGCCCTGGCTGCCGGTGCCGGCAGCGTGATGATCGGCTCGTGGTTCGCGGGCACCTGGGAGAGCCCCGGCGACCTGGGTCGCACGCCCGACGGCCGCCTCTACAAGGAGTCGTTCGGGATGGCTTCGGCGCGCGCGGTGCGCAACCGCACCCAGGGCCAGGATGCGTTCGCCCGCGCCCGATCCGCGCTCTTCGAGGAGGGTATTTCCGCGTCCAAGATGTTCCTGGACCCCGAGCGCCCAGGCGTGGAGGACCTGATCGACTCCATCATCGCCGGCGTGCGGTCCAGCTTCACCTATGCCGGTGCCCGAAGCATCGCCGAGTTCCACCAACGTGCGCTGGTCGGCGTGCAGAGCGCGAGCGGTTATGACGAAGGACGTCCGCGCGAAACCTCCTGGAGCTGAGCAGCGTCGCCGGGCGGCGGCATCAGTCCTGCCGTGGCCGGCCAAGCTGCAACGCTGCGGTGAGGAGCATCATCGCCTCGGTGATGATGGCGATGATGGCGATGATCCCTAGCGGTTCTCCCCAGTTGCCGATGTCGTCACCGATCTGAGGCAGTCCTACGGTGCGGCTGAGGAAGTATCCCACCAGGGCGAGGACCGACCACCAGGGTGGACACCCATCCGGCCGGAGTGTCGGCGACCAGCAGCAGCATGCCGAGAATGAGTCCGGCGATCGTCAGCAGCACGAACCCGACACCGATGTAGGGCGCCTCGCTGAGGTGCATCTCGATCACCGGGATATGTGCCACGGCATCGCTCACGGCACCGATGGCGGCCAGCAACCGTCACGGCGAGCGCACAGCAGGGCCGTCGAGCAGCCAGGTCGTCATGGAGCGGGGCATCGGTCCGGCCTGCCTGGCGGTGGGGCTGTGCAGATCCTGCGACATGGTCGTCATGACTCGGCCTTCTCTGGGAAAGGCACCCGAAGGCAAGATGTGAGGAGTTCGGAGCCGACCCCGCTGCGGATGGGCGCGCGGGGCACCGATCTGCGTACGCGAGCAATTCGTCTTCAACGGCCCGACCGCCCAGGCCGTTCGGCGCAGGCGATGCATTGATCGGTGGCCGGGCGCGCCAGGAGTCGCTCGTGACCGATCGGCTTCCCGCATACGTGGCAGGATCCGTCCCAGCCATCAGCGATGCGCGCCAGGGCCAGATCAATCTGCTGCAGCTGGGCGCTGGTGGACTGGACGAGGGCCGTGGTCTGCTCCCGATCCCAGGCGATCGTCGCACCCTCGGGGTCGTGCTCGTCATCGGCATTGTCGTCGCGGGAGGCGTCGATGATCCGGGCTCGCTCACTCGTCAGCGCAGCCAGGCGTTCGAGAGCCACCTCACGCCTGGCTCGCAGCGCATCCTGCACATCGTGCACGTCGCGAGCCTACGTCGGGAACGGTGCAAGGAGTTAGTCGAGGCATAGCTCGTTGACCTCCGGATCGCGCATCGTGATGTGACCAGGCTCCATCGGGCTCGGTTCGATTCGGTGAGCTGGGTTGCACCGAGCGCGACCAGACGGTGGGCGTCCGTCTCGAGGACGCTGATCCGTGGGTCACCCACATGCGAGATGGTGACCCTCGATGGGGAGGATCATGACACCTGCACATGCATTCGTGCAGACATAGTCTGTTGTTCTGTCCGGGTGCGGGCGTGGCATGTCGTGGGCGACCGGAGTTTGGCGCGACACTCGTGGTCGTGATAGGTATGCCTTACCTATCATGAAGGAGGTGGCGCGAGGTGAGTCTGTCCACCACGCTCATCCTGGGTTTCATCGCCGGTGTGACCATCATCCTCGGCCTACCGGTCGGGCGGCTTCGCCGGCCCGTGCCGGGGTTGCGGGTATTCCTCAACGCCACCGCGGTCGGTGTGCTGATGTTCCTCTTCTGGGACGTACTGTCCGCTGCGTGGGAGCCGATCGACACTGCCCTGGGCGACCTTCACGACCGGCGGGGCGGGATCGGGCCGGTGCTCGGCTATGGCGGCCTGTTCGCCGGTGGTCTTGCGGCCGGCCTGCTCGGCCTGGTCGGCTACGACCGATTCATGGCCAGCCGCGCCCGAGCAACTCCCCTGCACGTCGGGCCCGGAGCGATGAGCGCCACGCGCCGGACCCGCGGCGCCTACCGCGTCTCCACCTGGTCACCGGCTCGCCGGCTCTCGTTGCTCATTGCCGTCGGCATCGGACTGCACAACTTCGCCGAGGGCCTGGCGATCGGTCAGGCGGCCGCCAGCAACGCGATCGCGCTGGCCACGGTGCTGGTCATCGGCTTTGCCCTGCACAATGCCACCGAAGGCTTCGGCATCATCGCGCCCCTGGCCGCCAACTCCGAGCCCGACGGCGTCGACTCCCGGCCCGGATGGGGCTTCCTACTGACGATGGCGGCGATCGGCGGCGGACCCACCTTTGTCGGCACCGCGATCGGGCACAGCTTCACCTCCGAACCGGTCAGCGTCGTGTTCCTGACCCTCGCTGCCGGCTCCATCGTCTACGTCATTGCGCAGCTGCTCGGCATCGCCGCCCGCGCCCGCCGCGGCGACCTGGTGGCATACGGCCTGCTGCTTGGCATCCTGGCCGGCTTCATCACCGACGCCGTCGTCTCGGCCGGTGGCGCCTGATCCCGAGAGCGCATCGCCCTGCTGCGAGTAACCCGTACCGTGCGGTCATCGGCGCTGATTGGCTCCGGGACCGCACCAAGGTCCGCAACCTCGTTCATCATGACGTGCCCGCTCACGTCAGCGACGCCACCCGTCGTGGCCGAGGCAGTGTCGTCAGCGGCATCCCTATGAGAGAGCGACGGTGCAACATGCCTGCGCGCGTGGTCAATCCGGCGAGATGACCTCGGGCGACGGGCAGATCCTCGCGTTCGACCCTACCGGGCAATGCTTGATCAAGATCCTTCCGCGGAGCATGGTGACAGGCCGGGTCTTTACAGAGGCGTTTGCATCTCGAGCCGACCCATCTGGGTCGTTGGTTCAATGAGCCGCCCCACCCTCTTGACTTGCATTATCGGAAAGTGATTGTGTTGCCTCTATGGAAAGTGAAATGCCTTCTGGACCATCACCCAGCCCTGCTGCGCAGGCCCAACAGGTCCTTCGTGAACTGGACTCCGACCGGGCGTGCCTGGCCAGCCGGCTCGCTGCCCCCTGGTGGCTCTATCCCGTGTGCGCACTCCTCGTTGCCGGCTTCATAGCCACGCCCGCTATCCGGGCAGACGAGCCGCGCAACGCGCTCGTGGGAGTCCTCATCGCCAGCACACTTGTTTTGCTGCTCGGGTACCAACGGCTCTCGGGAGTGCGAGTTGGGCGAGCAGGGTTACGTGGTGGCCTGCTCATTGCGGGACTGCTGGTAGCGACCCTTGTCCTGCTGAGCGTGTCGTTCGGTCTGGCGGCCTCGATGAGCGCGTGGTGGGTGCTCGCCCCGGCGGCGGCGTCCTTCCTCATGGTGCAAGTCGGAGGACGACGGTTCGATTGTCTATACCGAGAGAACCTGAGTCGTGGTCATTCGGCCAGCGTTTAATGACACGATCCACGCCGCCATCCGGCTACGCATCTGCGGGTTACTTCGTCATCTGGACGAGATCGACTTCGCGGTGCTTCGGGACACCCTCGGGACCAGCGACGCTACGTTGTCCAAGAACCTGAGGGTACTTGTCGATGCCGGTTACATTTCGATGACGAAGGCTGCATCGCCAACCCGGTCCGACGCGCGCCGGCTCACTTGGGTCAGGCAGACACCAGCTGGCAGGCACGCATTCGACGGTCACATCGAAGAACTTCGGCGCATTGCCGTGGGGTTCTCCGATGTGTCCGCCGATCCCGAGCGCCGCACGCCCGACTTCTCGGCCTGACTAAGAGATTCCGCGGATAGGCGCGGTCATTGCGGCGTGTCACGCAGCGAAGCAGGCACAGGCCCCGGTAAAAGACGGGTTGTCGAGACTCGCCAACATCACCGGGAGGGCCTGTGCCTGC
>NZ_VCQV01000054.1 GCF_007845645.1 Leekyejoonella antrihumi
GGCAAAATCCGCCAGTTCATCAACGGCTGGAACGACCGCAAACACCCCTTCATCTGGACCAAGACCCCCGAGGAAATCATGGACAAGATCAACCGCAAGCGAACTTTAACGACGAGCCACTAGCCACACTCGGGACGCCAGAAGGCCCGCGTCGACATCAGCCGGTGGGCGCGCACCCGGTGACGAACGCAGCGAGGTCCTTGCTCTGCTGCAGACGGCTCGCCTCGTGCACGTAGGTCATGTGCCCGGCCTCGTAGTAGGCGTGCTCGATGTTGGCGCGCAGCTCGTCCGGCAGCTGCAGGTGCGCCAATGCGTCCTCGGCCGCGAAATACGGGGTGGCGCCGTCGTAGTAGCCGTACGCCACGTGCACCCGCAGGTGCGGGTTCTGCCGCATCGCCCGCTCCAGCAGGTCGAGCACGTAGATCGGTTTGGCCTCGAACTCCTTGAACTTCCACGCCTTGTGCGCCACTTCGCTGCTCACGTCATACGGCAGCGGGTTGCGATAGCCCAGCTCGGTGCGCACATAGTGGTTGTATGCCGTGGCGTAGGGGCCGACGAGCGCGTCCATCGCGGGGTCGGCGTCCATGCGCTCGGCGATCGCCGACGCAGCATGACCGGTGAACCGGGCGTCCAACCGCCCCACGGTCAGCCGCTGATCGCGCAGCAGCTCGCCGTAGTAGCGCCAGTGCTCGATGCGCAGGTTCGCACGGTCGACGTAGTCCGGCGTCAGGCCGGACAGCCGGGCGACCGTCGACACGGCCTCGGCGCGTTCGTCGGCGGTGAGCCGGTTGCCGCGGGAGAGGACCCACGGGTAGTCGCGGGCGGCATACTCCTCGGCCTCGGCGAGCACGTCCTGCAGCGAGCGACCCTCGTGCTTGCCGTGGTAGTGCGCGGCGGCGGCATAGTGCGGCAGGTAGAGCGCGTGCGCCCGGTCGTTGCGGTGCACCTCGAAGTCCAGCGTGCCGAAGTCGAGGACGCTGGAGATGAGGATGAGGCCGTTCAGATACATCCCGTAGCGCGACTGCAGGTGCTCGGCGAGACCGACCGCGCGGGTGGTGCCGTAGGACTCGCCGGCGATCAGCTTCGGCGAGCCCCACCGGTCGTTCTCACTGGTCCAGTAGCGGATCACCTCACCGACCGAGTCGATGTCGCCCTTGAAGCTGAGGTAGGGATCCGGCTTCTCGCCCTCGACGGAGCGGGAGTAGCCGGTGGACACCGGGTCGATCAGGACCAGGTCGCTGACGGTCAGCAGCGTCTCGGGGTTGTCCACCACGGCATACGGCGGGGGAGTCAGCGCCCCGACGTCTCCCATCGCGACGCGCCGCGGGCCGAACAGCCCGAGATGCACAAAACAGCTGGCCGACCCGGGGCCACCGTTGAAGGCGAACGTCACCGGACGACCGGTCGGGGCGCCGTCCAGCGTGTATGCCGTGAGCCCCACCTGTGCCTTGGCTCGCCGCCCCTGGTAGACACCGTCGGCATAGACCTCCTCGTGCAGCACGACCCGGCCGGTGGTGGCGGTGTAGTGCAGCGTCTTGCGGCCGACCTTCAGGGTGTGCTGCGAGGGCACAAGATCGTCCTCCGGGGCTGCCGGGCGGGTGGTCTGCGCGGACGTGTCGGCGCCTTCGGCGGTGCGGTCTCGGGGCCTGGTCTCTGTCTCGTCGCTCACACCTGCCGAGCCTAGATCAGACCGGCCTGATTGGGAGGGCTCATGGCATTCGGGATAGCCTGACCCGGGCGGCCACCGCCGTCTGCGCACGGAGCCAAGGAGCAGCAGTAGGTCATGGAGAAGATCAAGGTCAAGAACCCCATCGTCGAGCTCGACGGTGACGAGATGACTCGCATCATCTGGCAGTTCATCAAGGACCGGCTGATCCACCCGTACCTGGACGTTGACCTGAAGTACTTCGACCTCGGCATCGAGAGTCGCGACGCGACCGACGACCAGATCACCGTCGACGCCGCGAACGCGATCAAGAAGTACGGAGTGGGCGTCAAGTGCGCCACGATCACCCCCGATGAGGCCCGCGTCGAGGAGTTCGGCCTGAAGGAGATGTGGAAGAGCCCGAACGGCACGATCCGCAACATCCTCGGTGGAGTGATCTTCCGGGAGCCGATCATCATCAGCAACGTCCCCCGCCTGGTCCCGAGCTGGACCAAGCCGATCATCATCGGTCGTCACGCGCACGCCGACCAGTACAAGGCAGAGAACTTCAAGGTGCCCGGCGCAGGCACGGTCACCATCACCTACACGCCCGCGGACGGTGGTGAGCCGCAGGTCCACGAGGTCGCCGAGTTCGGCGACGACGGCGGCGTCGCGATGGGCATGTACAACTACAACAAGTCCATCGAGGACTTTGCTCGCGCGTCGCTGAACTACGGTCTGCAGCGCGAGGTGCCGGTCTACCTGTCGACCAAGAACACCATTCTCAAGGCCTACGACGGCCAGTTCAAGGACATCTTCCAGCGCATCTTCGATGCGGAGTTCAAGGCCGCCTACGATGAGAAGGGTCTGACCTACGAGCACCGCCTGATCGACGACATGGTCGCCGCCGCGATGAAGTGGGAGGGCGGCTACCTGTGGGCGTGCAAGAACTACGACGGTGACGTGCAGTCCGACACCGTTGCCCAGGGCTTCGGCTCGCTCGGCCTGATGACCTCGGTGCTCATGACGCCCGACGGCAAGACCGTCGAGGCGGAGGCCGCGCACGGCACGGTGACCCGGCACTACCGCCAGCACCAGCAGGGCAAGCCGACCTCCACCAACCCGATCGCGTCGATCTTCGCGTGGACCGGCGGCATCAAGCACCGCGGCCAGCTGGACGGCACCCCGCAGGTCAGCGAGTTCGCGGAAACCCTCGAGAAGGTCTGCGTGCAGACGGTCGAAGAGGGCAAGATGACCAAGGACCTCGCGCTGCTCGTCGGCACCGACCAGAAGTGGCTGTCCACCGAGGAGTTCCTCGCGGCCCTCGATGACAACCTGCAGAAGGCAATGGCGAGCTGATCCGCCCGCGACCAACGGCAGACGGAACGCGCGAGTGTCGGCGCGTTCCGTCTGCCGTTGTCATGTCGGGGACCTGACAGACTGCTGCCATGACGAATCGCAAGCCGGTGGAGTGCTGGCTGACCGACATGGACGGCGTCCTCGTGCGGGAGGAGCACGCGATCCCCGGCGCTGCGGAGTTCCTGCAGCGCCTGCAGCAGACCGGCCGGCGCTTCCTGGTGCTGACGAACAATTCGATCTACACCCCGCGTGATCTGCGAGCCCGCTTGCTGGCCAGTGGGATCGACGTGCCGGAGGAGGCGATCTGGACCTCGGCGCTCTCGACCGCGCAGTTCCTGGACGACCAGCGCCCCAGCGGCTCGGCCTACGTCGTGGGGGAGTCGGGGCTGACCACCGCACTGCACGACATCGGCTACGTGATGTCGGCCCGCAATCCGGACTACGTCGTGTTGGGCGAGACCCGGACCTATTCGTTCGAGTCGATCACCCGGGCGATCCGCCTGATCGAGGGAGGGGCCCGGTTCATCGCCACCAACCCCGACGCCAGTGGCCCATCGGCCGAAGGCAGTATGCCGGCGACCGGCGCGATCGCCGCGCTGATCACCAAGGCGACCGGAGTGGAGCCCTACTACGTGGGCAAGCCGAACCCGCTGATGATGCGCAGCGCGCTCAACCGCATCGACGCGCACTCGGAGACGACGGTCATGATCGGTGACCGGATGGACACCGACATCGTCAGCGGGCTGGAGGCGGGCCTGCGCACGATCCTCGTCCTCACCGGGTCCACCCAGTCGCATCAGGTCGAGCGGCACCCCTTCGTGCCGACCCGCGTGGTCGACTCCATCGCGGACGTCGTGCCGCTCATCGACGAGTTCGCACCGGCCTGACCGCCCCGAAACCCAAATCGCGCGTTACACCACCGACGGATCACTCACGCAGTAGTGTGAGTTCGAGCACAGCATCGCTGCTGGTGCTCGGGAGCGGAGGTGGCGAATGACCACGACGCACACGCGCGACGCGGCCGGAGTGGGCGCCGCAGGGCGGGCTCGGATCGCCGCGCGAACGCTGCGCGGCGACCGATGGTGGCTGACGCCGCTGGCCTACGGGCTCACGCTGCTGATCGTCGTCATCTACCTGACGTATGCCGTGTTCGCGAACAAGGACTACTACTGGGAGCCCTACATCTCCCCGATGTACTCACCGTGTCTGCCCGGCAACTGCGTCGCGGGCAGCGGCTGGGGCTGGTTCCCCAGCATCAGCCCGGTGACTCCTGCGCTGATCATCATCATCTTCCCGGCCGGCCTGCGAGCCACCTGCTACTACTACCGCAAGGCCTACTACCGCTCGTTCTTCCTCTCCCCGCCGGCCTGCGCCGTGCCCGAGCCGGCCAAGCATTACCACGGCGAGGCACGTTTCCCGCTGATCGTGCAGAACGTGCACCGCTACTTCTTCTACATCACGTTGATCTTCAACGCCATCCTCACCTACGATGCCGTCATCTCCTTCCGGGACCACCAGGGTCACTGGGGGCACGCCGGCCTGGGCACGCTGGTCCTGGTGATCAACGCGGTGCTGCTCTGGGCCTACAACGCCTCCTGCCACTCCTGCCGGCACGCGATCGGCGGGCGGCTGCGGCACTTCTCGAAGCACCCCGTCCGCTACTGGATGTGGAGCCAGGCCACCCGTCTCAACGCGCGACACGGGCAGATCGCCTGGGCCTCCTTGGTGTTCGTGGCCTTCACCGACCTGTACGTGCGCCTCGTGGCCAGCGGGACCATGAGCGATCCGAGATTCTTTTGAACCACCCCACGAAAAGGACCTTGAATGCCTGAGCTACCGGGCACCCGGCACCCGATGACGGGCAATGAGATGTCCCCCGACGCGGTCGGCGGTATGGAGCACCACGACTTCGACGTGCTGGTGATCGGCGCCGGCGGGTCCGGCCTACGTGCCGCGATCGCCGCCCAGGAGGCGGGCGCCAGGGTCGCGGTGGTGTGCAAGTCGCTGCTGGGCAAGGCCCACACGGTGATGGCCGAAGGCGGCATCGCAGCGTCGCTGGGGAACCTGTGGCCCGAGGACAACTGGCAGGTGCACTTCCGCGACACCATGCGCGGCGGCAAGATGCTCAATCACTGGCGGATGGCGCAGCTGCACGCCCAGGAGGTGCCCGAGCGGGTGCTCGAACTGGAGGACTGGGGAGCGCTGTTCGACCGCACCTCAGAGGGATTGATCTCCCAGCGCGACTTCGGCGGGCATCGGTACGCGCGACTGGCGCACGTCGGTGACCGCACCGGGTTGGAAATGATTCGCACCCTGCAGCAGCGGGCGGTCGCGCTCGGCATCGAAGTGTTCATGGAGTGCACGGTCACCGAGCTCCTGTTGGACCGGACCGGGGAGACGCCACGGATCAGTGGAGCGTTCGGATACTGGCGCGAGACAGGCCGATTCATGCAGCTCGAGGCGCCGAGCGTGATTCTCGCAACCGGTGGGATCGGCCGGGCATTCAAGGTGACCACCAACTCGTGGGAATACACCGGAGACGGGCATGCGCTGGCCCTTCGGGCCGGAGCGTCCTTGGTCAACATGGAGTTCGTGCAGTTCCACCCCACCGGGATGGTGTGGCCACCCTCAGTGAAGGGCCTGCTCGTCACCGAGTCGGTGCGGGGCGACGGAGGAGTGCTGCGCAACTCCGAGGGCAAGCGGTTCATGTTCGACTACATCACCGACTACTTCAAGGACGAGACTGCCGATTCGGAGGACGAGGCCGACCGCTGGTACGACGACAAGATCAACAACCGTCGACCCCCTGAGCTCCTCCCGCGTGACGAGGTGGCCCGGGCGATCAACTCGGAAGTCAAAGCCGGTCGAGGCTCGGAGCACGGCGGCGTCTTCCTCGACATCGCCACCCGCCGCACGCCGGAGTTCATCATGCGGCGACTGCCGTCGATGTACCACCAGTTCAAGGAGCTCGCCGACGTCGACATCACCAAGCAGTCCATGGAGATCGGGCCCACCTGCCACTACGTGATGGGCGGCATCGAGGTCGACCCGGACACCGAGATGAGCAAGGTCGCCGGCCTCTACTCGGTCGGTGAGTGCTCCGGTGGCATGCACGGGTCGAACCGGCTCGGCGGCAACTCGCTCGGCGACCTGCTCGTCTTCGGCAAGCGTGCCGGCGATGCTGCGGCAGCGCACGCCGACGCCATGGCGACTGACCGCCCGAAGGTCGACCCGGCCGACGTGAGCTCCGCCAAGCAGGTTGCGCTCGCCCCGTTTGAGCCGACGGGCGAGCACACGGAGAACCCGTACACCATCCAGGCGGACCTCCAGCAGGTCATGAACGACCTGGTCGGCATCATCCGCACGGCGGATGAGCTGGAGCGCTCGCTGGTGGAGATCGAGAAGTTGAAGCAGCGCGCCCAGCACCTGCTGGTGACGGGCAACCGGCAGTACAACCCGGGCTGGCATCTTGCACTGGACCTGCGCAACATGCTGCTCGTCTCGGAGTCGGTCGCGAAGGCCGCTCTGACTCGCCAGGAGTCGCGTGGCGGTCACACCCGGGACGACTTCCCGCTGCCCGACGACGTCTGGGCCCAGAAGAACCTGATCGTGGGTCTCGACGCGACCGGAAACGGGATCGAGCTGACAGAGAAACCGCTTCCGGAGATGCCGGACGAGCTAAAAAAGCTCGTCGAGTGATGTTAGATATCCGGATTGGCCTGAGCGGGAAGGGAGTTGGATGACCGTGACGTACGACTTGAAGATGCGGGTATGGCGTGGGGACCAGTCGGGCGGTGAGCTCGGCGACTACACCGTTGAGGTCTCCGAGGGCGAAGTGGTCCTCGACGCGATCCACCGGCTCCAGGCGACCCAGGTGGGCGATCTCGCCGTGCGCTGGAACTGCAAGGCCGGAAAGTGCGGTTCGTGCAGTGCCGAGGTCAATGGCAGGCCACGGCTGATGTGCATGACCCGGCTGTCCGACTTCGGCAGCGACGCGACCATCACGGTCACCCCGATGCGCACCTTCCCGGTCATCCGCGACCTGGTCACCGACGTGTCCTTCAACTACGAGAAGGCCAAGGAGGTCCCGGCATTCGCGCCGCCGCCGCGTGACCCGGACGGGAAGCGGCGGATGATGCAGACCGATGTGGAACGCGGCCAGGAATTCCGCAAGTGCATCGAGTGCTTCCTGTGCCAGGACGTCTGCCACGTGCTGCGCGACCATGAGGACAACAAGACGAACTACGCCGGCCCGCGATTCTTCCTGCGATACGCCGAGCTCGACATGCACCCGTTGGACACCCACGACCGCCGCGAGCTCGCCCAGGAGATGGCCGGGATCGGCATGTGCAATATCACCAAGTGCTGCACCGAGGTGTGCCCGGAGGGCATCCACATCACCGACAACGCGATCATCCCGATGAAGGAGCGGGTCGCGGACCGCAAGTACGACCCGCTGGTCTGGCTGGGCAACAAGATCGGCATCCGAAACCGCGACTACGACGGACGTACGGAATCCCATCGAGTGGAGTAGAGAACGCTCGAGTGGAGTACACGTTTGTACTCCACTCGGCAGGGGTCGGAGGTCGGCTAGACGGGGACGCGTCCTGGAGCGGGCTAGCTGGTCGCCTCGGCGGAGCGGGGTGCGACGATCAGATTGCCGACCTGTTCGATGATGGCGCGCCGCGCATCATGATCCAGCTCCGCGTCGGTGACCAGGATGTCGATCTGGGACAGCGTCGCGATCGTGCTGAGGCCCACGACCCCCCACTTGGAGTGGTCGGCGACCACCACCAGCCGGCGGGCCGCCTTGATGAGCGCCCGGTTGGTCTGAGCCTCCTGCAGGTTCGGCGTCGTGAGCCCCGAATCCAGATCGATGCCATGGACACCCAGGATCAGCGTGTCCACGTGCGTCTCGGCCAGCATCCGGTTGGCCACCGGACCGGCGAGGGCATCGGACGGGGTGCGGACGCCGCCGGTCAGCACCACGACCTGGTCGTCGCGCGAGGGGTCGTCCAGCAGGTCGGCGACCCGCGGGGAGTTTGTGACGACGGTCAGCCGTTTGACCGGGCGCAGTTCGATGGCCACCGCATACGCCGTCGTGCCGGCGGACAGGGCGACCGAGGAGCCCGGTGCGATGAGGCTGGCGGCGGTGCGCGCGATCTCGGACTTCTGGACGGGGTTCATCTCGGACTTCACGCTGAACCCGGGCTCGTCGACACTGCGGTCGCCGGCGCGGGTCGCGCCGCCGTGCACCTTGCGCACCAGGCCCTTGTGCGCCAGCGTCTCGATGTCGCGGCGGACGGTCATGTCGCTCACGCCGAGGTGATGGACCAGGTCCGAGACCCGCACGCCACCGTCGCTCTCCACGGCGCGCAGGATCGTCTCTTGACGTTGCCGAGCGAGCATCGCGCCCCCTTCATCTTCCTGACACAAGTAAACACGAACGCACGGGAGGTTTTGTGCAAGGCGGCCACACCGGTTTGCGTCCAGCCTGGCAGAATGCGCCCATGCCCACGAACCTCCCTGCGCGCATTCTGTCCGGGATGCAGCCCACGCACGACTCCCTGCACCTCGGAAACTACCTCGGTGCACAGGTCAACTGGGTGCGTATGCAGCGGGAGTTCGACGCGTTCTTCTGTGTGGTCGACCAGCACGCGCTGACCATCAACCCGGATCCCGCGGATCTGCGCAACCGCACGCGGGTGACCGCCGCGCAGTACCTGGCCGGCGGCGTCGACCCCGACGTGTCGACGGTCTTCGTGCAGTCCCACGTGCCCGAGCACTCACAGCTGGCCTGGGTGCTGAACTGCATCACCGGCTACGGCGAGGCCGCCCGGATGACCCAGTTCAAGGACAAGGCCGGCAAGCGCGGCGCCGAGGGCACCAACGTCGGGTTGTTCACCTACCCGATGCTGATGGCCGCCGACATCCTGCTCTACGACACCACGGCCGTCCCGGTGGGGGAGGACCAGCGACAGCACCTGGAGCTGACCCGCGACCTGGCGCAACGCTTCAACACGCGATACGGCGACATCTTCGTCGTGCCGGACGCGCACATCACGGGAGACACCGCGAAGGTCATGTCGCTGGCCGAGCCGACGTCCAAGATGAGCAAGTCGGCGGCCAACCAGAACGGCAACCTGATGATGCTCGACGAGCCGAAGGTCAACACCAAGAAGGTCAAGTCCGCGGTCACCGACACCGACAACGAGGTGCGGTTCGATCCCGAGACCAAGCCAGGCATCGCCAACCTGCTGCGCATCCACGCGGCGCTGTCCGGCGACTCCATCGATACGCTCGTGCGGCGGTATGCCGGGCAGAACCGTTACGGAGCGCTCAAGACCGATGTTGCCGAGCTGGTCGTCGCGGTGCAGGCACCGTTCAAGACGCGGGTGGAGGAGCTGCTCGCCGACCCGGCCGAGCTCGACGCCATTCTCGCCAAGGGCGCGGCGCGGGCCCGTGAGGTCGCCGCGCCGACCCTGGAGCGGGTGTATCAGGCGGTCGGCTTCCTTCCCACCGCACGGTGACCGAGGGCGTTATGGTCACGATCGGCGTCTCGTTGCCCATCCCCGCGCCGTATGCCGAGGTGTTGCAGCGCGCCCGGCGGTCGGCGGGCGACCCCCTCGCGGGCGCGGTGCCACCGCACGTCACGCTGATGCCGCCCACCCAGATCGATGACGGTGCGCTCGCGGCGCTGGAGGAGCACCTGGTCGGCGTGGCTGCGGCATACGACCCGTTCCGGATGATCCTGCAGGGAACCGGGACGTTCCGCCCGGTGTCACCGGTGGTGTTCGTCGCGGTAGCCGAGGGGATCGGCCAGTGCGAGCGGCTCGAGCAGGATGTGCGGTCGGGTCCGGTGGCCCGTGAGCTGGACTTCATCTACCACCCGCACGTGACCGTCGCACACCACGTCGCCGACGAGGCGCTGGACGGCGTATTCGACGAGCTCGCGACCTTCCGGTGCGCGTTCCGGGTGACCGGTCTGGACCTCTACGAGCACGGCGCGGATCAGGTGTGGCGGTCCCGGCGGACCTTTCCGTTCCGGGTGTGACCCACGCCACGCCCAAGCCAAGTGAGGCTGTCCTCACCTACCGCCGTCCGTAGGCCCGCAGTAGCCTGCCTGCGTGGCAACCAGAACCCTTCCTGTGAAACGAACAGGCAAAGCGGGCAGCACCGTCTTCTTGAAGACCCTCATGGCTGTGACCGGGATCATCTTTGTGCTCTTCGTCCTTGCGCACATGTACGGCAACCTCAAGCTGTTCTTCGGTGAGCAGTCGTTCAACGACTACTCCGAGGGGCTGCGCACGCTGGGCGAGCCGGAGCTGCCCCGACACGGGTTGCTCACGATCCTCGAGATCATCCTCGGCGTCAGCGTCGTGCTGCACATCTACAGCGCCATCGCCCTGTGGAAGCGGGCGCAGCACGCCCGGCCCGTGCGATACACGGTGAAGAAGCGCGTTGCGGCGTCCATCTCGTCCAAGTGGATGCGGTGGGGCGGTGTCTTCCTCGCGCTCTTCATCGTCTGGCACCTGCTGGAGTTCACCCTCGTGCGGATCAACGTCGGGTCCGGCGGCCAGGTCGCCGGGATCACCCAGAACCCCTACGAGCTGGTGGTCCACTCCTTCCAGGTGTGGTGGCTGACGGTCATCTACCTCGTCGCGATGGTCGCTCTCTTCATGCACCTCAACCACGGCATCTGGAGCGCCTCGCAGACGCTCGGCTGGACCAGCACGCCCAGCGCGCGCGTCAAGGCCAAGGCGATCGCACTCGTGGTTGCCCTGGTGGTGTCGATCGGGTTCGCGATCTGCCCGTTCTTCGTTCTCGTCGGCGTCATCAGCTAAGGACTCAACATGACTGACCTCATCGATGATCTCTATTCTCTCGGCGAGCCCATCGCCGACACCAAGTGCCCCGACGTGCCGGTCGCCCAGATGTGGACGCAGCACAAGTTCGACGCCAAGCTGGTCAACCCGACGAACCGGCGCAAGCTGTCGGTGATCATCGTCGGGACCGGGCTGGCCGGTGGCGCCGCGGCGGCGACGCTGGGCGAGGCCGGTTACCACGTGAAGTCGTTCTGCTACCAGGACTCCCCGCGGCGCGCGCACTCGGTCGCCGCCCAGGGCGGCATCAACGCGGCGAAGAACTACAACGACGACGGCGACTCGACCTACCGGTTGTTCTACGACACGGTCAAGGGCGGCGACTACCGCTCCCGCGAGTCCAACTCCTACCGGCTCGCGGAGGTCAGCGCCAACATCATCGACCAGTGCGTGGCGCAGGGCGTGCCGTTCGCGCGCGACTACGGCGGCCTGCTCGACAACCGGTCCTTCGGCGGTGTGCAGGTGGCGCGCACGTTCTACGCGCGGGGCCAGACCGGTCAGCAACTGCTGATCGGTGCCTACCAGGCGATGGAGCGTCAGGTCGCGGCCGGCACGGTCGAGACCTTCACCCGTCACGAGATGCTCGAGGTCATCATCGTGGACGGCCGGGCCCGCGGCATCATTGCCCGCGACATGGTCACCGGTGAGATCGAGACGCATCTGGCCGACGTGGTCGTGCTCGCCAGCGGCGGTTACGGCAACGTCTACTACCTGTCGACCAACGCCATGGGCTGCAATGTGACCGCCACCTGGCGGGCGCACCGCAAGGGCGCGTTCTTCGCGAACCCCTGCTTCACGCAGATCCACCCGACCTGCATCCCGGTGAGCGGCGAGTACCAGTCGAAGCTGACCCTGATGTCCGAGTCGTTGCGCAACGACGGGCGCATCTGGGTCCCCAAGCGACGCGAGGACTGCGACAAGGACCCGCGCGAGATCGCCGAGGAGGACCGCGACTACTACCTGGAGCGCAAGTACCCCTCGTTCGGCAACCTGGTCCCGCGTGACATCGCCAGCCGCCAGGCCAAGGTGGTCTGCGACGACGGCCGCGGCGTCGGCCCGAAGGTCGGCGACTTCCGCCGCGGCGTCTACCTCGACTTCGCCGAGGCGCTGTCCCGGCTGACGCAGGAGCAGATCGCCGAGAAGTACGGCAACCTCTTCGACATGTACCAGCGGATCACGGGTGAGAGCCCGTATGAGGTGCCGATGCGCATCTACCCCGCGGTGCACTACGCGATGGGCGGGCTGTGGGTCGACTACGACCTGGAGACCACCATCCCGGGACTGTTCGCGGCCGGCGAGGCCAACTTCTCCGACCACGGTGCGAACCGGCTCGGCGCCTCCTCGCTGATGCAGTGCCTCTCCGATGGCTACTTCGTGCTGCCCAACACCATTCGGGACTACCTGGCGACCGGCCCGCACGAGCCGGTGAGTCCGGACTCGCCCGAGGTGCTGGCGGCCCGCAAGCAGGTTGAGGACCGCATACAGCTGCTGCTGTCGATCAACGGTGAGCGCACCGTGGACTCCTTCCACAAGGAGCTCGGCCAGATCATGTGGGAGTACTGCGGGATGGAGCGCGACGACACGGGGCTGCGCAAGGCGATCGAGCAGATCCGCGGGCTGCGTGAGGAGTTCTGGCGCAACGTGCGGGTGCCCGGGTCCGCCGACGACCTCAACCAGTCGCTGGAGAAGGCCGGCCGGGTCGCCGATCTGCTCGAGCTGGGCGAGCTCATGTGCATCGATGCGTTGCATCGCACCGAGTCGTGCGGCTGCCACTTTCGGTCCGAGTCGCAGACCGAGGACGGCGAGGCTCTGCGCGACGACGACAACTTCCTCTACAGCGCGGCGTGGGAGTTCGCCGGGGCGCACCCGGTGCTGCACAAGGAAGAGCTGGTCTATCAGGCCATCCAGCTGAAGCAACGGAGCTACAAGTGACAACCCCGGTGCACGTGCTCAGTTCGTCTCGACCCGCTAGGGGAATCCATTCATGAACCTCACCCTCAAGATCTGGCGCCAGGACGGCCCGAACGACGCGGGCGCGCTGGTCACCTACCCGATCTCGGACGTCTCGGAGGACATGTCCTTCCTGGAGATGCTCGACGTGCTCAACGAGCAGCTCATCCTGGACGGCAAGGAGCCGGTGGCCTTCGACAGCGACTGTCGCGAGGGCATCTGCGGCATGTGCAGCCTGATGATCAACGGGATGGCGCACGGGCCCGAGGTCACGACCACCTGCCAGCTGCACATGCGGTCCTTCAAGGACGGCGACGAGATCACCATCGAGCCGTGGCGGGCGGAGGCCTTCCCGCTGGTGAAGGACCTCATCGTCGACCGATCCTCCTTCGACCGGATCATCCAGGCCGGCGGCTACATCTCCGTCAACACCGGCGCAGCGCCCGAGGCCCACTCGGTGCCGGTGTCGAAGCCGGCCGCCGACCGGGCGTTCAACACGGCGACCTGCATCGGCTGCGGTGCCTGCGTGGCTGCCTGCCCGAACGCCAGCGCGATGCTCTTCATGGGCGCGAAGGTGACTCACCTCGGTGAGCTGCCGCAGGGTCAGCCGGAGCGTGACGCGCGGGTGATCAAGATGATCAACGAGCACGACGCCGAGGGGTTCGGCGGCTGCACCAACATCGGTGAGTGCGCCGCGGCGTGCCCCAAGGAGATCCCGCTCGACGTGATCTCACAGCTGAACCACGACTTCCGCAAGGCCAAGCACGCGCACTAGCACCTGCGGGTTTCTCCTTGGCCTATGGGCGGCGGATGGTCGCCTGGGCCGATGTCCGCTTCGCGCACCGGTTCGCCGGGGGCCCCGCACCGACCCGGCCCACCGGCGGTGCCTACACCCGCCAGTGCTGGGGTGACGTGCTGCGCACCGGGCTGGCCTGCGCCGTTGCGGCCGGCATCGCCTGGACCCTGGTCACCTGGATCGGTCACCCCGAGCGCACCGACGCGTTGCACACCACGTACTCGTGGGCGATCATCCTCCCCGGCGTGGACGCGCTCTGGACGGTCAGCCACACCCTGTGGCCACGCCGCGAACGGCCGGCCTCCACCCACCGAGACTGCGACTCGGCGACGCCGGGTGAGACGCCTCGCATCGCACCCATGGACCCGGCGTCCCCACCAGACAAACGTGCGGCTACGCGCAGCAGGCCAATTCGGTAGGGGATCGGCCGGTGGAACGGCATGCAGGGCCACCGTCCTGCGGGCCATGGTTCACCGGATGGGCCGCGCCGACCGTCGTCGAGCGGCGCATCTCGGTCGCCGTGACGTTGTGCGGCGATCATCGCGGGCCGGTATCGAGGGGGGAGGGGCCCACGGCGTCTTCATCGCCAGGGGCGGCGACGACACGTTGATTGCGGTCCTTGCCAAATTCGCTTCCCAGATTTGTCAATACTATTTCGAAACGTGTCATGATCTGGAATAATCGCGGCAGTGCTTGCAGGGGGTTGATCGTCACGCCGATCACGCCCTTCGGGCCTTGGCCCGCAACGAGCGCGTCAACTCTGTGTGTCGTGCCCGTGCGGGCGCACTATGTGTGCTTCGCGCGACCGACCTCGGGGTGCGCGCCCGGTGCCTCCCGGCCGAGCCGCAGCCTGGCCGGCGACCGCCAGTACCCCTGCCAGAACTGAGCACCGGGGAGCATCACGTCGAAGGAGACCTCTTGTGCGTCGGCACATTCGCGCCGCGTTCGCGCTGACCCTGCCGGGGTCGTTGATGGTTGCCGGGCCGGCCGCCATGGCGGCCGGCCCGGGGCGCAAGGCCTGCAGATGACCGCGAAGGCTAGGGCCGCGGGCATCGCCACGACCGATGGCGCCTACCTGGGCTGGTCCGCCCACTCGGATGGCTCGGATCGGCGCGCGACCAACGGGCCGGTGCTCACGTTCAACGCGGCGGCGGGCCCGGCCGGCGTCGACGTGTCGGCCTGGAACGGACCCGTCGACTGGGCCACGTTACACAGCGGTGGGGCCCAACTCGCCTACATCAAGGCCACCGAGGGCAACTCCTCCACCAGTTCAATCTTCACCCAGCAGTACGACGCCTCCCATCAGGCCGGGCTGATCCGCGGCGCTTATCACTTCGCGAACCCGGCCGTGTCGACCGGCGCCAGTCAAGCCGACTACTTCGTGGCGTACGGCCGGGGCTGGGCACCCGACGGCACCACTTTGCCCGGAGTGCTCGACATCGAATACGACCCTTAGGGCTCTCCACTTAAGCGGACCAGCGTCGACGCGTGAGCTCTCCACAGGGTGGCCCTGACTACCCGCGGGCGACAGACACCGCAATCCTTCTCGACCCCCCACCCCTCTGACCCCACAGGTGCCTCCCATGTCACACACCCGCGAACGGGCGCGACTGCTCACACTCATCGTCACGACCGTGGCCATGACGATCATAGGGATTGCGCAGAACGGGCCGTCGTATGCCGCGTCAGGCTCCGCATCGACCCCGCCGACGACTACAGCACCTACCGCACCGGCGGCGTCGGAACACCAGGTGGCAGGCGACCCCGCGACCACCGTGGGCACCAAGCAGGTGATCTACCACGGCGTGGCGGTGTGGGTGCCACGCGGCTGGCCGGTGGTCGACCTGGCCAAGCGGACCCATGCGTGTGCGCGACTGGATCGGCCTGTGGTGTACCTCGGCGCGGCACCGGCCCAGCAGCACTGCCCCGCGCACCTGGTGGGTCGCGCGAGCACGCTGTGGCTGCGGCCGACAACCGCCACGGAGCGGTCGACCGGGAAGTCTGCCGGCGTGCCGACCATCCGCTCGCTTGTTGGCACGCTGCCCGCGCAGGTCGCCCGCTCGGCGGTCGGGCACCAGACGTTGGCGATCCTGCGCACGCAGCATGTCGAGCTCACCACGACCTGGGGCAGCTCGAGTGCGACCGTGGACACCGCGATCGCTTCGGTGCGCTCGGCGGGCAGCCTGCCCGACACGGTCGGCGCAGTGCCGCCCGTGACCCCGACCGCGACGAGTGCGGTGCAGCCGCAGGGCGTTCACCCCACGATCACCCCGGCGACGGTCAACCCGGGCGCGACCTACAACGGGATGGGGTTCGACACGTGCGCGGCCCCATCGACGTCGACCATGTCCGCCTGGCTGTCCTCCCCCTACCGCGCGATCGGCATCTACATCGGCGGTTCGATGCGGGCATGCGGGGACGGCAACCTGTCCGCGTCCTGGGTGCAGCAGACCACCTCCAGCGGGTGGGGACTCGTCCCGATCTACGTGGCTGAGCAGGCGCCGTGCGTCGACCAGCAGGGCCTGGCGCACATCGATCCGGCGCACGCCGCGCAGGAGGGCGCCGCAGATGCCGCTGATGCGGTCGCGCAGGCGCAGCGGTTCGGGCTCGGCAGCGGCAGCACTGTCTACTACGACATGGAGCCCTACTCCGAGTCCACCACGACTGCAGGCAAGTCCTGCCGGAACGCGGTGCTCACCTTCCTCAGCGCCTGGTCGAGCACCCTGCACCAGAACCACTACCGTTCTGGGGTGTACGGCACGCCGGGCACCGTGATGTCGGACATGTGCCGACAGATGGGCACCTCGGGTAGCGGGTTCGTTGCCCCCGACCAGGTCTGGTCGGCGTACTGGGACGGCCTGCAGAACCTCTACGAGCAGTACGCCATCCCGGGCTACTCCGACAGCTATTGGACCCACCACCAGCGGATGCACCAGTATCGGGGAGGGGTCAACCAGACGTGGGGCGGCGTGCAGATCAACATCGACCCGGACTGGGCGGACGCCACCTTGCCGGGGTCACCGACCCCGGTGGACTACGGGACGAACACGACCGGTCCCGGGGGAGCCGGGTTCGTGTTCACCGGACCGATGGAGTACTGGACGCCGCACCCCGGGGCGGGGGCCAAGGGGATGTCCTACAGCACTCACTCCAGCTCGGCCGGCTACGAGGTCAACGGGGCGACGTGGCTTCGAAGCCTGCCGGCCGGCGCCTACGACGTGCAGGTTCATGTGCCCGCAGGTGGTTATAACGCTCGTGCGCGCTACACCGTCGCCGACTCCTACGGCTCCACCTCGGTCACCACCGACCTGTCCTCTGGCACCGGATGGCGGTCGCTCGGTGTCTTCCACAACGACCGCACGACTGCCACGTCGGTCCACCTCGGCGACTACACCGGCTCCACGACCAGCACCTCCCTGGTGGTGGACGCAGCGCGCTTCCGGCTCGTCGGGACGGCCCCGGGCGCAGCGACCGGTGTGACAGCGACGCCGGACGCAGGAACCGTGAAGGTGCGCTGGTCGCCCGCGGCCACCCACAACGTGCCGGTGTCCGGGTATCTCGTGACGGCGTCTCCCGGCGGCCGGAGCGTCACCGTGTCGGGCACCTCCGCGACCATCACAGGGCTCAGCGCCAGCACGGACTACACGTTCACGGTGCGCGCCGAGAGTGTGGTCGGCAACGGCCCCGCGTCCGCACCCTCCAACGGGGTGATGCCGCTGACTGCCGGGCAGTTCCAGGCGGTCGCGCCGACGCGGATCGTGGACACACGGCACGGCACGGTCGCCAACCCGGGCCGGGTCATGCTCGCGCCCGGTGCCTCCCAGATGTTGCGCGTCGCCGGGGTCAGCGGCTCGCCAGTGCCGGCGGGGGCGACTTCGGCCACGCTGAACGTCACGGTGCCGGACCCCACCGCGGCCGGCTACCTCACGGCGTCGGCCGGGACCGGGCAGCAGACCTCGACGCTCAACCTCACGCCCGGGCGGACCGCTGCCAACCTCACGACGACCGTGCTCACCTCGTCCGGCACCGTCGCGATCACCAACCACAGCAGCGAGCCGGTCTCGCTGATCGTCGATGTGCAGGGCTACACGAACCGCGGGAGCGCACAGCTGTGGAACACAACGGCCGCGACGCGGGTGCTCGACACCCGGCACGGCACGACAGCCAACTCCCGGAGAACCGCCATCGGCCCGTGGCAGACCATCGCCGTGCGCGTCGCAGGGGTCGCTGGTTCACCGGTTCCCTCGGGCGCCGGCTCGGCCACGCTCAACCTGACCGTGACCTCAGCCACGAGGAGCGGCTACCTGAGCCTGGACGGCAATCGAACCTCCGCGCTCAACTACACCCGGGGACGAACGGTCGCGAACCTCGGACTGGCGCGGTTGCCCAGCGACGGGGTGGTGCTGGTCACCAACGAGTCGAACGGGTCGGTTGAGCTCATTGCCGACGTGCAGGGCTATACCGCCTCCGCCGGCAGCCGCTGGATGCCGGTGGCGCCGACCCGGCTGGCCGACACGCGCTACGGCACCCCCGCCAACCCGACGACGACGCCGCTGGCCGCAGGGGGATCGATCACCGTTCGGGTGGCGGGCGCGACCGGGTCCCCCGTCCCGTCATCGGCTACTGCGGTCACACTCAACGTGACCGCGGTGCACCCGCGGTCTTACGGCTATCTGGAGAGCAGCGGAGTGTCGGTGACCAACTTCCTTGACAGCACGGTAGCCAACCTGACAGTGAGCCCGCTGCGGAATGGGAGCGTTACGCTCACCAATCAGTCGAGTGCCTCAGTCGACGTGGTCGTCGACGTCCAGGGCTACACGCCCTGACCGCGGTGCAGGCTGCAGTCGACGTGTGTAGGCGCCGCGGGGCGCGCCGCCAGCACGTATGCCCTGACGCGCATTCCGATCGTTGCGCTGGGTTTCGCATGACGAAGGCCAGCGGAGCAGTGACAGGCAGTCGAAGTAAGTAACGTTCGGGCTCTCCGCCGCGTCCGGCGCACCGGCGGGTGCTGCACGCCGGGATGCGCGGGGCGGATGTGAAGTACGCGCAGGAGTTGTTGAACCAACGGTGTCTACATCGGCCATGACGAACCCGACATGACCTTCTTGTCCAACCGGCCGCGATCGGGAGACGACGTCACGTGGACCGAGACATTGGGATTGGGCACCGACCCGGCTGCCGCACCGACGGCGACTGCACCCGGCAAGGACGTCTCGCACTGGTCCGAGTTGTCGCCCGCACCGTGGTTCTCGATGGCGATGTGCGACCCCGACCCGGTGTCGCGCGCGATCGGCCCGAGGGCCCTCGCACCCGCGGTGGCATCGCCGGGATTCGGACAACACCTGCCTTCCGGTGCCATCGCCTGCTCGGCCGTCGGCTACGGTCAGGTGCCATGAGCGAGGGTGATGAGGTCATCGACGGGTTCTGGGCAGTCGTCCCGGCCGGCGGATCTGGCACCCGGCTGTGGCCACTGTCGCGTGCGTCGTCGCCGAAGTTCCTGCACGACCTGACCGGATCGGGGCGCTCGCTGCTGCAGGGGACCGCGGACCGGCTGGCGCCACTGTGCGCCGATCGGCTGATGGCGGTGACCGGTGCGCAACACTTCGAGGCCGTTCGAGAGCAGCTGCCCGACTTGGGGGAGGACGACCTGCTGGTCGAACCGTCACCTCGCGAGTCGATGCCCGCGATCGGGCTGGCTGCCGCGATCATCGAGCAGCGCGACCCCGATGCCATCCTGGGCTCCTTCCCGGCGGACCACGTGATCGGCGACGACGCGGCCTTCCGAGCGTGCGTCGCCGAGGCGGTGGAGGTCGCACGCACCGGGTCGCTGGTCACCATCGGGATCACGCCTATGCATCCGTCGACCGGGTTCGGTTATATCGAGACCGGAGAACCGCTGGAGGTGTCCGGCGCGCCGCGGGCACACGGCGTACTGGCGTTCGTGGAAAAGCCCGATGCGCCGACCGCGGAGGAGTACTTCCGCAGCGGGAAGTACCGCTGGAACGCGGGCATGTTCGTGGTGAAGGCCTCCGTGCTGCTGGACATGCTGGAGTACTACCAGCCGTTGCTCGCGAAGTATCTGCGGCAGATCGCCGCCAAGCCGTTGCGGCTCGCCGAGCTGTGGCCGCGGCTGACCAAGATCGCGATCGACAACGCGCTCGCCGAGCCGGCCGCCGTCGACGGGCGGGTGGCCATGATCCCCGGAGACTTCTCCTGGGACGACGTGGGGGACTTTGCGTCGCTCGCCAGCCTGCTGGTCGAGTCCGCGGACGCGCCCGGTGTGAAGGTGCTCGGCGAGGCCGAGCTCGTGGTCATGCAGGATGCGACCGGCGTCGTGGCGCCGCGGTCCGGGCGCACGGTGGTGGCGCTCGGGGTCGAGGACGTCGTGGTGATCGACACGCTGGATGCGGTGCTGGTCACCAACCGGGAGCACGCACAGGACGTGAAGAAGATCGTGGAGCAGCTCAAGCTCACCGGGCGCGGAGACCTGACCTGAGCCCCGCACACGGCATACGCCGATGCCCACCTAGGCTCTAGACGTGGTGGATCTTCGCGCGCTGGCCCTGGACGTCGGCTACCGGTCGCTGTTGCGGCCGGCGCTGTTTCGGATCGGGTCGGGGGACGCCGAGGCCGCGCACCTCAAGACGCTGCAGCAGGTTGCACGGCTCGGTGACCAGCCGCGGGCGCTGCATGCGGTGCAACGGCTGCTGCATGTGCCGACGAGTCCGGTGCTCGTCGCCGGCATCGAGTTTCCCGGCAGGGTCGGCCTCGCCGCCGGCATGGACAAGGACGGCGTAGGCGTGCGGGCCTGGGGCGCTCTCGGGTTCGGTCACGTCGAGCTGGGCACCGTCACCGCGCGGGCCCAGCCCGGCAACGATGCGCCCCGACTCTTCCGGTTGCGCGAGTCGCGGGGCGTCATCAACCGGATGGGTTTCAACAACCACGGGGCGGCGGCACTCGCCGACCGACTGCGCGCGGCCGGGCCGGTCGGCGTACCGGTCGGGGTGAGCGTGGGCAAGACGAAGGTGACGCCGGTCGAGGAGGCGGTGGAGGATTATCTCGCGTCGCTGCGGTTGCTGGATGAGGTCGCCGACTACCTTGCGGTCAACGTCTCGAGCCCGAACACACCGGGGCTGCGGTCGCTGCAGGACAAGGAACCACTGGCCGAGTTGCTCGCCGAGCTCGTCACGACCGCCGGACGACTTGCGCGCGACCGCGGTGTGACGCCTACGCCGATCTTCGTCAAGATCGCTCCCGACCTCACGGACGGTGCGCTCGACGATGTGCTCGAAGTGGTCCAGCACGCCGACGTCAGCGGCCTCATCGCGACCAACACCACCGTCGGCCGGGACGGCATCGCGGACGGTGACCTGCCGCTGGCCGACGAGACCGGTGGGCTGTCCGGGGCGCCGCTGACGCGGCGCGCCCGCTATGTCGTCGAGCGGATCGCCCAGCGCACCAAGCTGCCGGTGATCGGCGTCGGTGGAGTGATGACCGCGGCGGACGGCACGGCGCTGATCGATGCGGGTGCCAGCCTGGTGCAGGTCTACACCGGCTACATCTACCGGGGCCCGGCGCTGGTGCAGGAGCTGAACCGCTCGCTCGGTTGAGTGCGGCCGGACCGTTGAAGTTCGCGGACTGGTGACGGCTGCGGGCCGTGAACTGGATACGCTTCGAGCTATGGCTACTACTGAGTCCGACCTGCCGTTCGAGTCGGTTTACGATGCCGAGTCGCTGACCGGGTTCGATCCGGTGGTCCGGCTTGGGGTGCCGGGTGGGTACCCGTATACGCGGGGGGTGTATCCGTCGATGTATACGGGTCGGCCGTGGACGATGCGGCAGTATGCGGGGTTCGGGACGGCGCGGGAGTCCAATGCTCGGTATAAGGAGTTGGTGGCTGCGGGCACGGGCGGGTTGTCGGTGGCGTTCGATCTGCCGACGCAGATGGGGTATGACTCGGATGCGGCGATCGCGCATGGTGAGGTCGGCAAGGTCGGGGTGG
>NZ_VCQV01000055.1 GCF_007845645.1 Leekyejoonella antrihumi
TTTTTGGTGAGTCTGCGACAAACCTTTCATATGGTGGTGGGTGAATCTCGAGATTCGCAGTTGGGCCGTCTTGGCCGCACGGCCTGTGACTGCTGATGTCCATGTTTCTGGTGGGACGTCGGCGTGTCGGCGCGATCAGGCGGTGCCGAATGTGAGGAGCATCGGCAATGATCTCCAAACCGCTGCCGATGCGCCGCTCCATGACCCTACCGCCCTCCTGGCTGGAGGTGCTCCTGCCGCTGCGCCCGGTGTTTCGCCGCTCGGGCACGTTCGGGCTGTTCGTGCTGCTGGCCACTGGTCTGGTCGCTCGGACCCTCGCGGCGCACCGTGGTCGGCATGCTCACCGGGGCGGGAATGAGCGCGGTGATCTCGTTCCACTCGGCGTGCCGGTTCTTCTCCCAGGATCAGTGGGAGGTCGATCGGCTCGGGCTGGCCGTTGCCCGCCTGGTCGTGGACCGGCTGCTGCCCGCTGGCGCGCCGATCACCGTTGCCGTCGACGACACCTTGTTCCGCCGGTGGGGCAAGAAGGTGCATCACGCGTTCTGGACCCACGACGGCGCCGCGCAAGGGCCGGCCAAGCTCGGCCGCGGGAACCGGCGTGTGGTCGCCGGAATCGTGGTCCAGCTCTCGTTCACCAGCCACCCGACTTGCCTGCCGGTCCTGTTCCGGCTGTGGGCGGGCAAACACACCACCTCTCCAGTGCAGCTGGCCGGGCAGATGATCTCCCTGCTGACAGATACGTTCCCCGACAGGGTGATTCACGTGGTGGGAGATGCCGCCTACCACGGCACGCCGCTGAGCGTGGCAGACGCCACGATGACCACCCGGTTGCCGGTCAACGCGGCCTTGTACCGGCCAACGCCACCACGCACCGACCGGCGCGGGCGGCCCCGCAAGAAGGGCCACCGACCCGGCACACCCACTGACCTGGCCGCCACCGAGCGCTGGCACACCGTGCGAGTAGACCGGTACGGGCACACCGACACCATTCAGGCCGCGACCCTCGCCTGCCTGTGGTACGGCGCGTTCGCCGATACGCCCGGACGGCTCGTCCTGGTGCGTGACCCCGGCAGCACCACCGGATACGACCTGGCCCTGTTCACCACCGACACCTCGGCCACCGCCGGGCAGATCGTTGCCCGGTACGCCCAGCGCTGGTCCATAGAAGTAGCCAACGCCACCGGCAAACAGGTCCTCGGAGTCGGACAGGCCCGCAACCGGGTGGCCCACCCGGTCGAGCGGACCGTGCCCTTCGGATTCCTGGTCCAGACACTGGTCACCTGCTGGTACGCCACCATCGGCTACCACCGGGATGACCTAGCCGGGCGAAACGCCGCCGAGCCCTGGTACACCAACACCGAACCCGCCTTCGAAGACATGCTCGCCAAGCTCCGCCGAACCCTAACGGAATTTGTCAAGATGTTTGAGCTTGCGATTAAACCTTGGCGGCCTTGTTCTTGGTCTCTTGCATGGTCAGTTCGGTGGCCTTGGTTGCTACGTGGCGCATCTGGGTGATGATGGCGCGTAGCTGGCGGTCGTTGTCGATCCATTCCTGGTAGAGCTCGGCCTCGGTCTGGCTTAGCCGCCGGGTGACGGTCTTGCCGTTGATCTTGGCTGTCCACTGCCAGTACGGCCCATGCATGCGTGGGGGATCAGCGTGACAGCGGCAGCTCGGGGTGCCGCAGCGGGTGTAGCGGCAGGTGATGCTGCCCGCGGCAATGTAGCCGATATTGGCGAGCTGGGCTGCGAGCTCGCGGTATCGGCGTTGGTAGGTGGCCAGCTGCTGTGCGGTTGATCGCGCCAATGTGGATCCTTTCGGCGTGTCGCAGTGATTCTGCCAGCACTCCACCAGACAGTATAACTACTGTTTGGATTGAATGCTGATGAGCACACGCCGCTCCCGCCTCGCCACGGCCATCCCACCCGTGGTGACGCTGACCGAGTTCCGTTCCCGCTTCCACCGATCCCTGACCAGCTGGGGCGATGCACTGTTCGAGCTGACCGACGCGATCTTGTGCGCGCCGGCCCCCGTCGTCTCCGTGCCCGGGCTGAGCCTGGAACCGGTCTTCCGCCGTTCCCACGGCAGCCTGTACAAGGCGTTGGACCAGGGCCGTGTCGATGCCGACGCGTTGCGCGACCTGCTGGCGAAGGACCGCCCACCCGATTGGCCGCTGGTCTTCGCGGTGGACGCCTCGACCTGGGCGCGCTGCGACGCGGAGACCTCACCCGAGCGGGGGTTCTACTACTCCGCGTCCAAGCACTCGGCGGGCAAGCCGATCGTGGCCGGCTGGTCCTACCAGTGGGTCACCGGACTGGACTGGGCGAACGATTCGTGGACCGCGCCGATGGACGCGCGCCGGATCTCACCGGCCGATGATGCCGTGCGGGTCACCACCGACCAGGCCCGTGATCTGGTCGATCGGCTCGGACACACCGAGGCCACACCGGTATTCGTCTCCGACGCCGGGTACGACGCGCCCGCGCTGACGCACGAGCTGACCGACGTGCGCGCCGACCTGGTCGTGCGGATCCGCGATGACCGGGTCTTCTACACCGACCCGCCCGAGCGTCAGCCCGGGACCCGTGGGCTGCCTCGCCGCCACGGCGACCGGGTCAAGCTGTCCAAGCCAGACACCTGGCCCGCGCCCGACCAGACCCTGACCGCCGAGGACTCCCGCTACGGCGCCGTGAACGTCACCGCCTGGCACGGGCTGCATCCCGAGCTCGGCCGACGCGGGCACTGGACCGATCTTGAGCAGCTACCGATCGTGTGTGGCACCATCATCCGCGTCGAGGTAGAGCACCTGCCCAAGCCCACCTCCCGGACCAAGAAGACGCTGTGGCTCTGGGCTGCTGGACCCGACCTAGATCTGGACGTCTGCTGGCGAGCATACTTGCGCCGCTTCGACATTGAGCACGGCTTCAGATTTGTCAAGAACACACTGGGTTGGACTACGCCCGCGCTGCGCACTCCCGAGCAGGCCGACCGATGGACCTGGCCGATCCTCGCGGCGTATACCCAGCTGCGCCTGGCCCGCACCCTCGTAGCCGACCTGCGCCTGCCCTGGGAACGACGCCGCCCACCCGGGAGGCTGACGCCCGCCCGGGTCCGACGAGGATTTCGTCGACTTGCCACAACACTGGGCACTCCAGCCAGTCCACCAAAATCCCGCAGCCCCGGCCATGGACGCCCCAAAGGAACCAGCAAACCACCCCGAACCCGCTATCCAGCCATCAAGAAAGCCGCGTGACACCGAGTCCAAGGTTTAATCGCAAGTTGAGGCCACTGGGACTTAAGCAGCTGACTCGTCGGCCTCCTGTTCGGGTTTGTTGATCCACGCGTCCTCGGGAAGGTCAAGGATTTTCGGATCGACCTGGGTGACGAACCGTTCGGGGTGAGGGTGTGGCCATGTGACGGGGAAGCCGCTGCGATCGACGATGGATTGCGCCTGGCGAGAGCCATGACATTGAAGGCCCCGGCGGCCGGCGTCGACCTCGGCGGGGGCGCGAGCATCATGATTGGCCACCCGGATCGCGACAAGACCGAGGATGCTGTGCGCGCGCATGGCAGATTCATCGCCACTTTGGGGGTCGCTTCATTCCGGTCAACGATGTGGGCAGTACGCAAGAGGATCTGAAGATCATTGCCAGTGAGGCATCGCCGGTCTGCGCTCAGGGCGACCCATCGCCCTATACGGCGCTGGGTGTACTGGAGTCGATTCGCGCATGTGTTGAGCACCTTGACGGGACCGCAGACCTCGCGGGCCGCACCGTGCTCGTGCAGGGCGCCGGGAACGTGGGTGCGCAACTGTCCGGGCTGCTGGCGGCGGAGTCCGCGCACGTGCTGATTGCGGACATCAAGTCGGCCCGTGCCGAGCGTGTCGCCGATCAGTTGGGAGCGACGGTGGTTCCGGCACCAGAGGCGCACCGCACTCGCTGCGATGTCCTCGCGCCCTGCGCGCTCGGTGCTGTCGTAACCGAACGCTCCTTGCCGGAGCTGGCATGCCGCATCATCGCAGGCGGTGCTAACAACGTTCTGGACAACCCTGACCGAGCCGCTGATCTGGCTGCTCAAGGAATCGTGTACGCGCCGGACTTCCTCGCGAACGCTGGCGGCCTGATCTACCTCGAAGAACAACTACGCGGACACAACGCGAGCCACGCCGAGCGACGCGTGCGCGGTATCGCAGACGCGCTGATCCGCGTGCTCAAACGCTCCCGGACCGACAACGTCACCACCGTCCAGGCCGCGACCGCCATAGCCGAAGACCGACTCAGCGGCAGCTCCACCAACCCAACACACTGATTGGTTAGCTCGCGTCACCGTCCGCTTCTCGATCGTCACGCGGTGCGTGACGGTGCACCGATCGGTGTACGGTCACGCTGCGTGACGATCGCCCTGCGGGATCGAGTCGACGGAGTAGTCGACTGTTTGGTGTGGCTGGCCGCTGTGGCCACCGATACTTGGTGTCATGGCTACGTCCGGTGATGCGTGGAGGCGGCAGGCTCACAGGATCGCCGAGGTGTGCGCCGCGCATCTGCCGGTGCTGACCGGCGTGTCCGTGCATGGCTCGGCCGCCCTTGGCGGATTCACCTACGCTTCTGATCTGGACGTGCTCGTCGTCGGCGAGGGTGCCACGAACTGGCCCGAGCTAGGCCACGCGCTCTTGTCGGCAGCGACCGACTTTCCGCTGGAACTGTCCGTGGTCGCACCATGTGATGCGGCGGACCCGGCACCGCCGTGGCCGTTCCTACTGCACGTGGCCAGCCCGACCAAGGTCGTGCTTCCTCAGATGGGCGGAGATCCTGACCTGTGCGCGCATTACGCCGTGACTCGCCAGGCAGGTGTCCCGATCCTCGGGACGCCCACCGGGCAGGTGGTGGGGCAGGTCCCTCGCGGCGTACGCGACCGATGGTCTCATCCTCTCCAAGATCGCTGGCGGCCACTGGTGGGCCAGACACCACGGTCACGACCGGCTCGTCCAAGAGGCTCTCACCGCGCAGGCCGCCGGCCGCGAACTCGGATCGTGGACGCAGCGTGCCTGTCAGTTCATCGAGCAGGCAGCACGAGAACTGACAAGACCGTAGGTCGATCGGCTTACGGTCCTTCCCCATGGCGGGCCATCGTGTTGCGGGAGAGAGCACCGCGTTGTGGGATCGGACATTATGGCCTCGTGGCAGATCTGATCGTTGTGACGGGGCCGCCCGGTGCGGGCAAGTCAACGGTGGCCTCTCTTCTTGCCAATCGTTTCGAGTCCAGTGCTGTGGTGGCAGGGGACGATTTCTTTGGGCTCTTGGGCGATGACTTGATCTCGCCCTGGCTTCCCGAAGCCCACGCGCAGAACGAGACTGTTGTCCAAGCCGCCGCAGCCGCAGCTGGGCAGCTTGTCGCTGGCGGTTATACCGTCGTGTACGACGGGATGGTTGACCCGTGGTTCGTGCCCGTGTTCAGTGCCGCTACCAGGCTCCCAGGACTGCACTACGTCGTATTGCTGCCATCAGTGCGGGTGTGCGTGCGCCGAGTTCAGGCGCGTACCGGTCATGGTTTCACCGACCTCGACGCAACTCGCCACATGCATCAGCAGTTCACGAGTGCCGAGATCGAGAAGCGGCATGTTCTCGCGAATCCACCTGCCGACCCCGAGGACACTGCGGCCGCGATCCACGACCGGATGATCAGCGGGTCACTAACACTCATGGATCCCTGAGCTGCGTCCCGTTCACCGATCGGCATGCGGAGCATGCCACAAGGCGATCGGCATGCGGAGCATGCCACAAGGCGATCCGCTTTCGGGACGCGGGGATCTCCCTATCCGTCTCTACGACTACTCGGTGTGGGCCTGTTCCTCGTCGAGAATCTCGTCGCATAGGCGTACACACTCGTCGCAGATGAAGACGCCGTTGGGCCCGGCGATCAGCTTGTCTACGGTGCTCTTGTCTTTCCCGCAGAAGGAGCAGCGCAGCGAGGTGCCCCCTCGCGGTACTGAGTGCACGTGCCTGGGCATGCCACCAGAGTAGGCCTGAATGCGTGCGATGTGCCGTCCCGCTGACGGGGACACCGCAGGGCGATCGCTCTCTGGGGCAGGCCGTCTGGTCATAGGTCGAGGACGAATCGCAGCGCTTGGTCGATGGCATTCATCTGATCGGGGGCGATGATTCCCCGACGAGACGACAACCGTGCGGTCGAGATAACGCGCAGCTGGTCGCAGCGCGCGTAGGAGGTGTGGTCAAGCCCGCTGCTTCCCTGCTCGACCTCGACGTGGCTGCGCAGTCCGTAGGCTGCCGAGGTGATCGGCACGACCATGACCAGCTGGCCGGGACTGTTGTTCAAGATGTTGACCGAGACCACCACGGCTGGCCGCCGGAAGGCCGGCTCGTGACCGACTGGCTGGCCCAGGTCGATGTCATAGACCTCCCCGCGCCAGATCACGCGAGGGCGTCCCACTCCTGTCGCTCGGCCAGGTACTGCTCCCAGCGCTCGGGGTCATCACGCAGCCGCTGGTAGTCCTGACCCAGGCCGCGAAGAAACTCTTGCCGCTCCAAGGCGTCGATCGCCGCGTGCAGCACATCGATAACCGCGGTCTGCCGGTCCTTGGCGAGCGACTGCAGCCGCTCGGAGTCTGGTCGGCGAACACGAACGGTGGTGGTGTCTACGGAAGCCATACCTCAGTGTAGACGAAATGTAGACAAGTGTCCCATTTCGCGATCCGCAATCGGAACGAGTGATCTAGCACCGGCGCTGGGCCATGGCAGCTGCGCTGCGGAGTGAGTTGTCGGTAGCCGATGAGATCTTTACAGCCGTGAGGATCTATGTGGCTGGACCGCTGGCCGATATCGAGAACGTCCGATCGGTGCAATCTGCCGTTGTGGCAGCCGGCCATGAACTCCCGCTCGACTGGAGCCGGGGTCCAGATGTGGCCTTTGTGGATGACTATGGGTCCCGCCCGGCGGACTCGGCCGAAATCGCGATGGCCGACCTGGACGCCGTACTCGTCGCCGACGCCGTCCTGATTGTCGCGTCGGAACACGACGGTCGTGGGATGTTTGTCGAGCTTGGCGCTGCCCTCGCTCGGGCTTGTCGCGGTGAGCATGTGCGCATCGTTGTTATCGGGGCGATCCAGCATGAGAGCGTCTTCTACTACCATCCGGCGATACAACGGGTGGCCACGGTGAATGAATGGTTGGCAACACCCACCTGACTCCGGGGTCCTTTGCAAGGTGACCGATAGCGGGGATCCCCATACGGTGCGCCGTCATCGGCGTGGACGTCCATATGGAGCACCTCTGCGGAACGGCCTCCGGCGTGCTCGGAGATCGCCCGGTTCGTCGCCGTTGATGGTTCGTCTTGCGGTACGTCTAATGAGCACACGAAGGATTTGGCGTTTACAGCTGTGAATCGCGGTGCTACTCGGCAGTCTTCTCACGGCGTCAAGTAGCGGTTGCGCATGCTCGGCGGGATGACCGCGCGACCCGACCGGGTACGCGCTCCGCGCAGCACGAGCGGCCCATATGATCGCCGCATGGAGCGAGTCCTCAACGTCACTGTGACGGCCCCGGAGCTGCACCGGATGTCGGCGCTCCTTGCCCCGGCCCATCAACCGTTCTGGGGGCCGAAGACGTTACTCGCCGAGACCGGCGCAGTTGTGCATTCGACAGAGCCGATCAAGGCGACCTGCGACACATTCGGACGATGGGGATCTGGTGCCGCCGAACCCCACGTGATGCTGGATGAGGAGACCTTTTTCGCGCTGTCACAGCTCGTGCGTGCCCGGCTCGTCCGCGCGCAGGTCGGCGCTAGGGACCTGGTCCCAACCGTCCGAGCGTGGCCCGAACTTCGGGAGGTGCGGCTCCAAGCGGACGGGCATCGATTCGTATGGTGGCCGTCCCTAATCCAGGGCCACGAGAGCCAGGCCCTACGTAGCTACATCGAAGACGGCGCCAAGGGGTCTCGTCATGACGAAGTCCCCGAATCGGTGTGGTCGGCCTGCGAATCGATCCTGCCGGGAGCGCGCGCCATCGCCGGCACCTTCGCACTCGGGGAAGACGCCAACTGCTTCTCGACCGTCCTGGCCGCAGCAGACCCGGTTGCGGTCGCGGAAGAATGGGTGCAGCGGGAGCCGTTTGAAGAGTTCCTCTCGACTCGCACCCGCCCTGGAGGCCGCGATGACGAACCTGGAACCGTGATGGTGTGGCGATCAGCCGACCAACTGGTCCAGCACGCGTGCATCACCCTCGGAAAAGGATGGGTGCTCAACAAACCCAATCAATGCTGGCACTCGCCCCGATCTGTCATGTCCGTGCGGCAAGCCATCGTTCAGTCCCGTGCGCCGGGCCGGCGCATGTCACGTCGCTGTCTGATCTAGGCCCGTTCGGGTGACACCGCACCCATCACGCCGAGTGTTTGATCGACGCACGCTCATCGCGACGACCGAGACCGGCAGCACTTCGACGTGAGTCTCCCCAGCCGGGGCAAGAGATGATCCGGCAGGGTCACGAACCGGGGCAGCGCCACGACCGGCCGGCTCGTCTCCGTAGGTCGATCGGCACCCGGCGATGTTCGCTACTCCCCGTCGGGCGGGGTATCAACCTCAGACCGACCTGGCCCGGACGAGCCGACACGGCGGGCTTCCCAGTCCGCGATCTTGGCCTCGATCTCAGAGGTGGAGGAGCTGTCCGGCGCTACCCTCCGGACAAGATGGAGATGTTGGACGAGCGCCTCGTAGTTCTCCCGCTCCACCCGAAGTCCACGACTCTCCCTCGTCTCCGTCGCTGCCTCGACATCCAGAGTGCCGTGACGGTCCAGGACTGAGGCTGCCTTGAGGATCTTGCCGATCTCGTCGAGGGACTTACCGATGTTGTGCACCGTCTTGACGTCGGTGAACATGGTTCCGCGCATGGCTTCCAGATCGATGACCGAGTGCTCGGTGTAAGTACGTCCAGAGGTGTCCTCATAGGTGAGTGAGACCTCATGCGATGAGGGGAGATCCTCCGCGTCCTTCCGCTCGATGTGGTTGTCATAGAAGGCGCGCAGCTTCTGGTCTGGTGCAATCATCGTGATGGGCTCGTTCAGCATCTTGATCTTCGCAATCTCAAGCCCTTCGGTTTCACGGGCTCTCTTCGGCGGCGGGTCAAGTCGAAGGGTCACGTTCAAGGCGGGACGACGCCCGATATTCCGGACCTCCAGGTCGAACAAATGTCGGCTCGCAGCCGACGGTTGGACTGTGGCGATCACGTAAGGGCGGCTCGCTTCGAGTTGCGCCCGCCGAGCGGACTCTGCTTGGTCCTTGTTCGTGTCCCACTGGCGCTTGGCGTAGATGGCCGCCAGAACCGCAACAACCAGCAGCCCGAAGGTGATGAGCGTGTATATCGCAGTCCAGGCCGTGCCCGAAAGCCCCCAGAATTTGTCCATGTCCCCAGTTTCGCTTCGATGACGCCGAATTGCCCCCACAACACGGTCCATCTGGCTCACTTCACGGAGCCCACTTGTCGATCCTCAATCGGCGACGGGGTGTTCCGTATGGCACACCACTGCGGACGCTTGGCTCGGAGGTCGAAGGTGGGCCGGTGGTGCCCCGTCCCGTCGCCAGTGATGGTTCGACTTGCGGGATGGCATCAGGGGCGGCTTGGGTCAGTCTGGTCAGTCCGCGGCGCGTCTGTGACCCGCGAGTGGAGGCGGGCGAGGGCTTGAGCGTCTGGGCTGCCGGGAGCGGCGCTCACCACGAAAAGCCTCTGCCGGTCCGTGCCGTCGACGGCGAATGTCTGGTAGCGCAGACGGATGTCACCCAGTATCGGGTGGCCGTACAGCGGTCCTTCGCCGACCAGAGCGGCGTGCATGTCGTGGCGAGCCCAGATGTGGCGGAACTTTCCGCTGCGCTGGGACAGGTCCTCGACGAGGTCCCGCACGTGAGGGTCATCGAGATCGTCACCGACGATGGCGCGGAAGTAGGCGACTGCCAAGGTGAGGACATAGTCGATGCCGGGTTGCCAAATGCGGTCCTCCCAGTCCAGGAACCACGACCACAGCAGGTTGGTGCCGGGTTCGGACAGCGGCGTCAGCGCCCGCGCCATCGCGTTCGAGCCCAGCACGTCGAGCCGACGTCCGTGGACGAGGGCGGGGGTGGTGGTCCACTCGTCGAGCAGCTCTTGCAGCTCGGGTGCGACGACCTCGTCGGGGCTCGAACGAGGTTGCCTGATCTGGCCGTCTGGACGGCCCAGCTCGAGTAGGTAGCGGGTGGCGTCGTCGTCGAGCCGGAGCGCCCGGGCCAAGGACTCGAGCACGTGGTCCGAGGGTCGGTGGTCGCGGCCCTGCTCGAGTCTGGTCAAGTAGTCGGCGCTGATTCCGGCCAGTATCGCGAGCTCCTCTCGACGCAGGCCGGGCACGCGGCGCCGGTCGGTGATCGGTAGGCCCACGTCATCGGGCGTGATCCGTTCGCGTCGAGCACGTACAAACTGGCCCAGCTGGTGCGGGCGATCCACGAGCCGATCGTATCCGAAGGTGGCCCTGGCGTACCTAGGAAGCCAAGGCCTCTTCCTCGGCGACGTCGCCCGCGGCATCCTAGGACGGCCAGGACGCGCGAGGCCCCGGCCGGGCAGGCCGCGACCTGAGCGGGCGATCGGAACGAAAGATGACGCGAATCGGTCATTTCGGTTTGTCCGGACGGGCTGGGAGGCACGGGAGTCCAGGGTCGGCGGGCGCGCGGGCGCTGTGGGCGTGGTTGGACTGCTCGCCCGCGCCGCCGCCGTCCCGGGACCGCCTGGGGCGCGACTGCCCACCGAATGCGTCCAGGCCACGCCAGACGGTCACCTGCGCCTACACCTTCACCGGGTGCCGCGTCCCCGCTAGGACCCGAATGAGCGCGCCCCGTCATGCCGGCTGCCGCTCCGCGTCCACACCTCGGCTGCGCGGCGAGCGCGCTCGACCGACCCGGTCGACCCGCGTGTCGGCCGATCGGTGGACTGGCGGGTCATCCGGTGGGTCGGCCGACTGGGTGACGTTACGAACTGCTGTCGGCGGCGAGTATTTCTCACGTCACCATTTACCGGGCCGCACGCAGTGGCTCACCAAGCGAAGGGGATGACCTCGATGTCGACGTCCAAGATGACCGGAAGGCTGGCAGTGGCCGGGATGTGCAGTGTGCTGGCGGTCGGCCTGGGCGCCTGCGCCGGCGGCGGTCACGCGAACGCTGCTGGCACCACCAGGAGCTCAGCGTCCTCCCGGGCCACCAGCCCGGGCGGGATGTCCGGTAACGCGGTCCGGCGGCCGGCCGCGAACGGGGTGAACCTGGGCTCGCGGGGCCTGAAGGCCGCGACGAGCACGGGGGTCTACGCCCAGGTCACGAACCTGACGCCGTACCCGTGGACGTTGGTTCCCAACGGGACGTGGGGACTAAATGTCGGGCCTTACGACAGTGCGCCGCCGGCGACGCTGCTGCCGGGTCAGACCGCGACGTGGAGTGCGCACAACCCTTGGGGTGCGCGGAATTTCGTGCGTACCCTCTACACGTTCCAGGACGCGGCCGGCCACACCCACGTCCAGCAGGTCAACGAGTGGGCTCAGGAGGTCGGCGACCCCTTGTACTACTCGTACTCACAGGACGTGGGGTTCGACGCCAACCATCACCTCCAGCTCACCGAATCGCCGGATTTCCACATGGCCATGGACCCGGACGGGTACGGGCGGCACGGCGACGCGATCTGGAACTCCCCGACGACGATCACGATCGACGCGCTGCAGGATCCGGCCGCGGCGGCGAACGCGGTGGACAACGAGTTGCCGCGGGCGATCGCTGCCCAGACACACTGGGCGCCGAATCCGGGTGTGAAGGGCCCGACGTCCGTGAAGGGGCCGACGACGCGGGCCAGCAGCCTGCTGACGAACTACTCCAGCCTGCCGGCGACCCTGGGCAAGGGTCAGGGGACGAGTAAGGGACAGAGCACCACCCTCGGTGTCGAGGTCAGCCACTCGGGCTCGACCAACATAGACGGCGTCGTGTTCAAGGACGCCGAATCCGTCACCGGCGACCACTCGTGGGGCAGCGGGGACTCGGTCAACACGACGGTCAGCAGCATGGTCGACCCGGGACAGACGGGCTGGATCAACAAGCGACCCACGATCTCGAGCATGACCGGTCATCTGGTCTTCACCACCGCGAACAACACCACCTTCGACCTCAGCAACGTCACGATCTCGATGGGTGACATCGCCAACACCGGCGCCGGTGGGGTGCCGCCGGGGATGGACTTCTCGGCGACCGAGTGCGTGCTCGCCGACTGTGCGTCCGCGGACAGCCCCACCGGTGGCACGGCCCTGACGAAGGCTGGCGCCGCCAACGTCCGTGCGGGGATGAAGGCCACGGTGATCTCGGCCTCACCCGGTCAGGTGGTGACCATCGACGGGGCGACCGACCCGGCCGACGCGATCGAGGCGTTGAAGAAGTACCAGGACGCCACCGACCGCAGCTTCATCCCGACGGCCGACCCGACCTTCGCCCACAGCAGCTGGGCACCGGTGGACGACGAGACCGGTCAGGAAGCGCCATCCGTCTCGACCGATCCGGGCGCGCAACACCCGACCGCCGAGATGCTGACCGTCGCGCATCAGGAGACGTCGAGCTGGTCGCTGGGCGGGTCGGTCCAGGAGACCGTCGGCTTCAACCTGGCCGGCATCATCTCCCAGGAGCTGAGCGTGAAGTTCACCCAGAAGCAGACCTGGACCTCGGACACGACCAACAACCAGAGCATCACGATCCAGGCCGCGCCGGGCAAGACGGTGTGGATCGAGGCATCGACCGGCACCGCCAGCTACACCGGCAACTTCGTCTTCACCGCCGGCGGGGTGCGTTACCAGGTGAACAACGTGACCATCACCCAGCCGGGCTCAGCGGATGTGGACGCGATGTCCAACACGTCCTACCGAGTCGAGGAAGTGAACAACACCACGGCCGGTGTGTCGCCCACGGCGGCCAGTGGCAAAAAGGCCATCAGCAAACTGCCCAAGCTGCGGGCCTACATCAACCACGGCCACTGATCAATAGCGACAGGACCCCGCGCCCGCCCCGGCCGATGTCGGCGGCGGGCGCGGGTATGCCGTCCGCAGGGACACTGCCTCGTCCTGACGGGTATGGCGCGCGCAGGACCGGCTGCCGGGCAATCGGCCTGCTGCTGTGCGTTGCGGTGGCACTCGGTGTGATGACCGGATGCAGCCGTAGCCGCCCGAGCGCGCCGCTGCGGATCGGGGTGATGATGCCGCTGACCGGCCCGGGCGCGGTCAGTGCGCAACTCCCGCTGGACTGGGCCCGGGAGAACGTGGACGCCGCCGGCGGGGTGGACGGCCGTCCCATCCAGTTCGTCTATCGGGATCTGGGCCGCCAGTCCGCGCTCACCGCGGCCCGGGCATTCGCCGCCGACTCCTCGATCGCGGCCGTGATCGGTCCGGGCAACTCCGAAGACGCGCTGCAGGTCGCCGGCCTGTTCGCCGACCATCACCAGGTCATGGTGACGCCGTCGGCGACCTCCGGGGACCTGTTCCGGGCCTACTCCGCCGACCGCCCGCAGTACGTGTGGCGGCCGGTCGAGTCCGACATCGCGCAGATGCGCGTCATGCTGCAGGTGGCCGCCCGGGACGGGGCCCGCTCGGTGGCGCTGGTCAGTGGAGACAGCCCCTACGGCACCACGTTCTTCGACTCGTTCGGCTTCCTGGCCACCGAAGAGGGACTTCGGGTGACCTCAACGCAGCGGTACGACCAGGAGGCACAGAACTGCCAGGGCCCGCTGCGGCAGGCTCTGTCCAGCGGTGCCGACGTGGTGCTGGCGGTGCCGGACCATGCGAGCCAGGCGATCTGCATGGCTCGCGCCTGGCGGGCGGCCGGGTCCCGTCCCCGGCTGCTGTTCTCCGACGCGGCCCAGTCCCCGTCGCTGATCTCCGCGCTCGGCGCGCAGGCGCAGGGCCTGAACGGCATTGGTCTGGCCCCGGACCCGAACAACGGGTTCGCGGCGGCGTTCCGCGCCCGGTTCCACCGTGAGCCGACCCCGTTCGCCGCCAACATCTACGACTCGGTGCTGCTGATCGCCTACGGCTTGGCCGGCGCCCACGGCACGGTCGGCGCCGCCCTCGCACAGGCGATCAGCGGCGTCGTCCACGGCACCGGTCCGGCGACCGGCTGGGACCGGAACGGCGTGGCACGCACACTGACGGCGATCCGTGCCGGAAGACTGCCCGCGATCAACGGGGCTGTCGGCCGGTGGGCGTTCGACAAGGACTCCGGAATCGACCTGGTCGCCTCCACCTACGAGCATTGGCGCGTCACCGGAGACCAGTTCGCCGCGGCGGGGTATCTGTCCACCGCAGACCTCCGGACCGCACGGCAGGGCATCTCTGAAGCCGACACCCGGGCCACACCCGGGAAGGCCACCGCCGCACTGGGCGGCACCTACCGGCCCGGGCCGAAGACCGGCACCTGGGCCCTGCTGATCGCGGCCTCCGACGGCTGGACCAACTACCGGCATCAGGCCGACGTGCTGGCCCAATACCAGCGGCTACGCGCCGACCGTGTCCCCGCCTCGCACATCATCGTGATCTCCGACCACGATCTGGCCCACAACCGCAACAATCCACACCAGGGCCAAGTGCCGTACGCCGTCGGCGACCCCAACCTCAACTTCCAGATCCCCATCGACTACCCACTGCAGGGCATGACCGCCCAGCGGCTGATGGACATCCTGGCCGGGCACACCACCCCGGGCACCCCGACCGTCATCCGGTCCGGTACCGGCGACGACGTGTACGTCTACCTCGCCGGGCACGGCAACCAGAACGGCGTCTACCTCGGCCTCGGTCAGCCCGTCCCACCCCCGGACAACGCCTACTCGGTGCTCACCCCGGCCCTGCTCGACCAGACCATCGCCGCGATGGCCGCCGCCCATCACTACCGGCGCATCCTCGTCGCCGTCGACGCCTGCGAAGGTGGAGTGCTCGGCCAGCACCTCGACGCCCCCGGCGCGTTGCTGCTCTCTGCTGCCAGCCCGGTCGAGAACTCCCTGAGCACCAACTACGACGCCGACCGGCAGACCTGGCTGGCCGACCAGTTCTCCTACCAGCTCTGGAAAGCAGAGGCCGCGACCCCGACCATGTCCATCGACCGGCTCTATCAACATCTCTACCTCACCGTCACCGGCTCGCACGTGAGCGCGTACGGACCCGGCTTCGGCAACGCCGCCACCGTGTCGCTCAACGAGTTCGTCACCGGCGGATCGGTCGCTCCGCCGGCTCCGACAAGTGCGGGTCAAGGGGCAGCCGCACACTGATCCGGGTGCCGGCCGAGGCGCCGGGTTCGATCTGCAATTCGCCCCCTGCGGCGGCGATGCGGGCGCGGTGCGAAGCCAGCCCGATGTGTCCTTCCGCCACGCGGCGATCCAACAGGCCGTCGGGGATGCCGCGCCCGTCGTCGACGACCGCGAGTAGCGCCGCCGACCCATCCAGCCGCAGAGTGACGGTCACGGTGCGGGCGCGGGCGTGTTTCACCACGTTGTTCAGCGCCTCCCGAGCCGCGCCGAACAGCACCAGATCGGCGCTGGTCGGCCGGTCGGGCCAGCCGCTGAGGTCGACCTGAGCGGCGAACCGGCCGCGTCGGGCGACGCCGGTGGCCAGATCGGTGAGTGCCCGGGCGAACCCGGCCTGTTCCAGCACGGCGGGGTGCAGCTCGGACACCGTTGAACGCAACATCGCCGACGATTCGCGCAGGGCCAACGCAACGCGCGCAAACGCGTCCGGATCCCCGGTGGTGCGGGCCTCATCCAGGTCCTGGCGGGCCGCGAGCAGGTACTGCAACGCTCCGTCGTGCAGCTGCTCGGCGAGCAGCGCACGTTCGCGGGCTTCGATGCCGACGATCTCGGTGAGCAGGTCGGTACGTTCGCGTGCGAGTTGGCCGATGGTGAGCACTCGTGACAGCTGGACCCGCGACAGCGCCACCGAGCCTGCGGCCAGCCCGGCAATGATCAAGAAACGAAGCAGGATCGACGCCCACGGCTCGGCGTTGGCGTCCTGAGTCAGGATGCTCACCGCCAGCTCGGCGGCGACGGTCGGAGCCGCGACCGCCGCGCAGATCGCGGGCCGCAGCGAGGTTGCGGCGAGCATCGGGACGACGAAGAAACCGTTGATCAGCACGTCGGCCGTCCAGGACTGCTCGGCAGCGAGACCAGCAACGAGGGTCAGCGCCGCGATCGCGGCGGCGTCGACCAGCAGCGCCAACCACATCCACTGCACCGGGCCGAGTCCGCCACGACGCGTCCACCAAGCCAGCGCGCTCGCCCAGACCGCGTACCCGGCGACGATCAGCCAGCACGCCGGCCGGTCGTGTCCTGGCGGGACGAAGCCGATGGTCAGGACCATGAACACAACAAGCAGGGCGCGCAGCCCGAGTTGCACCCACACCCCGCGGTAGGCGTGCCGCAGCACGATCTCGCGCAGGTCAGCAACCTTGCCGAGCTCATCGAGACTGAGCCGATCCGCCATTCTGACCGCCCGCTAGTCGATCAGGCCGCGGCGCATCGCCTCGGCCACCGCAGCGGCGCGGTCCGAGACGCCGAGCTTCTCGTACAGTCGTTGGGCGTAGGTCTTGATCGTGGCGACCCCGAGGAACAACTCGGCCGAAGTCTGCGGGATGGAGAGCCCGCGCGCGAACGCGGCCAGCACCTGCCGCTCCCGATCGGAGAGCACTGGCGTGTTGGACTTAGCCCGTAACCGGATTTGATCGGCTAACCCGCCCGCCAGCTCAGCTGGCACCACGGTTTGCCCTTTCGCCACCCGCAGCACCGCGTCGACGATCTCGCCGCGGGGCGTGTCCTTGGCCAGATACCCGGCCGCGCCCTCCTCCAGTGACTTGAACACCACTGCGCTGTCAGTGAACGCCGACAGCAGGATCACCCGGGTCGGAAGGTGGTCGCGGATCACCGCGTGCACCACGTCGATCCCGTTCAGCTCGGGCATCTGGTAGTCGACCAGCGCCACCACCGGCTGCTCGGCACGAATCATCTCCAGCGCCTGCCGTCCGTCGCCGGCCTCGCCGACCACCTGGATGTGCCCGCTGTTGTCCAGCGCCCGCTTCACGCCGTCGCGGAAGAACGGATGATCATCGGCGATCACCACAGTGACCAAACTGCCCGACACCGACATTCGCACTCCCCGCGTCCACGCCCAGCATAGATGTCAGCCCGCCCAATAGCGCCGCCGCGACCAACCGCTGGACCCCGCGACTGCGGAGAAACTCAGCGCGTGGCATGCAACACCGCCGTCCCTCGCATCGGCCCAATGCACCGAACTCGGCTATCCAGCTGCGACCACGGATGCTGTCCCCGGCAAAAGTCACCGAGTGTCACAAGCGGATCCTCCTACGGACGCCGCGCCCGTCGTGGGCGTGCCGTATAGGACACCCCTGCGGAACGTCGGCTGGCTCGCTCGCGGTTTGCACCGTCCGGTCGGAGATCGCCTCATCCGTGACCGGTGACCGTTCGGGCTTGTGGTGCACGAGTCGCGGCACAGGAACGTTCGCCAAGCGGCGTGAGGCATCCAGCTTGGCGCCTTCACTCACGACCGGCCGACGCGTGCTCCCTGTCCCAGTTCTCGACGTAGCGAGCAGTGGAGCCGGTCGCGACCCACGCACTGAGGGACCCTCCCAAGCCGCCTACGGCACCCCATATTGAACCGCTGAAACCCTCGGTGGCGAGTACATACACACCGAATATGAGACACACAGCCATAAACAGCAAGACTCCGAGCCGCAGACTAGTGCGGTGCAGCGATATCCACCGCTGAGACGCTGTCGGGGCGACATCCCAGCGGCTCATTGGTCGACTGTAGGACAGACTCTGGCTCACGTCCGCTCATCGGTAGATCTGGTCGACCATTGACCGATCCTCTTGCGGGGGCCGGCTGACCAAGGTGCCATTGTGGTCGGCGTCGTAGACCACGCGCCGCTTGTGATCACATCGGCGCGCGTCGCGCCGCCTGGGCGGCCGGTTGCCTATACGCTCAGGAATGTTCCACGGCGGCGGCTTCAAACTTTGGTTACCGCGAAAACGAGGATCGCCTGGGGTGTCCGGCTCGTCATGGCGCTGAGGGTGTTGCCAGAGGGAGGAGCCACGTGGGAAGTACGCGAAGGCCGTGGTCGGCCCGGCGGCCCCGCGCGGGCGAGCACCATGATCGCTCCCAGGCGCCCGCAGCCGGTGGCCTGGCGGCGCTCCTGGTGGCCAGTGCCCGCGATGACGTGGAGGCCTTCGCCCAGTTCTATGAGGCGACCGCGTGCCAGGTCTTCGGGCTGATGTCATCGATAATCACCGATCGGGCGCACGCCGAGGAACTGACCGTACGAACCTACCGGCACGCACAACGCACCTGCCACCAATTCGATGCGACCACCGACGATGCGATGGCATGGATCATGCGCCTCGCGCACCGACGGGCCATCTCGTGGATCCTGGCCGCCGAGCCGGGCGATCGCCGCAGCCGGCACGCTTCTGCTCGCCGACGCCTTCGCACGGCTTACGCCGAACGACTCGCACGGCAGCGCCTGCGCCAGGCCGTGCCGCACTGGACTCGGGCCCAGCGGGCCGCGTTTACTGCCATCTACTTCGGGCGCCACACCTCGACCCAGATGGCCACACTGAGGTCGGTGACACCAGCTACGGCTCATCGATGACACGCGATGAGATTGGACTCACGGTGGCCGCGCCCTGCCACCGGGCGCTAAGTCACGGCAGCGGAGCCGTCAGCTCAATATTGATGTTGTCCGGGTCCTGAAACGACAAGATCGCCAGCCCGGCGTCGGCAAGATCAGTTACCTGCCCGTGCTCGATCCCGGCTTCGGACAGGGCCGTGGCGGCGGCCGCTAATTCATCCCGCGAGGTCACGGTGAAGCTGAGGTGGTCCAACCCGGTGCAGTCCGCGTCAAATGCTTCGTGACCTACTGGGCGTAAGCCGAACAAGGTGCCCTGCGGAGTTTGATACACCGTGCCGCCGTAAAACTTCTCCCGGGAGGTCCTCACTCCCGGGTCGTCGGCCTGATCGGAGGCGTCGATCGCGACCGGCCATCCGAACACCCGGTCGTAGAACTCCTTGGAACGGCGAATGTCAGTCACCGTCAACCGCACATGAGCGAAGCCAGCACTAGAGATAAGAGGCATACCACCGACCGTACGGCGCGAGCATCAAAGACACCAGGGCCGACCACGCGGGTCAGTCTTTGATAGCGCACCCGGCTGCGCCACCACTCGCGGATCGTCTTGCGGCGGCGATAGCTCGATTGGTCGTTCACCTAGGCTGCGTTCGTGTCTATGAACTCGCCGCTCGACGTGCGCCCGGTGGAGGACGATCAGTGGCAGATAGTCGCCTGGCTGTGGCAGGCCTACCGCAACGACCTCGCGCCGGTGGTAAATGGGCTGCCGTACGCCGACGGTCGGTACCAGGCTCGGGAGCTGAATACCTTCCCGCATGAGGGCGCGATCGGATACCTCGCGTGGCGGCCACACCCGAACACCGGCGAAGACGCGCCGATCGGGTTTGCGCTGGTGGACGGCCTCGCCGACGCACGGTGTCAAGGGCCATTGAGTTCTGCCCAGAGGCGGTCGCGAGACCTGCTCGGTGACGGTCACGAGTTCTGCCCGGTGATGGCCATGGGATCTGCCCAGTGCTGGCCATCACCGGCTTTGGTTGCTCAGTTCAAGGGACTCACCCCTTGTCCGGAGAGTGCTTGAGACAGGCGCACGCTGTCGCCGCTGGTTTGGCAGACGTGGGCGTGGTGCAGCAGCCGGTCCACGGTCGCGGTGGCCAGGGTTTTGGGCATCAGCTCGTCGAAGGAGGCAGGGTGCAGGTTGGAGCTGACTGCGATGGAACGTTTCTCGTAGGCGGCGTCGACCAGGCGGTAGAGGCCCTCGGCGGCGTCCTGGGCTACCGGCAGCAGCCCAATGTCATCGACGACTACGAGGTCTGCTCGCAGGACCCTGGCGATGGCCTTGGTGACGGTGTCGTCGGCGCGGTGGCGGCGTAGCAGGACGCCGAGTCCTTCGAGGGTGAACCAGGCGACCTTCAATCCTTGTTCGACCCCTTGTTGGCCCAGGGCCTCGAGCAGGAACGTCTTGCCGGTGCCCGAGGGCCCGCAGACCACCAGGTTCTCGCGACGATGGACCCATTCCAGGGTGCGTAGCGCCTGCTGGGTCGGTGCCGGGATCGAGGAGATCTCGGGTTTCCATGCCTGGAAGGTCTTGCCGGTGGGGAACCCGGCCGCGGCGCGGCGGGTCGCCAGCGCGGAGCGTTCGCGCCCGGCGGCCTCGGCCGTGAACAAGGCCCGCAGTACCTCGACTGGTTCCCAGCGTTGAGCTTTCGCGGTGGCCACGACCTCGGGTGCCAGGCCGCGGATATGTGGTAACCGCAGCCGTCGCAGCAGCGCTTCCAGGTCCGCCGGCAG
>NZ_VCQV01000056.1 GCF_007845645.1 Leekyejoonella antrihumi
ACTCGTGGAAACGCTGGGCAGACCAGCAGATACCGAACGCCCCGCAGCCACCCGCCCACCGTGAGCAGCCCCGGCACCGTCAAAGAGCCGATCCTGCCGATCACTCCACGGATCGAGGCTAAGTACTCCTCGTGAGTCCAGCCAGCGTCACGGGCATGATCGGCCAACCGGGCTGCTGCTTCGGTGATCCGTGGTGCTTTCAACGCTGAGGCCAGGTAGGTCAGCTGCTTGAGCGCCTCAGTCGCGTCGCTCTTGGCCTTGGCTGCCATCAGGCCACCTGTCCGTCGGTGAGGTTGTCGGTGAGGCCGAATGCGCGGTCATAGTCGGCCAGATCACGAGCCAGGCCTTCGCCCGGATCGATGGCTGGCCGGGGTTGCTGGAACTGCTCGCGCAGCACCTTCGCTGCGGCGACGTGGGCGGGGTCGGTGATGGTCATGCCGCGGGCCCAGACACGGTCGTGGCCGGCGACCAGACGCCCCTGGTGGCGCACCTCGACCCGGGACAGGTCAGCGCTCACGTCAACGAACCGGCCGATCATCGCCGGGTCGACGGAGTAGTCCGAGCTGTCGAGGCGGATGTAGTAGTCACGTCCCAACCGGACCCGGTTGACCCACCCCACCGCCGGGGCCACCGGTGGCAGCGGCAACATCGCAGCTCGATCGGCGTCGAGTAGGTCGAGCGGCTTGGTCTTGATGGTGCGCACCACCCGCGAGTTCGCGATCACCAGCCAGTCGGCGAACTGAGTGTTGAAGTCGGCCGGCGACTCGAAGTCACGTCCGGGCATGAAGGAGGTCTCGAAGAACCCGTTCCGTCGTTCCACGATGCCCTTTGACTCAGGGTCATACGGCTTCAACCGTTGCAGCGTGGTGGCCAGGGTGCCGGTGAACGCTCCCACTCCTTCGGCATGGCGTTTCCCGCGGCCGATACCGGACTCGTTGTCCCAGATCAGGCGGCGAGGAACCGCACCGAGTCGCTGTAGCAACTCCCACATCCCCAGCAACAGGTCAGCGGTATGCCTGGTCGGGATCATCGCCCCGACCATGAACCGTGAGTGCGCGGCCGTGATCACCATGACCGGCAGCAGCGACGCGCTGCCGTCCTCCAGGGGGATCTTCTTCGGCGGGAACCACAAGTCGCACTGCGCCGCATCACCCGCCAGCCACGTCAACCGGTCCGAGGGGTCGACCGGCCAATGCTGCGGACGCAACCGCCGCACGTGCTCGCGGAACCAGCTGATCGATCCTGTCCAGCCGACCCGCTCCGCGATCACTGTCGCCGGCATATCCGGCGTCGCGATCAAGAGTTGCCGCACCAACGGCTCGAACGGTGCGAACGACGAAGGCACCGCCGCCCGCTCGTACTTCGGCGGCAGGTCCGATGCCAACGCCCGCTCGACCGTCGACCTACCGATACCCAGATCCCGAGCGACTTGGCGCCGCGGAACACCGTCCGCAACCATCCGCCGGATCAAAGCCCAATCCTCCACTGAGATCACCCATCCAATCTGTCTGGGTGGCCTCGTTTTCGCCCGTCGTTATGGCCTCATTTTCAAGCGTCGTCGACACGCGCGTTTCATGGTTCTCTCGTTTCAAGGAGTTGGGAATCACCCCCGCTCGCGCGGGGATCGCGGATGCCCGGCTACTCACGAGCCCCGCTGCGAGGAATCACCCCCGCTCGCGCGGGGATCGCTTCACGACGTCACCGGCATCGAGGTCCGTGACGGAATCACCCCCGCTCGCGCGGGGATCGCCGCGACCCGGACGAGGTGCGGCGCATGGCGAAGGAATCACCCCCGCTCGCGCGGGGATCGCTCGTCGGCGGCGTCGACGGATTCACCCGTGATGGAATCACCCCCGCTCGCGCGGGGATCGCAGCGAGTGTCGGGCTCTTACACTTCCATCACGGGAATCATCCCCGCTCGCGCGGGGATCGCTGCCTTCGGCCCTCACGGGCACTGGCGCGAGCGGAATCACCCCCGCTCGCGCGGGGATCGCACTACAACCTGGCGTCGCTGGCTTCGCCGATTGGAATCACCCCCGCTCGCGCGGGGATCGCGGGATCAACTACCGGCTCGGCACCACGTACGAGGAATCACCCCCGCTCGCGCGGGGATCGCAAGACCAGGTCCGACTGGATAATCACGAGCTTGGAATCACCCCCGCTCGCGCGGGGATCGCCCTCGGACGGGGCGTACATCCACGACGTGACCGGAATCACCCCCGCTCGCGCGGGGATCGCTCAACGGGAGTTGGCTGAGCGTGCGGGGATCAGGAATCACCCCCGCTCGCGCGGGGATCGCGCGGCAGTCATGATGCTGATCTTCTTCTTGCCGGAATCACCCCCGCTCGCGCGGGGATCGCTCAAGAAGACCCGCTCCGCTGGCGCGTTCCGCGGAATCACCCCCGCTCGCGCGGGGATCGCTCCTGCCCGGGACCGGCGAGCACATCATGCATGGAATCACCCCCGCTCGCGCGGGGATCGCTGGATGAACTGCTCACGCGCACCTAGCCACGCGGAATCACCCCCGCTCGCGCGGGGATCGCCGTAGACCCACCGGCCATCCTTGCGCTGGTAGGGAATCACCCCCGCTCGCGCGGGGATCGCGATTCGTCCAACGGCCAGTACCCGTACGGGTCGGAATCACCCCCGCTCGCGCGGGGATCGCCTCAGCCAGTGGATGGTGGGCTTGCGGGTCAGGGAATCACCCCCGCTCGCGCGGGGATCGCCGTCCGCTGGTGATCCTCCCGGCGACCATTGCGGAATCACCCCCGCTCGCGCGGGGATCGCCCCTCATCATCCCAGCCGAGCCGAGTGGCCAAGGAATCACCCCCGCTCGCGCGGGGATCGCGGCGGCGCACTCGGAGGCGGAGACCACAGGATGGAATCACCCCCGCTCGCGCGGGGATCGCGGCGTCAAGCCCGACACGGTGAGCGGCTGGAAGGAATCACCCCCGCTCGCGCGGGGATCGCAGATCGAGGAACAGACCCGGCCACTCCTGCAAGGAATCACCCCCGCTCGCGCGGGGATCGCACGGGACCACGTATCAGTGGCAGGTGCAAGATGGAATCACCCCCGCTCGCGCGGGGATCGCTCCTACTCATCGGGGTCTCGGCGCTCGACGGTGGAATCACCCCCGCTCGCGCGGGGATCGCACGATTCCAGGGACGACCCAATCGCGGGCGAGGGAATCACCCCCGCTCGCGCGGGGATCGCTCTTCGAAGTCGAGGTAGAGGACGTTGTGGCCGGAATCACCCCCGCTCGCGCGGGGATCGCAAAAGATCAATCCCGCACACGTCCGCCGAGAAGGAATCACCCCCGCTCGCGCGGGGATCGCGAATCCACATTCGCTTTCGAAAACGCCTGCATGGAATCACCCCCGCTCGCGCGGGGATCGCACCATCGCGGGCATGGATAGAGCCCGGGAGTAGGAATCACCCCCGCTCGCGCGGGGATCGCACAACGGGCAGAATGTGCCGCTTGGGCATGGTGGAATCACCCCCGCTCGCGCGGGGATCGCTCTTCGATCTCGCCGAGCGCGGCCCGGACCCGGGAATCACCCCCGCTCGCGCGGGGATCGCGGGGAGACGCCGTACACCCCACCGCGCGGTGAGGAATCACCCCCGCTCGCGCGGGGATCGCCCGGCGATACCGGACCTGTCCGGGGGCGCCCTGGAATCACCCCCGCTCGCGCGGGGATCGCTCCCATTCGGTGAAGTACTGGCCAGCGAACACGGAATCACCCCCGCTCGCGCGGGGATCGCATCAACAAGGGCAGCAACGCCAGCGCGTACACGGAATCACCCCCGCTCGCGCGGGGATCGCGACACGGCCGCGCACGTGAGGGCGGCATGGGCGGAATCACCCCCGCTCGCGCGGGGATCGCTGTCTCCGTCTCGTTCCCAGTGGACTTCGCGGGGAATCACCCCCGCTCGCGCGGGGATCGCTGTTCAGTTCGGGTGACGCGGCCGCCTATTACGGAATCACCCCCGCTCGCGCGGGGATCGCGCCACGGCCCGGTGAAGGTCGTGCGTTACCACGGAATCACCCCCGCTCGCGCGGGGATCGCACCTGCACGCTATACGGGAACGGTTGCTCGACGGAATCACCCCCGCTCGCGCGGGGATCGCCCTGACGCGCAACGGAAAGCGTTCCGTGACGGGGAATCACCCCCGCTCGCGCGGGGATCGCGACCTGATGCTCAAGGGCGCCAGCGGCAGCGTGGAATCACCCCCGCTCGCGCGGGGATCGCGACCCGCTTCCGCTAGCGGAAGTGGGTGTGAGGGAATCACCCCCGCTCGCGCGGGGATCGCGATGAGGCATCGATCACCGGGACCGTGAATGTGGAATCACCCCCGCTCGCGCGGGGATCGCTCACCCTGAACCCGGGTGAATCCATCCGGGACGGAATCACCCCCGCTCGCGCGGGGATCGCGATCGGAGGCCTCTATGGGTGCTGGGTCAGCAGGAATCACCCCCGCTCGCGCGGGGATCGCCTCACTCCAGGTTGCGGGATAAAAAGAATATAGGAATCACCCCCGCTCGCGCGGGGATCGCTTGTTCCACCACGGAGGAAGCATGAGTTACAAGGAATCACCCCCGCTCGCGCGGGGATCGCGGTGGTCATGACTGGACCGGCCGTCCGTAAATGGAATCACCCCCGCTCGCGCGGGGATCGCACGTACTTCGGTGCACGCACCGCCAACGTGCAGGAATCACCCCCGCTCGCGCGGGGATCGCCCACATCACACCCCTGAACCCTTTACCTCATCGGAATCACCCCCGCTCGCGCGGGGATCGCAACACTTCGATTATCTCGTGATGACCGGATGGGGAATCACCCCCGCTCGCGCGGGGATCGCCACTCACAATTCCCGTGACCGGCCTGTATGAAGGAATCACCCCCGCTCGCGCGGGGATCGCGGTTGATCACAGCACTGACCCGGTAGTAGTACGGAATCACCCCCGCTCGCGCGGGGATCGCTCTGCGTGGCCTGGTATTTTGGGGTGGCTATCACCATCCAGGGTCGATGTGATCGGATTCTGGCCTGATTGGGCTTGGTTCGTGCTGCCTGTTGATGAGTGTGAGCCCGTGGTGGTCGGTGATCTGGTAGGTACTTGTTCCCCAGGACTGCATGGTGTATCCCTGTTCGGTGTTGTCGGGGTGGATCAGCAGGGCGTAGCCCAGGTCGTTGCTGATGACCCAGTTTGACACTTCCTCCCAGAGCTCGGTTCGGACGCGCGCGGACAGGGATCCGATGTAGGTTCCGGGGTTGACCTCGATCAGCCATTTGGAGATCACTCCGCGCAGGCCTGGGCTGAGGCGTTCGGTGACGATGACGGTCAGGGTCATCAGCTGGTCCATTCGGCGTGGGACCAGTTGCCCTCGACTTCACCTCGTGGTCCCCATAGTCGAAGGCTGTCGATATCCCACTCGTCGGGGTCGTGGGTGACGGGCAGGCCGAGTACCTCATCGATGTCGGTGATGATCTGTGGGAGCATCCGCACCAGTCGCAGACCGTCTCGCAGCTTGCGCAGGATGGTGGTCTCCGCGTCGGTGTCTTGGTGGAGGCTGAACGCGAGGGGGATGGTCACGTTTGTCTTGTAGAGGTCGGCGATGTCGAGGGTGAAGGATTGCCGGTTGCCGGTGTGGATGACGCCCAGGCCGGGGGACAGGCCGAGCGCGAGCACGACGGCGTTGACCACTCCGTAGAGCGCCGAGTTGGCGCTGTTGAGTGCACGGTTGACATTATCGGGTGGCCCGTCGTGGGGAATGGTTCCGGTGTTGCGGCGCCATCCGCGCAGGCGTTGTTTCTTGGCGTGTTGTTGGTATACGCCGCGCATCCGGATTCCCTCGATGCCGCGTAGCTGTTCGATGGTGCCGTCGGCGAAGGTAGCTGAGGAGGTACCGGGGAAGCGTTTGACGTACATGCGGCGGGCGGTTTCGACGCGTAGCTGCGGGTCGGTGGCCATCTTGGCCTGCTGCTGGAGCCGGTCGGTGGGGGCGTAGGGGGACAGGAACGCTCCGTAGGAGCGGATCGCACCGGCCCCGACGAAACTTACCCCGCATCCGACCCGGGATAGTGAGGCCATGGCTTGCTGGGTGATCGATGTGCCCGGGCCGAGCAGTAGACAGGTCAAGGTGGCGACGGGGATTTGGGTTGAGCGGCGGCCCTGGTCGGTTTGCACGACGGCGACTGTGCCGTTGTCGTCTTGATGCACGGCGCACCGGTCCAGGTACAGGAAGGACAGTCGTTCGTCCACCCGGCTCAGTAGCAGGGCACTGGGTCGGGTGAGTCGGACCGGCGTGATCTTATCGGTCACGACGCGGCCACCGCGGTTAGCAGACCGCACCCGTAGGCCTTGGCGCGGCCGACCCCCTCACGCCGCATCCGCGCGAACTGCGTGGCATCGGTGACCACGCCGATCGCGTCGATGGTTTCCACGACGATCTGCGGTGGGGTGCTACCGGCTGCTGGTCCGCGGCGGGTCCTGGTGGTGGTGCGTACCTGGTTGAGGACGGTGCGGATCTGGACTCCTGGGGTGAGCTTGCCTTCGAGCCAGGGTGGCACCTGATCGGGGAGGAGGATCTGGACGGCTTCGTGTCGGCTGCCGTTGTCGTGCTTGACAGTGCGGCGGGTGAGCGGGTTGACCGCGACCCGGAGCATCACCTGCTGCCCGTCGCGCAGGTCCCATCGCGCTTGGGGGACGGTCAGGGCCCGCGCGGCGGGTGGGAGCAGTTGCACGGGGTGTTGTGACTGGACGAGGACGACGGGGGTGTTATCGGGTTGCAGGTCGATCCGGTACAGGATGCTGCCGGCTGCGCGGCGGGCGCGTGGGCTGCCGGGCAGGTGGGGGCTGAACAGTCGCATGACGGCGCGGTGGGCCGCGCCGTGGTCGGTCCAGTCCACGTCTGGCAGAGCGTGCGCTGGGAAGGACACCCAGATGGGGGCGGTGGTCTGGGGTGTTGTCGTGGCGGTGGTCATCGGGTCAGGTGCTCCTTTGCCCAGCCGAGCTGGGCGTCGCGGGTGGTGGCCCGTGGCGGGGTGACTAGCTGCAGGCTGGTCTGGTGCTGGGTGTAACCGCCGGTCACGGTGTGCACGCGCAACGCCCGCGGGGGGTCAGTGTCTGGGAGTTCGTCGTGCCGGAGCACGTATGGCAAGGCGGCCAGCACATCTCCGTCGCCTGGCCAGGCGCCCAGGTAGAACGGGAAGGAAGCGGGGTTGGCCATGCGGCCGAGGTATGGGGTGTAGACCGGGCGCCGGAAGCCCTCGATCAGCTGTGCTGCCAGGTTGGCTTCGACACCCAGGTGGCAGATGAATTCCGCGTGCGGGATGAAGGTCCGGTTGGGTGAGTACTGCACCCGGTTGGTGCCGCCGGTGATGTTGATCTTGGTGGCGCGGTAGGGCTTGGGCTGTCCTCCGGAGCCGATCGCCTGGCAGGCGGCGTGCAGGGACGCTGATCGGTGCCACTGGTCGGTGTCGCGCCCGGGCCGTGGCGGGACCGCGACCTGCAGGTCGGTGTCCGCGGCGTTGGTGCGGTCGACCCGGACGCGCAGGATGAACTGGTCCAGCAGGCTCAGGTAGTCCCGTGTGCCGATGCAGGCCGCGAGGAGCCCGGCGATGCCGGACTTGGTGGGGATCGGGGTGGCCGCGACATCGGTGTGGGCTACCCGGTAGGCCGCCCAGGTCTGGATTGGCGAGGCGAGGCGGATGACCAGGTCCATCAGCGGCCCTGGAATGCCTTGTCGACGACGAAGTCGACCAGTGCGTCGCAGTCGTCGACGACGGTGGCGGCGAAGTCCGCGTCGTGGGTGCGGCCGGTCACGACCGCCTCGCCGAACAGGGCGGGCTCGAAGGCCAGGGCCCGGCGGCGTTGCGCGGCCAAGGCGGCCACGCCTGCTGCCGCGTACCCGCCGTGCTCGCCGGCCTCGACGGGTTCCTCGAAGCCGTACGCGATCCGGAAGTTTTGCACCTCGGCCAGCACAAGGTCGGGTAGGGCGCCGGCGTTGGTGCCGTTGACCTTGCCGCTTGGCAGGGCGAGGATCAGGGCCCGGACCAGGTCGGCAAGCACCGCGGGTGCGTGCTGGCCGCCGTACGCGGACCAGGACCGCTGCAGCTGATCGATGTCGATGGTGAAGGACCGGTAGTAGGTGCCGGAGGTGAAGTAGTTCTCGCCGATGTGTGCCGCGCCGTGGTCGGTGTTGGCGACGTCTTCTACCGCGGTGAAGTAGTCGGTGATCAGCTGCATCCGGTGCACCGTGGTGGCGTGCGAGACCGAGACAGCCGCGTGCGTGCCCAGGCCTGGCTGTTCGGCGAACATGCGACCGAAGGCGGCGATGTCCAAGGCGGCGCTGGTGGAGTCCTTCACGAGCGCGATCTCGGGTATGGCGCCGTGGTCCTGAGCGGCAAGGATGGCTTCGGCGCACGCGTCCAGCTCCGCGGTGGAGATGAAGGTGATGGTGTCCTTGGTGGCCGTCTCCTTGCCCGCCCCGGCGGTCTGCTCGTCCGTGTCCTGTTCCGCCGCGGCCGTGGCGGCCGCCTGCTGGGCGTCCTGCCCCTGGGTGAGCCTGAGCAGGTCACGGATCTTCGTGCGGTTCGCCTGCAGGGCGGTCGTGTTCGTGGTCCCGGCGTACAGGGCCCGCACGGCCTTGATGGCCACGTCGATCACGGCGTCCAGGTCGATCGGCACGTCCCGCTGTTCGGCGGTCTCGGCCACGCGCCGGGCGATCTCGAACGCGCCGAGCCGAGTCCGCACCGACTCATCATGGCCGGCGTCGCGGTACAGCTGGCGGGCGCCACGCTTGATGGACTGGCTCGACAGCCGGGCTCGCTGGACTCCACCGTCGAACTGGCTTTTGGGGAGCCCGTTCCCGTCACGGTTCAGGTTGTGCAGACCCAGGGTGACCAGCAGATGGACGGTGATAAAACGGTTCGTGCTCATAGGTTTTCGCTTCCTTGCGTGGTGTGCTCAGGGGTGGGTGCGGAGTAGTAGTCGGCGACGATCCGCTGGCGGGCGCGCTGGGAGGCGGGGGACAGGCCCTCGCCCCACCGAGCCAGGGTGTCGGCCAGCGCGTAGAAGTTGACCCCGACTCCGTGGTGCCCGCACTGGGTGACCAGCCCGGCCAGCAGGCCCGCGGCGTTTTCCACGTCCAGCATGGGCAAGATGTTCACCTTCGCGTCGACGCTGTCCGCGGTGGCCTTGCGCCGCAGCTCGGCCAGGTTGCGGCCCAGCGACCCGGTGCCCGCCTTAACCCCCGTGGCGCCGGCGCAGATCGCGGCCGCGCGACGGGCCCCGACCTTGGCCTGCCAGCCGGTCAGGCCCAGTAGGTGCGGCTCGGTGTACCCGTAGGCGGCCACCTCGGTCGCCGAGGTGATGGCCCGCCGCACGGAGGCGCACCATCCGGCCGAGCCGGGGTCGTCGCGTCGGGCGAGGACCTGGCCGATCAACGCGGCCCCCAGGCTGTTCGGTGTCGTTGGTGCGGTCACGACCGCGTCTCCTTCTTTGGGTGGGCGAGCCGGGCGTACGCGGCTCGAGAACGGTGCACGGCCGCGCCGGTGGCCGGGGTCAGCAGGGGCTCGGTCGCGTCCATGAAGGCCCGCACCGCCCGGCGGGTCATCGCCTCGCGGATGCCGGCCTGGTCCACCACGGTCCCCTCACCGGCGGCGGTCACCGCGGCCAGGACCGGCTCGTCCAGCGACGCGTAGATCAGTCGCCGGATGTCACCGACGACACGCGGCTGGGACGAGGTGAGGAAACCCTTCTTCACGGCTGCGCCGGCCGCCTTGACCAGGCCGGTGACATGGGAGGTGACGATGCCCAGCGCGACTGCCTGCTGGCCGGCCACGGCCAGTTGGGCCAACGGCACCACGCTCCACACCGACAGGGACCGGTTACCGTAGGGGTCGCCGACCTCGTTGTGGAAGCCCACCCGCACATCCTGGGGCGGCTCCAGCACCCGCGGCTCATGATCGACCCAGGAGGACAGATCCTGGGACAGGCTAGAGCGGTACCACTGCTCGTACCCTTCGGCCGTGCCGAGATTCACCGGGGCGTGCACTGGGTAGGTGACGCCCGGTTTCTTCGGGTCCTGCCGCAGCGGCCGGCAGTAGTCTCCCCGGGACATGGCCTTGGCGTTGGCCTTCCAGATGTCCGCGTTGCTGGATTTTCCCTCCAGGTCTCCGACCTGCGGGATGAGCCGCTGGGTCAGCCCGAGCGTGTACCGGTCCGGGCACCCGTCGACCGTCCAGACAATGCGGGGGCGGTTGGCGGTCCAGGTGCACCGCCATAGTGTGCCGGTGGCCGCGTAGTCGACCGGGGTTGGTTCCGCGTCCTGATCCAGCCAGGCCGGCGCCTGCTCCGAGGCCAGCCACGCACGGGGGATGCTGTGCAGCAGCGTCTCGGCCAGGGTGCGCCCGACCAGGTGGAACACCGTGTCACGTGGCGCCCCGGACGGGGCACCGGAGATCGGGGAGCGTTTCGCCCCAGAGGTGGGCCGGTAGAAGTTGGCCCCGGCCGCGTTACTGGGCTTGCCATGGAACCACGCAACGATCAGCAAGATCGTCAGCATCCCCGGGTCGCTCGCATCACGAGATTCCTGGCTGACCCCCCAGCTGGCGCTGGACCCACCCGGCACCCGCAGGTGCAGCTGCCGCACGGGGCTGTACTTAGTGGTGGCCAACTCAGCTGGTTCGGGTGCTGGCGTGTGCCATTCCTGCAAGAACGGCCGATCCGGGTCTGCCAGGTCAAACAGGTGCCGGTAGGTGCCGAAGAACCGGTCCACCGCGTCGGCCGGGATACGCCGTTCGTCGGCGACCTCGTCGGGGTCCAGGCCGTGTAGCACCGCCGCGGTCAGCGACTCCAAGAAGCGCAGCAACGCTTCCCGCTCGATCGGCAGCAGCCCGGTGCCCAACCCCTGAAAGTGGTGCGCGTCCCGCAGCGCTGACCGCAACGACACCACAGTGTCCAAGCCGTCGCCGGTCACCGGAACCCACGCCAGGTCAACCATGTTGGTCGCCGTGGTCATCGTCATGGTCATGGTGCTCCTGTCAGGATGTCGGCGGCGATCAGTCCGAGCCGCTCGTGGTAGGTCAGGCCGTGCTCGCTCAGCTGGTCGACATGCACCGGCCGGGCATGCGCCAGCAGCCGGCTACGCGGGCGCCACCCGGTGGGCACCGTGCTCGCACTCGCCTCATCCAGCGCTGCGCACAACCGGGCGCCGGTCACCGAGACCATCGCATCAAGAGCCTGCCGCACCCGCGCCGCATCACCGGTGGCCGCCAGCGTGCCGACCGGCAGCGGCACCCCGGCCGGCTCGCCGACCAACAGGTAGGTGCCCGATACCTGGTCATCATCGAACCGGGTGCCCATCCGGTCCTCGTCGCGCAAGCTGCACGCATCCTCGGGCCCGCCGGTCAACGCGTTCAGATCCGCGTACCGGCACCTCTTTTCCGGGGCAGCGACACGCTGCCGCAGGTTGCTGACGTTCAAGGTCGCGGACTCGATCCGCCGGGACGCGGCGGCGATCTCCTCAGCGTTGACCAGGTCGGCACACACCTGGTCCAGATCAAGACTCGTCTGGTCAACGAACGCCTGCACATTCTCAGGGACCTGGATCGTGGGGGTGTCCGACAACCACTGCGCGACTCGGGCCAGTTCGGAAGCGAAGTACGGCAGCGACCCCCGGCCAGTGATCACCCCATCACGAGTCCTGACGACTACGTGCATCATCCGACCGTCCGGCAGCACCCCGAAACGGGCCCGTCTCTGGGTGTCGTCACGAAACCGCCACAGCCGCCCGGCCCGCTGCACCAAAGACGCCGCGGGCGTCAGGTCGCTGCTCATCAGGTCGAAGTCCAGGTCCAGTGAGGCCTCGATGACCTGGGTGGCCACCACGACCAGGGGCGGGCCCGGGGCCGCTCGCGGGCCTAGCCGGTCGATCAGCTGAGCCTCCACCCTGGCTCGGTGCGCCACGGTCATCCGTGAGTGGAGACAGACCACCGCCACACCCGGTAGAGCGCTTTGTACCCGGCGTGCGGTGTCGACCGCGTCGTCCACCGTGGAGCGGATCACCGCGATGTGACACCCGGGATGCGCTTGGTGGGTGTCCTTGGCCCAGGCTGCGTGCCGGTCGGTCGCCTCATCGGAGGAGACCAGCTCGACCCGTAGGTCGGGCTGGTCTTGCGACAGCGTCGGCTGCGCCACCTGCCCCACCTCGCCGGTGACCACCCAGTGCGCCGGGTAGGCCGCCTCGTCCGGGCAGGTCGCCTCGTCCCGCGTGTACGCGGACGCGAACTGCCGCCGCTGCCACTGCGGCATGGTCGCAGACAACAGGGTGACCCGGGTCCCGGTCGCACCCCACCACGCCATCAGCGCCTTCAACAGGTGCGACTGGTACTGGTCGTAGGTGTGCACCTCGTCCAGTACCACGTGGTGGTTCGCCAACGCCAGCAGGCGCAGCGCCGCGTGCCGTTGCCGTAGTGCCCCGACCAGGACCTGGTCGCAGGTGGCCGCCACCAGGGGGGCGATCAGCCGTCGGATCGAAGAGGAGTACCACTCCAGCCCGTACTCGGACGCGCACTCGACCCGATGCGCCGCCGCGTACTGGTGCGACAGCAGCACAGTGTTGCCCGTCCCGGCGAAGATCGAGCCCAACCGTTGCTGCATCGCGGTCGTGGTCGCCCGGGTCGGCAACCCGAAGATCAGACCCTCCGGGTCGCCGGCCATGTGCCGCAGCAACGCCGCCTCGGTCTTGCCCTCGCCGGTGGGATAGGCCACGAACCACGCGCCCGGACCGATCCGCTGCGCGTCCGCCTGCAGCGGGCGAAGCGACCGCATCTGCCCGGCCACCGGCCGGCCAAGCACGGTGGCCCGCGGGTTGCCCGGGGGAACATACGAGCCGACTGTGGAGGCCACCACCGTGACCAGCGCGTCGCCGCGGGCAGCCGGCCACCCCCCGGAGTAGGGGTCGATCCCTTTCTCGATTACCCGGTACCCCCCATGCACCACCAGGTCGGAAGAAGCCACCCAGTCCGCCAGGATCGTCAGCCCGGTCAACAACGTCACCACCACGGCCGCCCGGGCCGGGTCCAGAATCGGGGTCTCCGCGAGGTCGCACCCAGCGGCCGCCGCGACCACCCCCCGCAGGTCGGCCTGCACGTCCGCCCATCCACCCGAGCACATCCCGGCCGCCAGGTACGGTGCCGCGCTGTCACGCGCGGGCAGGTACCAGTGACCGTGGTGTCCTCCCGCCACCGCGGCGAGCCAGTCCGTGCCCAGCCGCAAGCCACGCAGCTCGACGGGGTCGTGGCCGCTCAACGCGACCAACCCGAGGTACTCATGCCGGCGAGCCACCCGACCGGTCGACGTCGCCAGCGCCTGCACCGCCAGCTCATCGCACGCGGGCAGCCCCGCCTCGGTCAGCCGGGTGGCCATCAGCGGCCGCCAGGCGTCTACCCCGGCACGCGGGCTGGCCGCCTGCAACTGAAAGACCGGCGTCGCCTTCCCCACATCATGCAGGCCAGCCGCCAGGACAACCCACCCACGCGCGCAGCCCTCATCCCCGCCGCACAACTCCTTCGCCAGCAGCCGACGAAGCCGCGGCGACAACCAGGTATCCCACAGCACACCGGCCACCAGCAACGTATCCAACAGGTGTGCCACCAGCGGGTACGGCGCCAGCCCGTCCGCCAACCGCTCCGGGGCCTTCCCCCACACCTCTGCACGCAGCGTCACATCAGCTCCCACCCTCCACATGAGTCATCTTGCACCACACAACCGACAACCGGGGTCGTTTCGGGATCCGCCACACTGTTCCTTTGACAATGCACCGAGCTTTGGTCTCGTACTGAACGGATCGGCCGCGCGATCTTGGATCAGCATTGTCAAGGGCCATTGAGTTCTGCCCGGGGTGGTCGTGGAACCTGCCCAGTGACGGACGCCGAGGGCTGGGGCACCGGGATGATCAACCGTCTGGTTCGTAGACGCGATCAGGCGCGAGGGAACCAGTTGTTGAGCGGCGTGCTGGATGAGCATGAACCGGAGGCCTCGCCGCGACGCCCTGCGAAGGATCGTCTTGCAGTCCATCAGCGCAGGCGCCCGTCCTACCAGCGGCGTGCAGACGACTTCTGACAGGCCACTCCTGGAACTGACACGTGGCTGGCTGTACACGAATACCAAAGTCTGTCGTTCTGGGGTACACCCCAGTCAGGCACTCTGCCCGGAGGGAATCTCCCCACCGGGGCCGCTACCGGGACGATCCGCAGGTGGCCGCCTGCCTGTGGTGCGGTGAGCCGAACGGTCGTTTTGATCAGGTTGTCTTGCTGGAACTTGATGAGCAGCCCGCGGCCGGGGTGCTCTGGTGTGGGGGTGCAGTCGACGGTGCAGGCCTGGTCGGGTTCGAGGAAGGCGTGGAAGTGCGTCTCGATGGTCGCGGGACGAAACGAGGGGTGGTGTGCGTGGGCGCGCTGCAGGGCTGCTTCTAGCAGGAGCGCGCCGGGGACGTGGTCTAGGGGGTGGTCGTAGAAGATGGGGTGGTCCTGGTCGACGTGCAGCCCGAACCCCCCACCGGGTTGTCCGGCGAGGCAGACGTCACCGGGGTGTTCTCGCCCGACCCGCTGGTGCTGGATGGGCCGACTGGGGGCGGCAGCTCGCACCTGGTCGGCGTACCCGCGGCGGATCCGCGCGTACTGCGAGCTGGTCAGCAGGACCAGGGCGCCCCCGCCGGTCAGGGTGGTGTGGTCGCCGACGTGGATGCTCATCTGCCACTCGGAGCGGTTCTTGCCAGGGCCGGGGGTGCGGGCCAGGTCGAGTCGGATCTGGGTGGGGTCAGGGCCGACTCGGGGTAGCCGGTCCAGGCCGTCGGCGGTGATGCGGGACATGACGAACCGCGTGCCATAGGGCACCTCCAGGAGCCCGTGGCAGACGGTCAGGACCGCCTGCCGCATCGTTTCCAGGAGCAGCGTCGGATGGTAGCGCCCGCCGGGGCAGTACAGGGGATGGGTAAGTGGCCATCGAGCCCACACGGTAAACCGGTCGCCCGGGGTGGATGCGTAGCCGGTGATGTAGACCTCCGCGCTGCGGGCGCGGTGGACCAGATCACGATCCACGACCGGCGCGAACCGAAGGCCGTCGGCTGACCCGGCACTGACTGGTCGATCCCCGCGGTCCTTCGGTGTGAGGGTCACCTCGCTCACCCTAGCCATGACATCATCCCGAACGGTCGGTTTGAGGATATCTCCGGTGTTTGTTCCCCACCGATCGCGTCGCACAGTAATCCGTCACCGGCCGGTGGGTCTCGTTACGGTGGATCAGTTAGCCGATCAGGGAGGTAGGCCATGCCGCGTCAGGCCCGGGCAGTCGCGACCCGTCATGCCGTGCTGCTCGCTGCCGCGGCCGTGTTCGAACGGGAGGGGTATGCCGCCAGTGGTATCAGCGACATCCTGGCCGAGGGTGGCGTGACGCGGGGGGCGCTGTACTTCCACTTCGGTTCGAAGGAAGAGCTGGCCCAGGCCATCATCGCCGAGCAGCAGGCCTGGCTCGATCATCTACAACCGCGAGCTCACAGCCCGCTGCAGGTGGCCGTCGACACCAGTTACGGGTTTATCCAGGAGCTGGCGGACAGTGTCCTGATGCGCGCCAGTGTGCGCCTGACGATCGAGCAGGGCACGTTCTTGCCGGCCGGGGCACCGGCGTACCACGCGTGGGCCGATCGGGCCGAGGAGGTTTTCGAGCAGGCCCGCTCGATGGGGCACCTGCAACCGGGGTGGAAACCGCGAGAGCTGGCCTTGATGTGCACCTCATGTATTACGGGTCTGCAGCTGTCCTCGACCGCGCTGAGCGCCCGGTCGGACATGACCCGGCGCCTGCACGTCTTCTGGAAGGCCGTGCTGCCCGGGATCGCGACCCCCGAGCAGGTTGAGGCAGTGCGGATCACCCCACCGCGCCGCCGCGCCACCCGACGCCCACCGGTGGCCTAGCCTGCGCCCTCCCTGTCTCGAGGTGAGATGGCAGGTCAGAGATGGCGCAGTGGCGAGGGCCCTCGGGTCGGGGCGGCAAGACCGTAGCCGCTGATCGAACCAGCCCGGGGATGCCAGCTTGTCTGTGCACAGTCGGGTGGGTGGCGGTGGCGTTCGAGGCATCGGCGAGACGGACGTGCGGTGGGTCGTCTGCCGGTGGTCTGGCCCCTGGCGCGCCACGGAAGCCGTGGTGCCGGGGAGCACCCTGCCGGTCACGGCCGCCATTGGCGAGAACCTCATTCCCCGTGTGCGCCGCTTGGGCAATGATGGGAGGTGAGCCAGCCCTTCTTACCGGTGGAGGAGTCGAACGGATGCGAACCCGCACGATCGAGGTACGCGAGGGCACGATCGACATGGGTGAGTCGTGGGTGTATGTCTGGCGGTCGACGTCGCAGCCCGGCGAGCCGGTCGTCTATGTCGGGGTCCACCGGGATGGCGCCGGTGCTGCGCACGTGGCTGCACCTGTATCACGAGGATCCCGATGTGGGCCGGGTTGGGCGCGGATACCCGGGCATCAGGCAGGAGTCGCTGACCGTGCTGGCCTTCCGGCTCGACGAGGATGTGGACCGGCAGAGCGTCAAGGATGCGCTGATCGCTCGGCTGTCGCGGGCGGGCCGCTTGGGGTCCTGCTACATCGGACCCGGCCCCGCGCCGGTCACGGTGGCGGAGACGAGTCCGACAGGCGAGGGCAAGGTGGCGCAGGTGACCGCCGAGATCCTTGCCGGCCTGCCCGGCTGACCCCAAGACGTGGCTCTCCGCGTCCGAGAGGTCGCTCCTGACCGGCGGTGAGGGGACTCCTCACCGCAAGCGGATCGCGGCCCGGTCACTGTGCTTGCGGCGCGGCCCGACGCAGATACCCAAACGCAGATACCCAAACCGGCCAGTAGTACCACGATGTTGGATAGGTTTCAGGGGCGATTTCGCCTCGGCGCGTTGTGAGCCGGGCATCGGCCCGGGCCGGCTGAGGGCCTTGACATGCTGAGATGATCCTAGAAAAGACACCAGACCAGTGAGCGGTGACCGGCAGTGGCAGGCAGCGGGCCCGGCCCCGATCGCTGCACGGGGGACCGGTCTGGAGGTGTGGGTGGGCTGGCTGCTGCGCGCGCACCGTGTCGCCGCGCACCCCGGTCCGCCCACCAGCGCCTTCGTGGCACGTCTTGCCGAGGCCGGGTACCGGGCTGACGCCCGGTCCGTGTCTTGCTGCGAGTCGGGTCAGACGGGCGCGTCCGAGGCGCTGATCGCGGCCTACGAGCGTGTCCTGGGCCTACCACCTGGTCAGCTGACCAGCGTCTGCGAGGGCGCGCGATACACCCTGACCGGGCAGCTGCCGGCTGCTATTGACCTGTCTCGGGGCGAGACGATCAACCGACTCGAGGACGTCGACGCCCGCATCACCGCCGGGACGGCGACCGGTGCGGACTGGTTGATGCTGGCCACGCTGCTCGACGGGTCTTACCCGGTGATGCTGCCACCGACCTGGGCGCGTCGCTGGATCGGCCGGCTACTGGCCGAGATGGTCCGGTCGGTCCGGTCCGCCCGCACCACCCGCAGGCAGGCACTGTGCCACCTGGTGCGCAACCCGCAGACTCGGGCCGCGGTGGTCGACGTGGTCTTCGAGCACGTGGCGACACCCGGCGCGCCGGGACTGCGGGTGGCACTCGGGGTGCTTGGTGCCGCCGCCACCCCGGAGCTGATCGATCGACTGATCGCCACCGTGGCCGGCGGACACGGCCGGGCCCGGCGCGGCGCCGCCCATGCCCTGCTGACCCCGATCGCGCACGGCCGGCTGACTCCCGAGCAGAACGCCACGCTCGAGCGGGGCGTCCTGCGCATCTGCCAATACGAGCCGGTGGAGGCCGCGCCGGCGGTCATGCTCGCCTCCCGCGTATTGCCTGGCCTGGGGGCGCAGGCGATCCGCCTGGTCGGGCAGGATCCCCGGCCGCTGTGCGACCGGGGGTTCTCGGGGGCCGGACTGGCAACCTACCTCCGTGCGGCCGCAGACCCCGCCGGCGCGAAGGACCCGATCCTTGCCCTGCTGCTGCACGAGGTCCTGACCGGGTCCTGTCCCGCCCGCCGGCACCGCGCCTTGGTGGTGCTGGGTGCCAGCCCCTACCGGTCGGTGTTGGCGGATGCGGCGCTCGACCTGACGGTAACGAGCGCGGATCCGGTCGCGGTCGCCGCCGCGGGCCTGGTCCTGCCCTACCTGGCCGGGCCGGCCCAGCAACCCGCCCTGCTCGACCTGCTCGCCGGGCCCTTGTCGGCGGTTCATCCTGGTGCGCTGCGGGCCCTGGCGCACGGGACGGGAGTCCCGCCCTGGTTCGGTCTGCGCCGGCACCTGAATGATCCGATGACGTCGCCCAGCGCGATTTACGCCGCCGGGATGTCGGCCCACCCGGACCTGATTACCGCGGCCGCGGGCGCCGCGCCGATGCGCGATGCTGCGCGCTGGTGGGTCGACCACGGCCCCGCCATCCGCGACAGACCCCCCGACGGCCCGAACCTGCCAGACACGGCGCCGACGGGCTGAACGACCAAGGGGGGCCGGGCATAGCATGCCTGGTCGACCCGGGCCGCGGGCTGTGCTCGCGCGGACCAGGCGACCCGCCAGGGCAGGCCTTTATTGCCTGGTGGGGTGTCCTGCCCGAACAACCCCACTGGGCAGGATGAGACCAGCCATCCTGGACGTGCGAGGCGGCCGGGGCGCGGGCCGTGATCGTGGTCGGTGCTGGTCCTCGTCGCGCGCCGGCGAGCGGGAGGGTCACCTGATGGGTTGGGCGTCGCCGATGGGTCGACCCGCGGGCCTGACCGAAGACCGCACCCCGTTGCGAGGCCGCACGATCGACGCCCGGGCTCGCATCGCCTGGCTCCTGCGGGTCCACCGGCTGTCCGCCGGGTACGCCAGCGCCGCAGCATTCACCACCGCGCTGGCCGCTCACGACTGCCACCTGGCCCCACCCACGATCAGTCGCTACGAGACCGGCACCGTCCGGGTCCCCGATCCGGTCTTCCGGGCCTACGAGCAGGCGTTGGGCCTACCGGCCGGGTACCTGATGGGGGTCTGCGCGGGGATGGACCGGATGGTCGCCCCGGTCTCGGCCGCGGCGTCGGCCAGCGGCGGTGGCCACAGGTTCGGGTCTGTCTGTGATCGACTACTTGTAGGCCGTTTCGGCGGGGTTTACCTGCCGAGTCAGTGGCTGGTTTCCTGCCAAAAGAGCGCTAAGAATCCGGCCAGTCCTGCCCGCTCCTTGTGCACGGGGT
>NZ_VCQV01000057.1 GCF_007845645.1 Leekyejoonella antrihumi
GAAGGTGCTCCTCGAACTGGATCAGATAGGGACTTCGCAATCACTATCTTCCCAGGTCAGGGGCACTTTTCAGCTCACGCCACGCACTCCGCGACCCTCACCCGATGAAATCCCCGGGCTAAGGCTGGCCAGTCGGGCTGCCGGGTCAGCCGTTGGTCGATCTGTTCGGCCAGCAGGGCCCACCGCTGGGCGGGTGCCGCGGCGGCAGCGTCCTTCAGCCGCTTGAGTACCTCGCCGGCGCGGCGGGCGTCCGCTGCCGCGGCCGGGTCCGCGTTCCACGCGCCGATCGCGAACAGAGTCTGCCGTTGCATGGTCCGGGTGGCCAGGTGGAGCCGGTCGGCGACCTGGGTGATGGCCGGGTCCCATCGGTGTGGGGGCATGGCGGCGATGACCTCGGCGGCTGCCCGTGCCGCGTGCGTTCGTGGCAGGTTGGTCAGGCGTTCGTTGACCAGTGTCTGGCCAAGGGCGATCGCGCAGGCCAGCGCGTGGTTGAGGGCGTCGCGGCCGCGGGTGGCCAGCAGCCCGGCGGGGTCCTGGCCGGTGGGGAACGCGGCGACCAGTGGGTCCAGTTGGTGGGTTGCGAGTAGCCAGTAGTCGATCTCGGCCGCGTGTTGTCCGGCGGGGTCGGCGTCGGTGGCGATGATGGGGGACGGGTGCGCGTGGGCGAGCTGGGTGGCTTGCTCATGGCTGAGCGTAGTACCCAACGGGGCAACACCGACATACGTACCGTCGCTGGCGAGGGTGACGGCGATCGCGTCCATCGGGCCCTCGACCAGGACCGGGATGGCGGCGGTGTTGAGCAGCCGGGGGATGATCCCGAACAACTGTGCCCGTTTGTGGAACAGCACGGTGTCGGCGGTGTTGAGGTACTTCGGCCCGCGCCGATCCGTGTCGCTCAGCTCGGGACGACGACGGCCGACGAAGCCGAGCACCTGCCCGTTAGCAATGATCGGGAACACCTGCCGGTCGACGAACCGGTCCCTCAGGTGGCCGCGGTCGTTCGTGATGGCCAGGCCTGACTCGAGCAACTCCTGGTCACTGGCACCCTCGTCGCGTAGATGGTGTACGAGCCGAGTCCACCCGGCGGGCGCGTACCCGGGCTGGTAGTCGGGATGTCCGGCGAGGTCCTGGCCGAACCGGTCGCACAGGTAGGCCCGGGCCCAGTTCCCCGGCTGCTGGAGTTGGTTCTCGTAGAAGCGCAGGGCGGCGGCGTTGAGGTCGGCTATCCGTTCGGGTGATACGTCGGCGGTGTCGGCCTCGTACGCCCACTGCACCACCCGATTGATTTCGGCGTCGCTGGGCTCGATCGGGTCGGACAGCTGCCGGGACCGGGCGGCCGCGGCCATCGCGTCGAGCACCTGGTCGGCGCTGGCAGGCGCGGGGTCGCCGGGCGGTGGAAGGGTAGGGATAGCTGGGGTGTTCGGCCACTGCGCCGGGCGGGTGCCGGGGGAGGACGCGTCGGACAGACCATCCGGCTGCTGACCGACGTCGTGGGGCGACTCGTCGTCGAACGGCTGGCCGTCGAATGTCTCGTCGGGCTGGTCCGGTTCGCTGGGCGGGTCGAGCAGGATGCTGATGCGCCACGTCAGCGCATCGCACAGGTCGACACTGGCCGGGTCTGGTTCGTAACCCGCGGGCAGCGTCAACAGTTGGGGGAGGGTGTGTCCGCGGTGCAGGGCGTGGTCGATGGTGGCGACCAGGGCGGGCCAGTGCGGGCTGTCCTGGACCTGCTGGGCCAAATCGGTGCCGAGCAGGCCCGGGAGCTGGGGGATCCATGCGGTGACCAGCAGCGCGTGGTCCTGGGTGTGGTGCAAGGTCGCGGGAGACAGGCGCCCGGCGATCCGCCACCAGAGCGCGGCCGCGGCATGGTCATCGGGCAGCGGGCCTGCATTGGCGGCCTGGGCCAGCAGGTGCGCGGCGTTCAGGCCGGCCCGGGAGATCGCCGCGAGGCATTGCGCGAGCTGGCCGGCGTAGTCATCGGCGAGGATGTCGGGGCTGATGCGGTGCAGCGGGAGAGCCCACTCGGCCATGGCCTCGGGCATGCTCGCTGCGAGCTGGTCGCGGAGGTGCTGCTGCCACTGGTAGGCGGCCCTGCTGAGTTGAACCCGGCCGGTGGGGCGTAGGTCGGTGTCGGGGGTCTGGGTGGCAGCGCGCCAGACCTGCACCTCGGCGAGCACGCCGGGTTCCAGGTGCCCGCCGTGGGCGACCGTCCAGTCCGGGGTCGGGCCGTCGGTGGCGTGGGTGGTGACCTGGTGGGCGAGGTCGGCGACCAGGGCGGCTCGTCGGCGCAGGTACGGGCCCCAGGACGGGTGGGTGGCCAGTGCGGCGGGGACGGCGGGCAGCCAGGGCAGCGGACCCGCGCCGGATTCCGCTGGGCTGTTGAGGCGCCAGTCAAGCACGGCAGCGGTGTCCTCGGCGGTCTCCAGCTCGCGACTCGCGGCCGCGAGGGACAGGGCCCGGGTCGGGTCAGCACCGGTCGCGGTGATCAGGATCAGGTGAGCGCGTAACGCGTCCCAGGCGGGCTGGCCGGTGACGCCTGGGACAATCTCGTCGGCGGCGTGCTCTAGTTGTCGCACGGCGTTCGCGCCGAGGAGGTCTTCGGCGGCGACGTGCAGCGCGTCGGTGTACCGGTCGGTCGCCGGGCCGAGGCGGACGGCCGGGTCCTGCTGCGTCCGCCGGTGCGTGGTCGCCGAGATCGGTGCGGCGTCGCGGGCGAGCATTCCCTGCAGGAGGTCGGTCGGGGTGTCCGGGTGAGTTAGCGACGGGTGGATCAGCGTGTGCGGGTCACCGTCGCCGACGACCTGCAGGTACAGGTGGTTGCCGAGCCTGCCGCGGGTCAGGGCGGTGTATCCCTGTTGCCTGGCCTCGGTCCCGGCGAACAGGGTGTGGCCGGTGTCGGTGGTGATGCCCTGGGCGGTGTTGATGGTGGCGGCGTAGCCAAGCTCGGTGAACGCGGTCACGTAGGCCCGGGGCAGGGTGAGGATCCGGCCGTGGCGCAGGTGCTTGACCCGCAGCGTCCCACGCTGCGGGTCGGTGTCCAGGATGCGCCACCGGTCGCCGTTCTTGACCCAGTCCGTGGCGGTCACTCGCAGCCGGCGGTCGTTGCGGCGGGTAATGATCGTGTCACCGGCGGACGCGTCCTGCCCGTCCGCGAGGCGAACCACCCGCTCCGGCCGGCACGAGTGGTGTGCGGGGTGATTCGTGGATTGGTTGGCGAGGCGGTGGGTTCGGGCGCGCTGGTTCAGCTGGCCGACCAGGTCTCGGGTGGGTGCCAGCATGATGGAGTCCAGGCCGTGGGCGCGGTCGGTGGCCCAGGCGGTGAAGACCTGCTCGGTCATCGCGGACAGGTCCCCGACGTGGACCCGGTCGTGGTCCAGGTAGAAGCCCAGCGCTTCGGTGCGGCCCGCCCGGAAGGCGAGGGAGGCGGCGCCCTCGCCGGGGTCGGCGAACCGCATCACCTCCGACAGGTGCAGGCCCCCGTGGGTGGCGGTGATGTCGCGTAGGACGCCGCCGGCGCCGATCGCGGCGAGCTGCTGGTCATCGCCGATCAGCCGGACGCTGGCTCCGCGGCCCAGCAGGTAGGTGACTGCGCGGTCCAGGCTGATCGTGTCGGCCATCGCGGCCTCATCGATGAGGACCAGGGTGGTCTCGTCGATCTGGTTGACCCAGGCCGGGCGCCTACCGGGTGGCACGTTCAGGGTGCTGATCAGCTTGGCCAGGGTGTCCGTGTGCACCTGGATCCGGTCTCGCAGCACGGTCGCCGCCGCCGCGGACGGCGCCAGCCCCAGGACCTGCCCGCCGCTACCGGTCCAGGCGCGGGTCAGGGCGTGCATCGCGGTGGTCTTGCCGGACCCGGCCGGCGCGATCGCGACCTGCACCCTGGCCCCGGAGGTCGACATCGCGGTGACCAGGGAGGACTGTCCGGCGTTGAGGGTGACGCCGTTGGCCTCCTGCTCCAGCACCGCCAGCGCCACGTCCGCGTCGCTGACCGTGTGCCCGTCGTCGCGGCCGGCCGCGGCCACGAGCCGCTGTTCTGCGGCCAGTACCCGTTTACTGGTGTACTGCTGCGACCCGGCCACCTCATACACCGACGCCCCGTCCGTGCGGCGCAGGATCGGTGGTTCGATCAGGCCGTCGGCGGGCCGATCCAGCCGCACCGAGAACCGATCCAACGCCGTCCGAACGATGGCCTCGACGGCGGCGTCGACGTGCTCCGTGGGAATACCCGCGGACCGGACCCGACGCAGCGCCTCGGCTCGCACGTGCCAGGTCTGCCAGTGGCTACGGTGTCCCTCCACCGTGGTCACCACGCTGTGCGCGGTCTGCTTCACCCACCGCCGGGACGGTGCGTGTTCCGGTGCCCTGGCATGGTTCTGGCGGTTCTGGCGGTTCTCGGGAGAGCGGGCGGGCACCGCCGCCTTCACCATCGCCTGGACGGCGTCGGGGGAGCCGAGCTCATCGGTGGCGTCCCTGGCCCACGCGGCGCGTTGCTGGGCCAGGGTGCGGGGTTCGTGCTTCGCCTCCCGAGTCTCCAGGGTGGCCTGCTGAGCAAGCTGGATCGCCTCGACGGGGGTCGGCGGGCGCCCATGATCAGCCTGGAAGCAGACCGCCAGCTGCGCGCGGCGGGTGTTGATCGCCGCGCGGCGGGCCGACCACCGCGCATTCAGCTGCGGGTTCACGCCGACGATCTCCCGCACCGGCCGACTCGTAGTTCCGCCGGGGTCGCCGGTGTTGGGGGTGTCGGTGGGCCGCTCGGCGAACCGCACCCCGAGCGTGTCGATCAGCCGCCGCTCCAGGGCCGTGTTGTAGACCTCGGACGCGGAGACCATGGCCTTGAACAGGACCCGCCCGTCGATCGAGAGCCATTTCCCGGCCAGGGTCGCGACCTTGTTCGCGACGGCGACATGGGTGTGCAGGTCCGGGTCACCCGCCCGGGAGTCCCGGTGGGTGAACGCGGTGGCGACCAGTCCCTGCACGTCGACCTGCCGCACCCCGTTGCCGCCCTCCCTCGTGTACAGGGCATGGTCCTCGATGAAGGCCAACGCGTCGCTGACCGCCCCGTGGTGAGCCAGCTCGATCCTCGCGGCCAACGGTGGGCCGGCCACCGCCCACAGTGTGCTGACGGACTTGACCGGGCTGAACGTCAGGTCGTACCCGGCCACCGCGGTCGTCTTGGCACGGGTGTTCTTCGCGATCTCCCCGGCCAGCTCCCGGGCCCCGGTGGCGTCCCGCCCGTGCTCGTCCCGGAAGAACTGTGCAGCAACCTGGGATCGGATCCGCGCCCGCTCGGGTGGCGGGACTGCCTGGTCCCAGGGCAGCCCGGCGTCCTGGTTGAACGCGACGAACCGGCGGGCTACTTCTTGCTGGAACGGGGTCGCGTCGTGGGCGTACACCTTGTACGGCTGCCCCAGCCGCAGCGCCGGGACCAGGTTCGGGTCCAGTCCGGCCGCCACCGCATCCGCCTGCTTGGCGAGCGGGTGATGGCCGTGGCCGAACAGCGACTGCATCTGTGAGGCGGTGACCTCATCACCCACGCCCAAGCCGTCGATCGCGGCCATGCCCCGCCCGACCCACCGGCCGGGCGTCTCACCCCGTTCGGTGTAATAGGACGCGAGGGCCATGTGCCCGCGCCCGGTACTGTCGTGCGCGGCGACCTGCCGGGTCAGGTACGCGTACCCCGATCCGGCCGTGAGTTTGTGGATCGAGCCGGTCACACCCCCACCAAAGGCCCGTTGGGGCACCTACACGGACGCTGGTTGAACATTCAACTACCTGGATGCAAGAGGTGTATTCGCATGCGCTCCTTCGTCGCGCTGCTTTGGGGGATGAGAATTGGGGTGTCGTCCGGTGACGTCGATTCACACTGGTGCGGTTGAGCCCGTAGAGGTGTATGACGCGAGGTCTTCGGGTGCCTTTGGATTGTTGCTGCGAGCACGTGGGTCTGTGTCCCAGGCAGAAGATCTTCCGGGCGGCGTGGCCGCGAGGTCCGCGGCCGGGATCCGGAAGGTAGTGGTTGTGGTGGATGTGATGTTCGATCGGGTCGCGGGGCTCGATATCGGTAAGGCGTCGTTGACGGTGTGCGTGCGCACCCCGGGCGCCAGGCGGGGCCGGCATGCCGAGACGCGCACGTTCAAGACGACGTTGGGCTCGCTGCGGCTGATGCGGGACTGGTTGTTGGAGCAGGGCGTGGGCATCGCGGCGATGGAGTCCACGTCGACCTACTGGAAGGCGCCCTTCTACTGTTTGGAGGAGGTCATGCAGGTGTGGTTGCTGAACGCGGCGCACATGAAGGCCGTCCCGGGCCGCAAGAGCGATGTGCGCGATGCTGAGTGGATCGCCCAGCTGCTCGAGCACGGCCTGTTGGCGCCGTCGTTCGTGCCGCCACCGCCTGTTCGCCGGTTGCGGATGCTGACTCGGTACCGAGTCCAGCTGCTGGGGGACCGGACCCGCGAATCCGTCCGGTTGGAGCTGATGCTGGAGGACGTCCTGTTGACTGAACTACGGGGCCGGGTTGTTGAGGTATGTCGTCAGGCGGCAGCGTTCGTGGTTACGGTTCGATCTTGTGACTGGAGCAGCGGATGTGCCGCGGGATTTGTCGTTGTTGGTCGTACCCCGGTGTGGGTCGCTCGCGGCGACGGGAGAGGTGTTCGAGCCGTATCGGCTTGTTGATGCCGACGGTGTCCTCGTCGTACCGGTCGCGGCATTCCTGCGGGACCTGCAAGCGTGTGGCCGTTCGGTGAGCACGCTGCGCTCCTACGGGATGGATCTGCTTCGCTGGTTCCGGTTCGTGTGGTCGATTGGGATCGGGTGGGACCGTGCGACCTCGGTCGAGGCCCGTGACTTCTGCTGCTGGCTGGGGCTCGCGGACAAACCGGGCGGCCCGGTTGGGTGGCGTCATGGTGATGAGCTGGTGGGGGCCTTGGTGGAGGGTGCTGACGCTCGAGGGCGAGCGGTAGCCCCGAACCCGGTGACGGGCAAGCCGCGGCCGGGTGCGGGGTACGCGTCGACGACTCGAGCGCATTGCGAGACGGTGTTGCGCGGTTTTTACGAGTTCCATCTGGAGGCGGGTAGCGGTCCTATGGTGAACCCGTTTCCGTTGTCGCGTCAGCGCGGTGGGCGGCGGGCGCACGAGCACCACAATCCGATGAGTCCGTTCAAGCCCGAGCGTAGTGGCCGGTTTCGGCCCAAGGTGGTCGTGCGGGTGCCGCGTCAGATTCCGGACGAGAAGTTCGACGAGCTCTTCGCTCAGCTTCGTTCGCATCGCGACCGGGCACTGGTGGCATTTTGGGTATCGACCGGGGCGCGCGCCTCGGAGCTGTTGGGTGCCACGGTCGGCGATGTTGACCCGGGCCAGCAGTTGATCACGGTGAGCCGTAAGGGGACTCGGGCGTTGCAACAGCTGCCGGCCTCACCGGATGCGTTCGTGTGGTTGCGGCTGTATCAGGCACAGCTCGGCGAGCTGGTGCCGGGTGGGCGGGATCGGCCATTGTGGTGGACGCTGCGGAAGCCGTTGCGGGCGTTGAACTATCACGCGGCCCGGGCGATGTTCGTGCGGGCCAACGCGGTACTGGGATCGAATTGGTCGCTGCATGATCTTCGGCATTCGGCCGCGTATCGGATGGCTCGTGACCCGCAGATGAGTCTGACCGATGTGCAGTGGGTCCTTGGTCACGCCCACCTGTCCACGACGCAGCTGTACGTGTCGGCACCGGTCGAGGACATGATTGCCGCGGTGCTGGCTCATCATGAGCGGCGTGCCAAGGGGCCTGCCGCGCCGGTAGGCGAGGGAATTGATCGGCTGAGCTACCGGCCTGAATCGCTCGAGGTCTTGTTCGGGCGGGCACCTCAGTGAGCGACGTCGAGCAGGTAGCCGGCCCGGGGTCGCAGGGGTTGTATCAGGGAGCTCGGCCGGTGGCCCGAGGCGCAGGCATGACGCCCGTTCGCTGGCGCTACTGCGTCAGTACCCGCCCCGCGTGCTGCCCGGCAGCTGGCCGGCGACCGAGCAGCCGGCCCCGCTGATCCTGTCACGGCTGTCGGGGGACCCGTTCGCCTCGGGATCGGTGGGGTTGCAGGCTGACCGGGTCCGTGGCGTGCGCCGGGTGCTGGGCTGGTTGGAGGCGCAGCCGGGTGACTCCTGGCAGGATCGCTGGTTCACCTCGGGCGCTGACGGCGAGGGCAACATCGCGTGGCGGCGGCTACCGGCGGGGTGGCTGGCCACGACCGGCCGGAAGTGTCCAGACAGCGAGCACAGCAGGCTGACCCTGTCTCGTGGCATGGCGCTGCTGATCTGTGGTGATGTGGTTCGACCCGGTCTGGGCTGGTTGATGACGCCGGGCACCCCACGCGACCTGGCCACCGAGATCGCCCGGACTCGTGACCCGGACGGTTTCGCGAACCTCGAGGCGATCTGCCGTGGCGCCACCGTCAGTGCGCACACGAGCGGGCTGGCGTTGCGCCGAGTCGCGAGTATCGTGGCCGCCAAGGGAGGCACGGTCAGCGATATCAGCATCGGCGACTGCCTGGAACTGTTGCGTATCGCCGAGGACCAGCAGGTGCGCAGTGCTGCCAACAGCCCGTACTTCTATCAGCTGCTGCGCGCGGCCGGCGTGTTCGCCGACACCGGGCCATCGGTTCGCGGGCTCAGGACGCAGGGACAGCTGGGTTGTGAGCAGCTGATCGACCGGTACGGCATCAAATGCAGCCCGATCCGTGACCTGCTGGTGGACTACCTGCGTGAACGCCAGCAGGGGATGGACTATGCGAGCCTGCACAAGCTGTCCTACACCCTGGGCCGACTGTTCTGGCGGGACTTGCAAGACCATCACCCCGGGATCGCCTCACTGCACCTACCCGCCGACGTCGCATCTGCCTGGAAGCAGCGACTGTCCTGCAAGACGATCCGCAGCACGGTCGACGGGAAGATCGTCGCGACGTCCGCGCCGCGGATCAACGCCGCGGACCATCTGATGACGGTGCGGGCCTTCTATCTGGACCTGAGTCAATGGGCGGCCGACGACCCGTCCCGATGGGGGCCATGGGTGGCACCGTGCCCGATCCGGGACACCGACACGATGATGCAGAAGAAGAAGCGCTCACACCGCAAGTCCCGGATGGATCAGCGCACCCGCGAACGGCTCCCGGTCATGCCCGCCTTGGTCGACACCGTCACCAGCGCGCACCAGCAGGCCACCGAACAACTGCAGGCGGCCCACGCCGCCACCCCGGGCGAGGTGTTCACCGCCGGCGGGCGCAGGCTGCGTCGTTCGGTCACGACTCACGCCACCGCCGCCAAGACCTGGGCCGAGGACCCCGGCACCGGCAAACGGCATGACCTGGATCTGCAGGAACACCAGACATTCTGGACCTGGGCCGCCGTTGAAGTGCTTCGTCACACCGGGGTCCGCATCGAGGAACTCGGCGAACTCTCCCACCACAGCCTGATCCACTACACGCTGCCCGCGACCGGCGAACTGATCCCGCTGCTGCAGATCGCGCCGTCCAAGACCGATACCGAACGGCTGCTGGTGATCAGCCCCGAATTGGCCGACGTCTTGTCCGCGATCATCAGCCGAGTCCGTGACCCAGGCGGCGCCGTCCCCCTCGTGGTCGCCTACGACTACCACGAACGGATCTGGAATCCGCCGATGCCGCTATTGTTCCAACGCCGCTTCGGCGGGGAGGACCGACCGATCGCCGGACCCGCTGTGCGTGAACTGATCACCGCCGCCCTTTCCGGCACCGGACTCACCGATGCCAGTGGGCAACCGTTGCGTTTCGTACCCCACGACTTCCGCCGGATCCTGATCACCGACGCGATCATGCACGGGATGCCGCCACACATCGCTCAACTCGTCGCCGGGCACCGCGACATCAACGTCACGATGGGATACAAGGCCGTCTATCCCGAGGAAGTGATCGACGGGCACCGCGCCTTCATCGCTCGCCGCCGAGCCCTACGGCCCAGTGAGGAGTACCGCACCCCGACCGATGAAGAATGGGATGAGTTCATCGGCCACTTCGAACGGCGCAAGGTCTCCCTCGGCACCTGCGGACGATCCTATGCCACGCCGTGCATCCATGAACACGCGTGCTTATCTGAACTTTACCTCGCGGCAGGGGTTTTCACTCGATGGACTCGTTACTGTGGTGGTGTGGTGCGGCCGGCGAGGTCGGTAAAGGTGGGTAGCCCGAGGTCGACCGTGGAGCCTTGTCGTGTGAGCGTGTCCTGGACCTGGGCGAGCTTGTCCTCGGTGCCGGCGAGGCTGACCTTGAGCCCTTCGACCTCGCCGAGCCACCCCTTGTGTTCGGCTTCGGTGATGCGCGCATGCAGGTTGTCGCGGATCTCCTCCAGGCGTGGCCGTTGCGCCGGGTCGACCCGTAGGAGTGCGCACCTGACGCAGGCGTGTTCATGGACGCAGGGCGTTGCGTAGGCTCGTGCGCAGGTACCGATGGATACCTTCCGCTTCTCGAAGTGGGCGAGGAAGGCGTCCCATTCCTCGTCGGTGGGAGTGCGGTATTCCTCGCCGGGTCTGGCCGACCTGCGTCGTGCCATGAACGCGCGGTGCGCCTCGATCGCTTCGGCGGGGTAGATCGCCTTGTAACCAAGCGTGGTTTGGATGTTTGCGTGCCCGCAGATGATCTGCGCGATGTGCGGGGGCAGGCCACTCATGATGGCATCGGTGACGAAGAGTCTTCGGAAGTCGTGGGGAGAGAACGTGATCGGTTGACCGGTGGTGTCGGTCAGTCCGGTCACCGCTAGTGCGTTGAGCAGCAGCTTGCGCAGCGCGGTGGGAGTGATCGCACGGTGCTCGCTGCCGATGTTGCGTTGGAACAGCAGCGGCATCGGTGCGTTCCACACGCGCTCTCGCACGTCGTAGGCATAGATCAGCGGGATCGCCCCGTCCGGGCCGCGCAGCCGGCTGACGATCGCGGACAGCACGTCGGCCAGTTCGGGTCCGACCAGCAGCAGGCGTTCGGTGTCGGTCTTGGATGGGGCGATCTGCAACAAGGGCACCAGTTCCCCGGTGGACGGGAGCCGGTATTCGGTGATGCTGTGGTGTGTCAGTTCGAGGAGTTCCTCACCACGGATGCCGGTCAGGCGCAGCACCTCGATCGCGGCGAACGCCCAGAATGCTTCGTCTTCCTCGTAGGTCAGGTTCCGCCGTCGCTTGGTGTCGACCTCCTCGGCCCAGATGATGCGTCCGGTGACCTTGGCCGTGAGCATCACGGCCCGGCGCAGTGTCTCGTTGGTGCCGGGGACCAGGTTTCCGGCTGGCGTGTCGGCGGCTGCGCGCAGGCGCTGTGCCGCTGCGAGGCGGCGCTCGTTGGTGCTGCGCACCAGCGTCGGTAGCAACGGGAGTCGTTCGCGGGTGCGCTGGTCCATGCGGGACTTGCGGTGCTTGCGCTCCTTGGCCCGGCCGATCTCGGCATCACGGATCGGGCAGGGCACGGCCCACGGACCCCACCGGGCCGGTTCCTCGATCGCCCATTGCGCGATATCGAGGTAGAAGGCGCGCACCCGCAACAGTTCCTCTTTGGCGTTCAGTCGTGCACTGGTGACCTGGACTCGTGCGCCGTTGGTGTCAACGACCGTGTGGGTCTTGGTGCGCAGCTTCTCCTTCCACGCCTCCGCGACCTGCGGGGGAAGGCGCAGGGTGTCGATGCCCGGTGACAGCGCCTCGACTTCGGACCAGAACAGCCCGGCAAGGGTGCGCGAGATCGCGTCGAGGCTGGCGTAGTCCAGCGAGGGCTGCCGCTCGCGCAGGTAGTCCACGATCACAGCGCGCACCGGCACGCAGTGCAGCCGGTAGCGGTCTACCAGCTCCTCGATACTCAGCTGCCCACCGGCAAGGCCGAACGCGCGGATACTGGGCGGGGCGTCGGCCGGAAAGATGCCCAGCGCGTGAAGCCTCAGGTAGAAGTCGACCTTCTTCTGACCCCCGCGGGCATGAACTCGCCGTTGCATGTCGACCAACTCCACGCAGTCACCGACGGTGACCTGCTCGATCGTGCCGCCCTTGCACGCCAGCAGGGTTGCGATGCGGGTCTCGGCGATCCGCGCGTCGCGAAGTGCGCCCGCGGGCCCGGCAGCGGCGAGCTCTCGCAACCGCGCGAATCCATCCGGGTCGCGGGTCTCAGCCATGGTGCTGGCGAGGTAGCGGTGAGTCCTGGTGAGCATCCACGCCAACCCGGGGCGGATCACATCACCACAGATCAGCATCAGCAACCCGGTGGATAGGTACTCCGGCACGCTGGTTCCAGCCTCATCGCGTTCACGTAACCAGGACAGTGGGAGCTGTGCCCAGGCTGCCCCGGGATGAGCCTCGGCCCCGCTGGCCAGCCAGCGCTGCTGCCACGTCTGGCCAGGGAATGAGGACAACCAGCCCAGCAGCTGGGTCACGCCCCGCCGGCGCCCGACGCGGGTGGTGTGAGACTTCGGCAGGAACGGCGGCCCGGTCAGCCGCTGCACCGTCTGGTCCAGCGTGCCGCTGGTCGCCGGCCAGTCCTGCTCGGCGGGCCGTGCGGGGAACCGGGCACGCAACTGACTGTTGCGAGCCCGCGCCTGCGCCCTGGTTGCATTCGTCGCCGCGACCGGCGTGCTGCGCGCCGTGTGCTTGACCGCCATCAGGACCGACCGAACAGCACGGCCAGCGACTGCGGGTCATACCCCGGCGCCGGTGGAGGCGGAGTCTCGGGGAGCCGTCCCCGACGGCTGTGGTGAGCCAGGACGGCCTGGACGACCTCGTCCTGGGTGGGCGCGATGTACAGCTGCGTCGTGCTCAGATGGGCGTGACCAAGGACCCACTGCACGTCGGTCAACGACAGTTGCGGGTCGCGCGCCATCCGCGTCGCCGCGCTGTGGCGCAGGTCGTGCAGCGTCCAATCGGAACCCAGGGTGGCGTTGGCGCGCTGGAACATGCGGTGCGCGGCGTGGTAGGTCAGCGGCCGGTACGGACGGCGGATCGTCCACCACACCGGCTGCCGACGTCCGCTCGCAATACCTTGCCCGAGCTTCTCTTGCTGGTAGAGCCGCAACCACACGAACGCATCCGCGGAGGCGGGAACCTGCTGTACCGCACGGGATCCCTTACGCACCACCGTGATCAGCTGCCCGCCGGGATCCAGGTCACAACGACGGATGCCAAGCAGCTCAGATGCTCGCGCCCCGGTCGAGACCCAGAAGGCCACCAGTGCCCGGTCCCGGTTGCATGACAGCGCGGCGAAGATCTCATTGAACCGGGCTTCGGGGATCGCCCTGGGAAATCGGCGTGGCACCGTCGGCCGGTACCGCCCGACACGTTCGGGCCGCCACGACTGCATCGGGTTGTGGTGCGCGTTCGCCCGACCCGACCGACGGCTCAGATCCAAGGGAAACGGGTTCACGATCGGCCCGCTGAGCGCATCACGATGGAAGTCGTAGAACCGCCGCAGCACCGTCTCGCTGTGCGCGATGCTGGCCGGCGCGTACCCATCCCCGGCACCCGGCTTTCCACTGACCGGGTTCGGCGCAGCCGCCACGCCACTGGCCAGCCGAGCTTCCTTCGGACGGGATGTCTGCAAGCGCTGCTTGACCGTCAGCCCGATCCAGCAGCTGAAGTCACGGGCCTCCTCCCGCGTCGCTCGATCCCAGTCGATGCCGACCGCCCACAAGAAGCGCAGCCACCGCAACAAGTCCATCCCGTAGGAACGCAGCGTCGCCGTCGATCGACCCATCGCCTGCAAGTCGCGAAGGAACACCGATACCGGGCCCACCACGAGCCCCGCCGGGTCCAAGAGACGATACGGCTCTCGCTCCTCACCAGTATCGATCAAGCTGCCGACCCGGGGCACCACAATCTTCGAAACATCGCGTCCTGCTTCTGATTCCGCCACGCGGACAAGTTACCGATACCCCAGCGTCGGCAGCGCCAGGCGATACGATCGACGCACAGTAGTTCAGTTAACGGGGCATCCGCTGCCCGCTCCTACGACCGGATCCCGCAGCACGCTCTCGACTCGTGCAGCTGCGCGACAATCTCGGCGATCGCATCACCGAAGCCCACCGCGAAGGCTGGCTCGGTGAGGTCGACGGACTCAACGTCAGTCTCGCCGCGGTCGGCAACAAGCTCGCCCAGCTCGACGCGACTGCCGCCCGCCGGCAACCCATCACGATCGGAATGCCCCGCACGCGCCCATAACCCGCCGGCCAACGCCCTCACCAACGGAAGAAGCCAAGATTTTTAGTTCAGAGAAGCGTCGATCAAGCTGTCGTCGGTGGCGTCCAGCCTGAGCACGGTCTCGGCGCGGGCGATGCTGGCGGCGATGGTCGAGGGCGAGCGGGACCCGTTGGTGCTGGCCGAGATGGCCAAGGGCCGGATGCGGATCAAGATCCCGGAGCTGGCGCAGGCGTTGGAGGGCCACTTCGATGAGCACCACGCCCAGCTGGCTCGGTCGATCCTGCACCGGCTGGACCTGGTCGAGGCGGCGCTGGCCGAGCTGGAGGAGACGATGCGGGCCGAGTTTGCGCCGTGGGCGCACCAGTTGGAGCTGTTACAGACGATCCCGGGTGTCGGGGAGCACGTCGCGCAGGTGATCGTGGCCGAGACGGGCGCGGATATGTCTCGGTTCGCGACGGCCGGGCACCTGGCGGCGTGGGCCGGTCTCGCGCCGGGAATGTACGAGTCGGCCGGGAAGAGTCGCCCGGTGGGCAAGCGGCACGGGAACACCTGGCTGACCGCGATGCTGGTCGAGTCGGCCGGGTCGGTCGGGCGGATGCACGGCACGAACTACCTGTCGACGCAGCATGCCCGGCTAACGAGGCGTCGGGGGATGCGCCGGGCTCAGGTCGCGGTCGCGCACTCGATCCTGGTCAGTGCGTACTACATGCTGCAGCGTGACGAGCCGTACCAGGACCTGGGGCCGCAGTGGTTTGCCCGCCGTGACGATGAGGCGCACACCCGCCGGCTGGTCGCGCAGTTGGAACGGTTGGGCCACACCGTGGTGATCGATCCCGCCGCGTAATCGCCTCTCGTTCAAGGAAATGCCCGACAGCGCTGACGGGGAGTGTCCGAAATTCGGTGTTTCTGAACTTCTGGTTTCAGTACTTTTCTGCGGTAGGCCAACGGCCTTCGAAGGTGGTTGCGAACACGTTCAGCGCGGGCTTCCACCTCGTGACCCAGCGTGCTTCTCCCTTCCCGGTAGGGTCAAGACTACGGGTGACCATGTACAGGCACTTGAACCTGCCCGGCCTGCTCGTTCGGGAAGTGCCCGCGAGCCTTCACCGCCCGACGGTGCCGCGCGTTCAGGGACAATAGCGTCTTGCTGAGAACAAGATACGTCTGATCTCGACATTGTAGTCAAGGAACGGGATGAGCTCCTCCCACGCGTTGGCCCACAACCGGATCAGCGCCGGGTACCGCTCGCCCCAAACCTCGGTAAACTCCTCGAACTGGTCGCCAAGAAGAGAGTTCCCAGTCGCTGCGGCCTGCGCCATAGCCCATCTTGATAACGAAGGATTCTGAGACGGTCACGCGCACCTCGCAAAGGTTTGACGCTGGGACAGCGAATCTTGGCTCAAAAAAGGTTGACGCGTACCTGCCCGGGCCCGCCATGCTTGCTGCATGCGGTTCGTGCGCGCCTCCGGCTCCTGGCACGTGTCGCTGTCCTGGCAGAACGAACCGGTTTGGATGCTGGTCGCCACTGCCCTTGCGGCCGCGACCGGCACCGCGGTCCTGACGGTTGGCGCTGGTCATAGCAACGCCGATCGGCTCTACATTTCATCGACGGCGGCGAAGATCGAAATTGTCACGACGGCCGGCCTGTGGGCGGCGATCCCGAGCGTGTGGATCGTGGGACTGTCAGCTTTCCGGATGGTCGCCAAACGGGAGCGGCCCGTGCAGTGGGATTTTGTGACGCTCGGGGTGGCCTTGTCGTTAGCGGTGGCGGCTGGTGCGTGGCTTGCAGGTTGGTACGCCCGCGGCTCGAATACCGGCGTGTATCTGGGGATCTGGCGCACATCATTCACCTATGCCGTCGCAACGATGGGTGCCTACCGCTGCCTTCGAGCAATGTGGTCCGCACGCGCTGCGGCGGCCAGCATCAGCCGGTCCTCAATGCCATCGCCTGCAGGAGCGATAGCCGCGTTGTCCCAGCTGCGCTCGGTGCTTGTCAACGCGCTCGTCGCGGTGGGCGTCCTGGTATCTCTCGGTGTCTTCGCGGCGGGCGCCCAACGGCAGGCGTGGGAAGCGTTCTCGCCAAAGAATAAGGATGCGTATCCAGCCGCGTATGTGGTCATCATGGGCTGCGCCGTGACGCTATTCCTGATGGTAAACTTCGTACCACCGTGGCTTGGCTGGACATCCGCCGCTAATGCCGAGCTGGACGCGCGCCTGCCGTCGTTGGCGCCCGACGCGGCAGGTTGGCAAGCACGAATCGGCGATCGGACCGCGTACGCGGGGCTCTTGCAGATCCCGCAGAGCGCACGAGAGTTGCTCTCATCAAGTGTCTTCATCGTCGGACCACTCATCAGCGCCACCATCAGCCTCTTCATCCCCGGCGGCAGTTGAGCTCACCGAGCGCCACCGGCAGCGTCTGGGCGTTGGACGGTGGCCGATTCCAAGCTCGGCAAGTCCCGGCTGGTGCCACTGCACTCAACCACCACCGAGCACCTGCGCGGTTTCACCACTCGGCGCGACCAGCTGTGCCCGCGCCCGACGAACCCGGCGTTCTTCTTGTCCGGCGCCGGTACCCGGCTGAACTACACTAAGGATTCGCGTCAGAATAACCTAGGTTTTATGCTTTGAGGGCTCTACGCTCGTGCTATGGCAGTGATGGCGCAGGCGGTGGAGTCGGTGGAGCGGCGCTATGCGGTATTGCGTGAGCAT
>NZ_VCQV01000058.1 GCF_007845645.1 Leekyejoonella antrihumi
GGATTTGTGGTGGCGCGAGGAAGACGCGGACTACATCCGCGCCCGCGCCGTCCGCTATCCCGGGGCCACCGGGATCGAACCCGAATGGACGCTGGAAGCCGCCACCGACCCTCGCGGTATTACTCGTGACCCCGACCCCAAGAGCCGCAACCACGCGATCCGCCTGATCGGGTACTCGCCCACCGCAGGTTTCGTGATCACCGTGATCGTGACACCGACCGACCACGCCGGGGTGACCGCGTGGAAGACCAGCGGAGCCGACCTGCATGCCTACGATGGACAGGAGACGCCATGACCAACAAGGACCAGAAGCAACAGCGGGTTTCCGACGAAGTCGACGCGATCCGGGCCGAATACGCCGATGAAGAGGCCGAAGCCGCCGAGGCCGAGATCGCCGAACGCAACGCGGCCTTGGACATCCCCTTGAACCTGCGCATCGACAAGGACCTCGACACCCAACTGCGTCGCCGCGCCGCCCAAGCTCAGATCCCCGTCTCTGCCCTCGTACGACGCCTGCTGCGCGAAGCGACCACCCACCCCGAAACTCAGACCCTGACCGTTGAGCAAGTCGAAAAAATCGCCCGCCGCGTACTGAACGAAGCCAGCTAAAAGAACCAGCCTCCCAAGCCAGCCCCTCGTCACCGTAAAACGATCGGCTTACGGACGCGGTCAGGGCGCAGGTGCACCGTATAGAGCACCCTTGCGGAACGCCGGCCGTGATCTTCGCCTGGGCCTCGCTGACACGCGCCTCGTCGCCGGTGATGGTTCGTCCTACGGACACGGTCGGGGAGGCAGGTGTTGCGACGACCGACCGAGCTCGTCTCAGGCCCATCGGACACATCATCTCGAAATCCCGGTGACAGCGTCGATCGGGTAGCCGACCGGCTGTCCCGGTCGGTGCCACGTGACCTTGCAGGGAGGTTCACATCGGCGACCGGCGTTCCGTCGAACGGGCATGCATGCGGCTGCGTGCGTTTGCCCGCGGCGTAAACCAACGCATGCTCAAGCAGCGTGGGGTCGGGCGTCTCGCCCGATACCACGCGGGCGTGCAGCTCGTGCTGCGCGTCCTATGCCTGCTGCCAGTCGGGGAACTCCGGGTCGAATCCGAGATGCTCAATGCTCAATGCGCATGCGCCGGGCGGCGAGCGAGGGTATGAGTGCAAGGTGACTCTGCGGGGAGGGTTGAGGTTCAGGCGGATTCGCGGAAGGCGTCAAGCAGCTGCCGCTCGGCCACGTCCAGATATCGGGCGAGCTCGGTCTCGGCGTCGGCGATCCGGCCGGTGCGCAGCAGCTGATACATCGCCCGGTTCTGAGTGAGGTAGGACTCGTGGAACCGCTGGAAGTCCGCCATGACATGGAAGACCAGCCGCAGCTCGGCGAGCACCTGGCGTGCGGCCTCGTCCAGTCGCTGGCTCCCCGCAAGACCGACGATCCCTTGATGGAAATGCATGTTGGCGGTGCCGACCGTCGACCAGTCATCGACCAGCGCCGCGGCCTCCCCCTCCTCGACGGCCGCGCGGACAGCGTCGAGCGCACCGGCAGGGGCATGGGCTGACTGGTGCACCGCGGCGCACTCAATCACGCGGCGGTACTGGTAGACGTCGCGCACATCGTCTGGTGTCAGCGTGCGCACGAAGACGCCCCGGTTGAACTCGTGGACCAGCAACCGTTCGTGGGTCAGCAGCCGGAACGCCTCACGGAGGGTGTTGCGGGACACGCCGAGTGCCGCACCCAGGTCCTCCTCGGACAGCCGCGTGCCGGGCAGCAGCGCACCCTCGATGACACGCGTGCGCAGCGCATCCGCGACCCGTGCGGCGGTGCTCGACCGGCCGATGAGGCTGCGCTCGTTCGCGAGGTCGGCGACCCAGTCACGTCGGCTTGTCATGGACATCGGCTCTCCCGGTCTCTGTGTCGCTCGTCACCATCTCGACCAAACTCTATCCGATCAGGGTATTGAAGAATTGTTCAACAATCCCTATTCTGTGTGAGGCAGGCCACACCGAACGGGCCCAAGGAGACTTCGATGACCAGCACGCCGACCACTCAGGATGCGGCTCCGCCGCGACGCAAGGCCGGGCGCGGTGCCCTGCTCGGGGCGATGTTCCTGATGGCGACCAGCGCCATCGGTCCGGGCTTCATCACCCAGACCACCGTCTTCACCGCGAAGCTCGGTGCTGCGATGGCGTTCGCCATCCTGATCTCGGTGATCGTGGACGTCGCGGTGCAGCTGAACGTCTGGCGCATCATCGGTGTCTCCGGCCAGTACGCGCAGGACCTGGCGAACAAGGTGGTCCCGGGCGGCGGTTATGTGCTCGCGGCACTGGTGGTTTTCGGCGGGCTCGTCTTCAACATCGGCAACATCGGCGGAACCGCGCTCGGGGCCAACGCCATGATGGGCGCCAACGTCAAGATCGGCGGCGCCATCTCGGCGCTGATCGCGATCGGGATCTTCCTCAGCAAGCGTGCCGGGATCGCGATGGACCGGATCGTGGTCGTGCTCGGTCTGGTGATGATCGCGATGGTCGCCTACGCCATGATCGTCTCGCACCCGCCCTACGGTCAGGCTCTCAAGGAGACGGTGCTGCCGCACCACATCGACTTCCTCACCATCACCACCCTGATCGGGGGCACGGTCGGCGGCTACATCACGTATGCCGGTGCGCACCGCCTGATCGACTCGGGTGTCAGCGGACCCGAAAGCTCGGGGCAGATCACTCGAACGTCGATCACCGGTGTCATCGTCACCGGCGTGATGCGTGCACTGCTGTTCCTCGCGGTCCTCGGCGTCGTCGCGGGCGGCGTCACACTGGCCAAGCAGAACCCTCCCGCGTGGCCTTCCAGCACGCGCTCGGTGACGCCGGACTGCACCTGTTCGGTGTCATCCTGTGGGCCGCCAGCATCACCTCGGTGATCGGCGCGTCCTACACCTCGGTGTCCTTCCTGACCACGTTCTCTCAACGGGTGCGCGACCACCGGAACTGGGTGGTGGTGGCGTTCATCGTCATCTCCGGTGTCGTCTTCCTGGCGCTCGGCCAGACCCCGGTGAAGCTGCTGATCCTGGCGGGCGCGCTCAACGGCCTCATCCTGCCGATCGGCCTGGGCGTGCTGATGTGGGTCGCGCTGCGCCGCGCGCACGATCTGCTCGGCGGGTACCGCTACCCGCGCTGGCTGCTGGTCATCGGAGTGCTCGTGTGGGCCCTGACGGTGTACCTCGCCTGGCAGTCGCTCGGCGGCATCGAGAAGCTCTGGGCCTGAGCCGGACCAGTCAAGGAAGGAGACCTGCCATGAACGTGATCGACCTGAACGCGGACCTCGGGGAGAGCTTCGGCCGGTGGAGTCTGGGTGATGACGACGCCCTGCTCGACGTGGTCACCAGCGCCAACGTGGCGTGCGGCTTCCACGCGGGAGACCCGTCCGTGCTATGCCGCGTCTGTGACCGGGCCGCGGAGCGCGGCGTTGTCATCGGTGCGCAGGTCGGGTATCGCGACCTGCCGGGCTTCGGGCGACGGTTCATCGATGTCGCACCGGACGAGCTGACCAATGACGTGCTCTACCAGATCGGTGCCCTCGAGGCCTTCGCCCGGGTCGCCGGCACCCGGGTCAGCTACGTCAAACCGCACGGCGCCCTGTACAACGCGATCGTCCATCACGAGGAGCAGGCGGCAGCGGTCGCCGAGGCAGTGCGCCGCTACGACCGGACACTTCCGGTCCTCGGCCTGCCCGGATCGGTCTGGCTGCGCCGGGCCGAGGAGGCCGGGTTGCAGCCGGTCGCAGAGGCATTCGCCGATCGCGCATATACCCGGGAGGCGACGCTGGTCTCCCGGCGCGAGCCCGGTGCCGTCCTGCACGACGTCGAGGGGGTCGCCGCCCGGTGTGTCCGGCTCGTCACCGACCAGCAGGTCGTCGCGGTGGACGGCAGCGTCGTGCCAGTCGCGGCGCGTTCGCTGTGCGTGCACGGCGACAGCCCGGGAGCGGTCGCGATGGCCACCGCCGTTCGTGCCGCGCTCGAGCGGGCGGATGTGTCGGTCGCGCCGTTCGCCGGCTCACCGTCATGAGGCTCGCCCCCTGCGGTGACGCCGCCCTGCTGGTCGAGCTCGACAACCTGGACCAGACTCTCGCCCTGTACGCCGAGCTGTCCCGGAAGCCGCTCCCCGGAGTCACGGACCTGGTTCCCGCAGCACGCACCGTCCTGGTGCGGATCGACCGGTCGTCCACGAGGCTGGCCGACGTGGCCGAGGCCGTCGCGTCGGTCCAGCTGCGGAAGGGAGAAAGGCCCGACGCCGGTCAGGTCCAGATCGCCGTGACCTACGACGGCGCCGATCTTGCCGAGGTCGGCGAGCTCACCGGCCTCGGAGAGCGCGGGGTCATAGCGGCGCACACCGGCCAGGAGTGGATGGTTGCGTTCGCCGGTTTCGCGCCCGGGTTCGGATATCTGGTCGGCGCCTCCGATGCGCTGCACGTGCCGCGCAGGAGCACGCCGCGCACCCGGGTGCCGGCCGGTGCGGTCGGGCTCGCCGGAGAATTCTCCGGCGTCTATCCCAGGGAGTCCCCGGGCGGCTGGCAGCTGATCGGCACCTGTCGGCAGCCGATGTGGGATCCCGATCGGACGCCGCCCGCGGTGCTGGCCGCCGGCGTTCGAGTGCGTTTCGTGGAGGCGTGATGCGGGCGTTCGAGGTCGTCGAGACGGGCGCACTGGCCACGGTGCAGGATCTTGGTCGTCCGGGTCTGGCCTCACTCGGCGTCGGGGTATCGGGCGCGGCCGATACCCGTAGCCTGCGTTTGGCGAACCGCCTGCTCGGCAACGACGAGGGCGCCGCCGCCCTCGAGGTCACGTTCGGGGGACTGGCGATTCGGGCAGGTGCGGATCTGCTGGTTGCCGTCACCGGTGCACCGTGCCCCCTCCTGGTCGATGGGTCACCACGACCACTCAACGCGCCCCTCACGCTGGGCGCCGGGCAGGAGCTGCGGCTCCTCGCGCCGCCGGTCGGCCTGCGCAGCTACCTCGCGGTCCGGGGCGGCATCGACGTCGATCCGGTGCTCGGTTCGCGATCTTGCGATGTGATGGCAGGTCTCGGGCCGAAGCCACTCGAGGTGGGCGCCCGGCTGCCGGTCGGCATACCACCCCACTGCTTTCCCGAGGTGGACGTTGCCCCGACACCGGCGCCCTGCGGGGATGAGCTGATGCTGCGGATCGTCCCCGGCCCTCGGTCCGACTGGTTCACGGCCGAAGCACTGGAGACGCTGACGAGCTCGTCGTTCGAGGTCACCTCCGAGAGCAACCGGGTCGGCATGCGGCTGGACGGCCCCGAGCTGGAGCGGTGCCGCACCGATGAGCTGCCCAGCGAAGGAATGGTGCCCGGTGCGCTGCAGGTGCCGCCGGCGGGGCGGCCGACGCTGTTTCTTGCCGACCATCCGGTGACCGGGGGCTACCCCGTCGTCGGGGTGGTCGTGACCGATGACATCCCGATCGCCGCGCAGGCACGACCTGGGCAACGACTTCGGTTTCGTGTGCCGCCCAACTCGCCCTACCAGTTCGGAGACCGTGATGACGACAGCTGACCGCAACTCGTCGGGGCTGACCCCGCACGAGGCACGGGCCCGATTTCGTGACGGACTGAAGGTGCCGACTGCGGGGTGGTGCTCCGGATGGACGCAGGCCAATCTCATTGCGGTGCCACGCGATCTGGCATACGACATGCTGCTCTTCGCGCAGCGAAATCCCGCCCCGTGTCCGGTGCTGGATGCCACGGAGCCCGGTGAGACCTCCAGCGCGATCTTCGACGGAGACCTACGCACCGACCTGCCCGGATACTGCGTCTACGAGCGCGGGCAGCTCGTGGCAGAGGTCGACTCGGTCCGGGACTACTGGCGTGATGACCTCGTCGCGTTCCTCGTGGGCTGCAGCTTCACCTTCGAGGACGCGTTGCTGGAGGCCGGCGTCCCGGTGCGACACATCGAGGCGGGCACCAACGTGCCGATGTACCGGACCTCCCGGCCGTGCCGCCCGGCAGGGCGGATCTCGGGACCGCTGGTGGTCTCGATGCGGCCGATACCGGCGGACCTGGTCGCCACCGCGGTGCGGGTCACGTCGCGATACCCCGCGGTGCACGGGGCTCCGGTGCATGTGGGTGACCCGAAGGCACTTGGCATCCGGGACATCGGTCGGCCGGACTTTGGCGATCCCGTCCAGATCCGCCCGGGCGAGCTGCCGGTCTTCTGGGCGTGTGGGGTGACGCCACAGGCCGCCGTGATGCAGTCGCGGCCGCCGTTCGCGATCGGCCACGCGCCCGGCATGATGGCCGTCACCGATGCACGCGACTCGAGCTATCTGGTCCCCTGACGCTCCCTCGTGTTGACGCGATCAACGTCGACCGGCCGACTGCGCACGCTCCACCTAGGGCCACCGACACCCCGACACGCCGTGAACCCCTGATCGCACCGGCCGGTCGGGCGGTGATCGTCTCGCCGCTCCTGCACCGACCGCGGCGCCTCCCCTCGGAGCAGGTCACGAGGGTCGGGGCCTGGAGCGCCATGGCTGGGGTGGCCGACCCAGCGCGGCCACGACGACGTGACCGCATGCTCGGTGCGGGACACCTGGGTGCTGACCCGACGACGCAGGAGACCCAGGCAGTGGAGTGGCAGTGATGGCCGCCCTCTCGCGTGCATCCGGGTAGGTCGATAGCGGACCAGGTCCTGCCAAACTGAAACCGACGCCACGATCAACAAGCGGGCGTCTGTCAGCTCCAAGGAGCTGTCATGCCGGATTCTGCCAAGGTCCTCGCCGGGCTCGACACTCCCAGCGTCTGTAGACGTCAGGCTTGCGGTGCTGCTGCCGGGCCCGGCGCGCCGCAGGCCAGTTGGGGTGGTTGTGCCGGCCTGATGTGGTGACCCCTCGCTCCCTGCGTTCCGCCGCGTTCCGTGGTGCCCTACGGGGTAGTGATGATGGCTACCGGTGGAGCGTCAGGGCTGGCGAGGCCGGCCGGGTTGCCTGGCCTCGCCGTGCTGCTGCTGGGGTGGGCCGTGCGGTGCTTGTCGTGGCGATCCCGGCCTTGGCGGGGTGGCGGCGTCGCCGGGCGGGTGGCAGAGTGTATCCCGGGTGGGGGGCGATTCGGCCAGTTCACCGCGGCGGGCTCCGGAACGGCCGTGAACGTGCTCACTTCGGGGTTGTGCCGAGGTAGGCCAGGGCGGCCACGACCAGTGCTTGGGTGCCGGTGTCCAGGGTGGGCTGGATGACGGGGGCGAAGAACGGTGAGTGGTTGACCGGGATGTCCTGGGCGATCCGACCGGCCGCCTGGGCGGTGTGGTAGGTGTCCGGGTCGATGCCGCCGAGTCCCCAGTAGGTGTACGGAACTTCGAGCGCTGCGGTGATGTCGCTGAAGTCCTCGCTGGCGCTCTGCAGCGGCAGTTCGATCAGCCGGTCGCCGAAGTAGTCGGTGAATGCGCCGCGGACCTTCGTCGTGGTCGCGGGGTCGTTGGTGGTGGGTGGGAACCGGTCGAACATCTCGAACTGCGGCGGGACGGGCGAGCCGGAGGCGTCGCACTCGGCGGTCACGACGCGGCGGATGGCGTCCAGCACGGCGGTGCGGGTCTGCTGGTTGTAGGTGCGCACGTTCAGCTGGAGGACGGCGTGGTCGCCGATCACGTTGCTCTTGGTCCCGGCCTGGATGCTGCCCACGGTCAGCACGGCGGGTTCGGTGGGGGCGACCTCGCGGGAGATGACCGTCTGCAGGCGCACCACGATCATCGACGCGAGCACGACGGGGTCGACTCCGGCCTGCGGCATCGACCCGTGCGCGCCCCGGCCGTGCACGGTGATCCGCATACTGTCGGCCGCCGAGAGCACCGCCCCGCTGCGGGTGCCGACCACGCCGGCCGGCAGCGGCAGCACGTGCTGGGCCAACGCCACGTCGACCGTCCCGACCAGGGCCATCAGGCCGTCGGCCACCATGCCCCGCGCCCCGTCACCGACCTCTTCGGCGGGCTGGAAGAGCACCACGAGTGTGCCGTTCCACTGGTCCCGGGCACCGGCCATCAACGCGGCCGTACCGATCAGTGCGGTCACGTGCACGTCGTGCCCGCAGGCGTGCATCACCGGGACCGTGGCGCCCTGGGCGTCGACCACGGTGGCCGAGCTGGCATACCCAAGGCCGGTCTCCTCCTGCACCGGTAGCGCGTCCATGTCCGCGCGCAGCAGCACGGTGGGCCCGTCACCGTTGCGCAGGACCCCGATCACGCCGGTGCCACCGACGCCAGTGGTGACCTCATAGCCGGCCCGCTGGAGGTGCTCGCTGACGGAGGTCGCGGTCTGCGCCTCCTGGTGGGACAGCTCGGGGTGCTGATGCAGGTTGCGGTAGAAGTCCTCCATCCAGCCTCGGGCGTGGTCCAGGCCCTCCAGGACGGCGGCGGCGGAGGTGGTGCTCAGCGTGCTCATGGTCTCTCCTTGGGTTCGGTGCGATCGTCGGATGTGGTGCGCCGATGCAGCTGACGTCCACCGTGACGCGCGGTGCGCCGCCGGATGCGGTCTCGGTAGCGAGCGGGTACCACGCGGGTGGGTGACCAGGCGTCCGCGCCGGGCAGGATCCACCCGCGCCACCGGGCCAGCAGGCACAGCCCGGCGCCGACCACCGTCGCGAGGACGAGCCCATCGGTGGGGTGGCCGTGATCGGACAGGATCACCAGCACGCCACTGCCGGCGATCGCGCAGGTGGCGTACAACGTGTTTCCGCCCAGCACCCCGGGCACCCGCCGCAGCACGACGTCGCGCACCGCGCCACCACCCACCGCGGTGATCGTGCCCAGGAAGATCGCGGGCAGCCAGCCGAGACCGACCGTGAGGGTCTTCTGCGCGCCGGCGGCGGCCCAGGTCCCCAGCGCGACGGCGTCGATCACCGGCCAGATCCGGTCCCAGACCGGGCCCTCAACCCGGACGGCGAAGCTGACCGCGGCACCGGCAAAGGCCGTCAGCAGGTACGCGTAGTCCGTCAACGCGGCCGGCGGGCCGTGCTGCAGCAGCACGTCGCGGATCAACCCGCCACCCAGACCGGACAGCACCGCCAGGGTGGCGAAACCGATCGGGTCCAACCTTTCCTGGCGGGCGATCAGGCCACCCAGCAGCGCATTGGCGAAGACGCCGGTCAGATCCAAGGCCCGGAACAGCTCCGACAGCTCTCCGTGACCCACGCGCCACCCCTTTCTCCACCCGCAATAGCCAGCCCGTGCCCCGATACCGGTGTACCCCTCGAAGCCGACGCCGGCCAGTGGGTCGGCCACGAGCCCGGCGGAGTGGCGCTGCTGGAAGCTCAGTCCCGAGGTGCGGCACAGATTCTGCCAGAGTACGCGGCGCTGGGCAGCGCCGCGTATTCTCGGCGCTGCCCAGCGCAACACGGTCCATCGGGGCGGGGCGCCGTTGACGACGCGCCCGTCGACTCGAGGGCTAGCCTCGGCCGACCGCACGGACAGCCCAGCAGGGGCCAGCCCGACCAAACCATCGCACGGGACACCAGATCCGGAACGCTTCGCGAGCTCACGGCCCGGCAGAGCACGCACCTGTCGGCCGGGAACCCCTGGCCACGGACTGATGTCAACCCGTCGGCCGAGCCGTCCGGTCCGGCGGCCTGGTGGTCCTCGGCTCGTCGGGGCGGAGATGGATGGTGCCCGAGTGCATGACGAAGTCGACGCGGGCAGTGACGCTGATGTCGGCGAGCGGATCTCCGGGCATGGCGACGATGTCGGCGCGGGCGCCCGGCCGAAGCACCCCGATGTCCCCCACACCCAGCATCTTCGCCGCGACCGAGGTCGCGGCACGCAGCGCCCGCAGCGGGCTCAGGCCGGCGGCGACCATCGCCTGGAACTCGGCGATGCCGTGGCTGAAGGGAAACATTCCACAATCGGTGCCGAAGACAACCTCGACGTCGCTGGCGGCGATGATCCGCTGGGAGTCCAGGATCTGCTGATGATCCCGGCGGAACTTCCAGACGGCCTGGTCCGGCAGCGTGCCGGACCGTAGTTGCGCAAGGTCCTCCTGGGTCATCTGCATCGTCGGCACCACGTAGACACCCGCCCGCGTTGCCATCTCGACGCCCTCCTCGTCGATCAGGTAGGCGTGCTCGAGGCTGCGGGCACCACAACGGATCGCCTGCTTGCAGGCCTGCGGGGCACCGGTGTGCACGGCGACCGGCATACCCAGCTGGTGCGCAGCCTTGCACAGCGCATCCATCTCGTCGTCGAACCAGGTCACCCGGGCGGGGTCATCGCCGACGCTGAAGTAGCCCCCGGCATTGGCTGTCTTGATCCAGTCTGCACCGTGGGCGTGCTCGCCGCGCACCAGCCGGCGGATCTCCGCGATCCCGTCGGCAACCGCCGACACCGGCAGGTCCCAGCGTGAGGGGTAGAAGCCGCTCAGGTCGCCATGGGCGCCAGTGGCGCTGATGACGTGCCCCGCGACCACCAGCCGCGGCCCCTCGACGATGCCGGCGGCCAGGGCGTTACGCAAGTCGACGGTCGGGAACTCCGGATCCATGCTGCCCAGATCTCGCACGGTCGTGAAGCCGTAGCCAAGATACTCTCGCGCGAGGCCGAGACCGGTCAGCGCCTTGGTCGCAGCAGAGGCAAGGGTCTGTTGGGCCAGATCGGCGGCATCCATGGTCAGGTGCACATGGGAGTCGATGAAGCCGGGGCTGACGGTGCGCGCGGACAGATCGACCAGCTCGGCCCCTGGCGGGCGGCTCACCGAACGGCCCATCTCGACGATGCGCCCCTCGCGCACCAAGATCTCAGCGCGGCCCCCGAGCTCGGCCGACACACCGTCAAAAACCCCGCCACACACCAATACAGACGCGCTCACCCCACCATTGTTCCCCACCAGCAGGGCCGACAAGCCGGCCCGAGCCCCCGAACAGCGGCGACCGGACACCCGCGCGTCGCGCCCCGGCCACTGCGCCGCGCGCCCCGACCCTCACCCCCCACATGTCCAGCCACCTTGCCCAGGCCCCGATCCCAGCAGACCAACGAGACCCGGCGACCGACCGCCGCGAGATGCTCATCCCGCGGCATTCAAGACCGCCCGTCCCGCAGGGGCGCGGTGAGTTACGGGACATCGCGACCCGGTCCTGCGTCACGTCACCGATTGACGCCATCGACCACCGGCGACGGATGCGGTGATCTTCACCCGTGCCGCGGGCGGAGCGGCCGACGTCCCGCAGGGGTGAGCTCACCTGTCCTATGCGGCACACGCACGATGGTGCGGTGTCCGCAAGTCGTCCCTCAATCGAGGCACTCCGGAGACTTGTCAGGTGCCGGGGATGGTCCGCCGGTCGCGCTGGTGCTGGACGGCTGTGACGATCAGCCCGGCCACCAGCCAGACGGCGCCAACGATCTGCGCGGCGTGACTGGCCTCGCCGAGCACGATCAGCAGGATCACCGCACCGACCACGGGTGAGATCAGATGAGGGCCCACCCGGCGCGGGCCGCCGGCGCGGCGCACCCAGTAGTAGCCGATGACCGAGGCGTGCAGCAGGATGAACGCGCACAGTGCGCCGACGCTGACGATGGAGACCAGGGTGTCCAGGCCGTTCGGCCGGCGAGCGGCCCAGACCGCGATCAGCACGTTAAAGGCCGCGGCGATCAGCACGCCGACGGCGGGCACCCCGGTGCGCGAGTCCACCGTCGAGAGCGCCCGGGGCAGGCGCTTCGAGCGGCTCATGTCCATCAGGATGCGGGATGCGGCGGCCTGCCCGACCATCGCCGAGAACGCGGCGCCCGCAGCCTTGGAGACTGCCATCGCGGTGGAGAGCCAACCCGCGAGCCGCACGTCGATCAGGTGGTAGTAGGCGTCACCCTGGGCGCCCGGGTGCGCGGCCAGCTGCGCCGGGGTGTCCGGGGAGATGAGCGCCCCGACATACGTCTGCGCCGCGAACAGCAGACCGGCGATGACCAGGCAGGTCAGCAGCGCACGGCTGACCAGGCGGGTGCTGCCGACGGTCTCCTCGGCGAAGGTCGCGATCGCGTCGAAGCCCAGGTAGGACAGCACGGCGACCGACACGGAGCCGAGGACCGCGGTGGCCGAGAAGGCGCCGACACCGGTCAGTGGCGACCAGGGCCCGCGGGTCGCCCCGTGGCGCGCGAGCAGCCAGACCCCGCCGATCAGCACCATCGTCAGCACGACGACCTCGGCGATCACCGCCAGCGTGGCGACCCGGGCGGCCACGCGTACCCCGGCGAGATTGAACCCGGTCGTCACGACGACCGCCAGCGCCGTCCACGCCCACGTCGGCAGCGCCGGCAGCGCGGAGTGCATGGCGATCCCGGTGAACAGGTACGCCACGGACGGGATCAGCAAGTAGTCCAGCATCACCATCCAGCCGGTGACAAAGCCGGTGCGCGGGCCGATACCGGCACTGGCGTACGCAAACACCGACCCGGCGCGTGGCACCTTGCGCGACATCAGCGCATAGGAGTAGGCCGTGAAGGCCATCGCGATGGTGGCCACCAGGTAGACCAGGGGCACCGCCCCGTGGCTCTTGGCATCCAGCGGGCCGAAGATGCTGACGGCCGCCGCGGGGCCGATGAAGACCAGGCCGTAGACGACCAGGTCACCGAAGGTGATCTGCCGTCGAAGCCCGGCAGGCGCAGTAGTGGTGCCCGAAGACACAGGTGACTCCTTCACAAGCGCAGGCTAACGAGGTGTCAAAGACGCGGCCTGGCGCGGTCCTCCCAGGGCTCTTCTCACCGGAGAGGACGGCGCAAAGCGGCATGCACCGAGGAGGACGTGCCGCCACAAGGTGCGGGCGGTTCCGTCCGCGGCGCGCGGTGTGAGGCCGAACCGGCCGAGCCCTAACTGCTCCTGCGAGGCCATGCTCATCACCACCCGCGGTCCTTACCGGCGGTGTGCATCGCAAGCCAGATCTGGGTGATCTGCGGGTTGCCGCCAGCCCGCGATCGGAGACGACCAACCTGCGGATCTCGCTGTGGGGCGGTCTCTTTCAGCAGTGGCTGCCTCGCCGCGTGCCCGGTTGAGGTTGCCGCGCTGCCGATTCTCCTCATTCGCGAACACCGCCGACGTCGTCGGCACACCGCCAGTGCTGGCTTGCGGTGCGACATGCTCCGTACGGGGATTGTGGCACAGCTCGGCGAGGCGGTGTGCTGGGTGGCGGTGCGCCGGTAGGATGTTGGAGTCCCTGGCCTGCGGGGACGATCACAGCACCGAAAAGGGGTTCCTCATGCCCGTCGCTCGCCTGGCCGCCCGGGTGGCCATCGGTGGCCTGTTCATCGGCCATGGCACCCAGAAGCTGATGGGCTGGTTCGGCGGCCCCGGGCTGGAGGGCACCGACCAGATGATGACCTCCCTGGGCCTGCACCCGCCGCGGCGCAACTCGCTGGCCGCCGGCGCGACCGAGGCCGGTGCCGGGGCGATGCTGGCCGCCGGGCTCGCGACACCGCTGGCCGCCGCGGGCCTGATCGGGGTGATGACCACCGCGATCCGCACGGTGCACTGGTCCAACGGCCCGTGGAACGCCAACGGCGGGTACGAGTACAACCTGGCCCTGATCACCGCGCTGGCCGCCCTGGTCGAGGTCGGCCCGGGCGAGCTGTCCCTGGACCGTGCCCTGGGCACGGACCGGCACGGCACCGACTGGGCGCTCGGAGCCCTCGCGTTGGGGGTCGCCGCGTCGCTGGCCACCACCGCGCTCGGCCACCGCGAAGCCGGCCGCGCCGCGGCGCACCAACCAGGCCCGGCCCCCACCGACCAGCACACCCCGTAGGCTCAGGCTCAGGGTGCGCCGTGTACCGGGGCGCGGCTCCCACTCGGCCTGTGACGAGGATTGGTACAGGACCCTGAGACAAGCGCTCGGCGGTCCCAGTAGCTGATCGCTCTGCGGCGATCGTTCCTACAGCTGCAGGTGAATTCGCAGTGCGTCGTCAAGTGCCGCCATCACTTCTGCTGGCACCCGCCCGAGGACGGGGCCCAATCGTTCGGCGGCGATCGAGCGGACCTGCTCGGCCTGGGCTTTGGAATCCTGCCGCAGGCCAGTGGCGGTCGCGGGTAGCAGAGTCTGGAATGGGTAGATCCTGTCGGTGTTGCTGGTCACTGGTACAACGGTGACCACTCCCCGGCCGAGGCGCGCCACGACCACGTTGGCGCGATCGTTGCTCACGATCACGGCTGGTCTTCGCTTGTTGGCTTTGCTGCCTCGGGCAGGGTCGAGGTCGACCAGGCGGATTTCACCGCGCAGCATCGGTGAGCCCGTCGGCCGAGGTCATATCCCACGCCTCATGTTCGCCCGAGGCCGCCCACTCGTCCCACGCGGCCTCGTAGTCCTGCTCTAGCTGGGGCAGGCGCAACATGGTGACCGCACGGTGCAGGGCGGCTGACCTGGACCGAAGTCCCGCTGCACGCGCGAACTCGTCGAGGACGGCCACGTCCTCTTCCGGCAGGCTCACACTAATTTTCATACCTTGATGCTACCTGAGTAGCACCTCCGATGCACAGCCAAATTGGCCCGTGCGCAAGCCCCATATGACGATCCCCGGGTTCGAGCGGTCGTCGCAACACCCACTGAATCTATCGCCGGTCATGGTTCGGCCTACGGGCCAGCCCCTGACCTGCGGGGCTCTGCGGCCCCGGGGGCAGGGCCGATGCCCTGTCCCGCCGTTGCGCCCGTCGCCAGGGTGTTGCGACCACCGCTCGAACCCGGGGTTCGGCAACCGGTCACGATCCGCAACTGGCGATCCGCCTGCACATCCCGCCCAGCACCCCTGTCACGCCCATGACGGGGACCACGCGTCCGCGACCAAACCAACCTGTCACAGCCAGCGGCTCCACCCGGGGACACATCCGGCTTTCCGCGTCAGGCCCCCGTTGCGGCCGAGCGTCGCGACGCTCAGCACGTCAGAGAAACGACTCCCTACCGCTGCCTTCCACGTGACACAATGCCGTCACCGGTGTCGATTGCGGGTCTATCTCAAATTCGGTGTTTTTGAACCTCCACGACACGCCGCCAAGGTGGCGAGATCTGGAGTGATGAACGATGAGCATGTCGGATATGACGACTGCGACGAAGGACACCTCGACCGAT
>NZ_VCQV01000059.1 GCF_007845645.1 Leekyejoonella antrihumi
TACCCCGTGCACAAGGAGCGGGCAGGACTGGCCGGATTCTTAGCGCTCTTTTGGCAGGAAACCAGCCACTGACTCGGCAGGTAAACCCCGCCGAAACGGCCTACAAGTAGTCGATCACAGACACGGCGTTCGACGTGCCAGTAGATCATCACCCCGGGCCCCCCGTAGCGTTGGTGCCACTGGGTCATCAGGTTCGACCCCCACGACCCGAACTTCTTCGAGTCGGACGCGCAGGCGGTGCCTGTGCCCCACCAGGCCGGGTCCCGGGCCTCGAAGGTTGCGTTGACGACTTTGCGGATCGCGGCGTGCAGGTTGTCGCGGGTGATGAAGTGCCGGCGGACGTGCCGCAGCGCGGCCTCGGTCTGGCCGTGCTCGCCGGTGTCGGCGATCGCCTTCAGCCCCATGTTGGTGCCGAGCGCGAACAGGCACAGCAGGAGCCGCCGGCGCAGCGTGTCTCGGTCGATCACCTCCCGGGTGGCCACCGAGGTGAACTCGGTGGTGAAGTCGGTCAGGAAGTCTGATTCCTTCAGCACGTCGAGCAGGTCCAGGGTGCCCCACCGGGCGATCACCTCGTTCTTGACCGCGGCAAGGTTGACCGGTTCGGGCAGCGGGTCCAGCCGGGGCACGCTGATCCACCGCTCACCGCGGCGGGTGGTGACCTGCACGCCGCCGGCGGTCCCGTCCAGCAGGGCGGCGTCCAGCCCGCCCAGTGCCGCACTCATCCGGTCCTGAAGGCTGGTGATGAAGGCGGTCGGGTCGGTCGGTTGCCGCAGCGCGGCGTAGTGCACCTGCCGGGAGTCTTCGAAGTCGCCGGGCAGGTCGTCCTCGGGGTTGCCCCACCGGCGGGCGCCGGTGACGTAGATCTCCCGGCGGCGTAACCCGTCGCGCAGGCCGACCAGCACGTACAGCTCGTACGGGACCCGCTCGACCCGCCCCCGCTCGTCGATGACGGCGGCCCGCCACGCGGCCGGGACGACCCCGTCCATCGGGGCTGTGTCGTCTGCCGCGTAGAACCGGGCCTTGCTGCCGGAGACGTGGTAGCGGTGCAGGAGCGAGAGCGCGTCCATGATCGGCCGGTAGGCGGTGTTGTTGCACCGGAACTTCAGCGCGTCCAGCAGCGCGGGCAGCATCCGACGGTAGTGGCTGGTGTACGAGCCGCGCAGCACGGTGCGGACCTTGGCCTGGAAGGCGTGCTCGTTCGCCTTCGCCTCGGCGACCAGCTCCCGCAGCGTCTTCTCGCTCACCACCGGGTACAGCGCGGTCCGGACCAGCTCGTCCGGGTGCTCGACCGCGGCACCGGCGAGCTTGAACAGCAGGGACTCCTTCCCGCGGACCTTGCGCAGGTCCGCGGTCAGCTGCTTCTCCACCCGCCGGTCCGCGTTGGTATTGATCTTCAGCACCAGCGCGCACAACAGGTCGACCAGTGCGTCGGTGATCTCACCGGCCCGGGTCCAGCACAACGACGCCAGCAGGGTCAGCCGCACCGGCGCCGGTGCCGCCCGCAGGTCGGAAGGGTAGGAGCGGGCCGCGCGAGAACGCCATCCTGCTACCAGCCGCTCGGAGGCGTCACCGAACAGGTCGGCCGACAACCCGACCGTGCGCACCGCGGCCAGCTTCTCAACCTCCCGCAGCAGCGTCTCCAAACCCAGCTGTCCAGGATCAGCTTTCAGCTCCGCCAACAGCCCCGGGCGCTGGTCGGCAGCCACCAGCGCCTCCAACGCCTCGATACTCGCCGGGCTCAGCCGGGCGACCGTCCGCTCGCAGAACGCTGCCTCGAACATTGCCCGAGCCGTCCCGATGATCCGGTCCGGGCGGCCGGGCGGCTCGATCCGCAGCTCGCGACATCGAACCAGCAACGCCTCCCGCAGATGTGGATCGCGTTGCTCCACCGGGCAGACCTGCTCGGCCAACCACACCACCACAGGTTCCTCGTCGGCGCGGGCGAACTCACGGAACCCGAACGCCTCCCGTATCTGTGCCCGGTGGTACTCGATCGTCCGACCGGCCCACTCGTACTTCGCCAGCTCAGCGGCGTCGACGTGCACCTGCTCGCTCAGGTACTCCACCGCAGCCGGTGGCAACTCAAGCGAGCCGACTGGGAACGCAGCCGCAAGCTCGAAGAACTTCAGCAACGCCGCGAAGCCCAGCCGCGTCGCGCCGGACTTGTTCCCGACCAGCCGCCAGTCCTCCTCAACCAGCGTCCACGACCCGACCAGCTCCTCCGGCGACCACTCCATCCGCATGCCCACGAACGTACGGGCCCCCGCGCGTCCCGGGTCAGTTCAAGCCCACCCAGGCCGTCCAGCTACTTTGCGGCTCGGGCCACCTTCGGGAGTCCTGGGCCTACTTCGGGCGCCGACCTCCTTGACCCTGACCGCAGCACCAGACTGCCACCGGTAGCGGACGCGATACGGAACAGCCCAGGACACGTCGCCGTAGGCCGATCGATCGATGCGGAGCATGCCACAAGGCGATCGGCTTGCGGTGTGCCGTCATCGTCGTGGCCGTCCCATATAGAACACCTCTGCGGAACGTCGGCCGGTGTGCTCGATGATCGGCCCTGTCCGCTCGGAGATAGCCTCATCCGTCGCCCGGTGGTGGCTGGGCTTGCGGAACGTCTCTCGGGGTAGATGGGCCGGGAGTGTCGGGTTGGTCCTGTCGCGCCCGTAATGGTTGTGTCAATGAGTATTGTCACAACTATGAGTTTCGACCAACTTCTTGATCAGTACGTCGCTGACCTCATCGGTCGAGGGCGTCGGTCAACCACCGTGCGTGGCTACCGGACGGACCTGCGCAGGCTCGGACAATCACTGAAGGGCCGCCGGCCGACAGCCGACGCGCTGACCCGCTACCTGGCCTCGCTGGAGGAGCTCACACCGGCGACGCGGGCTCGGCACATCGCCGCACTGCCCAGCTTCCTGCGCTGGTACGACGCGCGGACACCGGGCCAGGTCGGGCTGCTCCGCCTCGCGGACGATGTACCGGCGTACGGCGGTGACGGTGGGGCCGCGGGTGACCCGCATCGGGAGTGCGACGCGGACGCGGCGCGGCGGTGTATCCCTCGGCAGGCCGACCGCGACCAGCTCTATTTCGGGCTGATCCGGCACCTGGGGCTGCGGCCCGCTGAAGCGCTCAACCTCCGGATGGAAGACCTCGACCAGGCCGCACGGCACCTCGACGTGCCGGGCTGGGGCGGCGTGCGTCGCCAGGTGTACGTCGACGACCTCGACGTGCACCTGCGCCTCCTCAACTGGCGCGAGGCACAGAGCGCACGGCCCGGAGCGCTCTTCGCGGGTAAGGACCCGCAGCGGCCGGTGAGCTACCAGGCGATGGCCAAGCGGTGGGGGCGCTACGTGCGCGAGTCCGGGGTGGTCTCGCACGTGAGCGACCTGAGACGGTCGCACCTTGCCGAGCTGACTGCTGGCGGGGTACCGGTGTGGGTGATCGGTCAGCGGCTGGGGCTGCGCAACGTGCGCACCACAAGCGGGCACTTCCTCGCCCAGGACAGCGACGAAGTGCTCGACGCGTGGCGGGCCGCCCGAAGCGCCGCGGAGGCCACCCAGCCACCCACTCAGCGAAAGTCCGGGTCCTGACATGGCCACGCTGTGGCGGAACCGGTCGTTCAACCTGTTGTGGGCGGGCCAGACTGTTAATGGTCTCGGCAGCGCCGTGTCGACGGTCGCGATCCCTCTCGTCGCGGTCGAGCAACTCGATGCCTCACCGTTCGGCGTTGGGGTCCTTACCGCGGCCGAGTGGCTGCCCGCCTTGTTTGTCGGCCTCCTGGCCGGCGTCTGGGTCGACCGGCACCGACGGCGGGCCACGATGATGTGGGCCGCCGCGGGCCAAGCCATCGCGATGGCCATCGTCCCTGCAGTGGCGCAATGGGGGCACCTGACCATGCCAGTCCTGCTCGCCTCCGCCGGTCTCTGCGGACTGTTCGGGGTGTTCTTCCGCACCGCCTACAGCCCCTACCTGCGCGACGTCGTGCCCAAAGAAGACTTGGCGCGGGCCAACGCCAAGCTGCGAAGCAGCCGCTCGGTCGCCAACATCTGCGGCCCCGCGCTCGGCGGCGCCCTCGTACAGTTGATCGGCGCCGCGCGCGCAGTTGGCGCCGACGCGGTGAGCTTCCTGGTGGCATGCCTGTGTGTGTCCCGCATCGACACAAAGGAGGCCGCGCCGAGCCGGACCAGCGGTGACACGTCCCTGTGGTCGGCGATCGCCGAAGGCGTCGCCTACCTGGCGCGCGCGCGACTCCTACGAGCAGTGACCCTGTCTCTCGCGGCCATCAATTTCCTGCTCACGGCTGCGGGCGCAGTCGAGATCTACTTCCTGGTGCGTGAGATAGGCCTGTCGGCCGATGCCATCGGCGTCGTTCTGGCTGTGGGCTCGATAGGCGGGCTGGCAGGCGCCTTCGTCGCAGGCGGCGTCACGGACCGGTTCGGATATAGCTTGGCGGCCACCGGATCGCTGTGCCTGACCGCGCCGTTCGGCCTCTTGATGGCCTGCGCCGGTCACGGCCCGGCCGTGAGCCTGTTCGCCGTCGGACTCTTCGTGCTCACCTTCGGACTCGCCATCTCGACGGTCGCCTTCGCGACGCTGCGTCAACTAGCAAGTTCACCCGCAATTCTGGGCCGGGTCTCTGCCACCTCAGACGTGCTCATGTCGGCCTCCATGCCGCTCGGCGCAGTCATCGGAGGCGCGCTCGGCTCGTGGGTGGGCGTGCGCGCAGCCCTGTTCGTTATCGTCGCGGCGCTCTCCCTGCTGGGGCTGGGACTGACCATTGGGCGGCCCCTTGCCAGCTCCGACACCGCCGCCGAGCACCCCGTCACCGCCAGGACCAACTGACGCAACCCGCCAAGATGATCTGATCTTTCGCCTGTGCTCCTCCCGCGACGCCATCACCAGGCAGCACGATCGCGATGGTTCTTGGGATTGACCGCCACACCACTGGTCGGCATTCACCGTGTCCTTGACCCGACGTGCCGGTCGACGTTGAGCAAGTGCGGCCCATACCCAACGCCAGCCACCGGCCCCGGTGCCACATGCCGATCGGTCAACGGCTTATGACAACTAGGGTTGACACTGTCAACGATGGTTGTCATGATGGGTATGTGAACAAACCTGATGCGACGAACCACGAAGCAACGCTCGAGCGATTAAGGGAAGTCCGCGCCCAAGCCATCGAGCACACGCGGATCGCTCGGCAGTTTTCGGCCGAACGGCGGCAGATCATGCAGAGCCTTGTCCAGGTCGGCTTCTCACAATCCGACCTCGCCCGAGAACTTGGTGTCTCTCGGCAAGCGATCCAGAAGATGCTCGCGTCGTAGCCGTTGGAGGACCAGTGCCCGCAACGCCGATCGTCCTACGATGATGGCACCCGGGCCCTCGGGCTCAAGGCCCGCCGGGCGGATCAGGTTCGTCAAGCGGAGTCTGGAGTGAGCGGTCACTTCATCCGGACGGCATCGTATAGCACTTGCTATAATGGCTTTATGACAGCAAGTCTGGCGGAGGTAGCCCGTCACACCGATGAGGTCACGGCACAGGCTCGTGCCGAGTTCGTCCGCGCGGTGCGGAAGGCGGCAGCGCAAGGCATGACCCAGACCGAGATCGCCCGGAACATCGGCCGGAGCCAGCCCGAGGTATCGCGACTGTTGCGGTTCCACGGCACATCACCGTTGGCCCGCAACCTGCGACGAAACGCCGAACAGATCCGACATCTCATAGCCGAAGCCGGTGGGACCCGGGTACGGGTCTTCGGTTCGGTCGCGACAGGCCAGGATCGGCCAGATTCCGACATCGACCTGCTATTCGTGATGAAGCAGCCATTCAGCTTGATGCAGTTGGGTCGGCTGGAGCAGCGACTCGCGGATCTGCTGGACGCGAAGGTCGACCTGGTGCCCGAGTCGGCGCTTCGGCCCGACCTCAAGGAGCGGGTCACGTCTGAAGCGGTGGAATTGTGAGTCGATCGACACCAGAGCTGTTGAGCGAGGCACTCGTCCACCTGGAGTTGGCCAGTTCGTACGCCGGCGTCGACGACCTGGACCAGCTGGTCATCGACGCCATCTGCATGAGACTGTCGGCCGGGATCGAGGTACTGGCCAGACTCGACCCGAACGCGCGGTCACGACTGTTCGGCGGCAACTGGCAGTTCATGTGGGGGATGCGCAACCGCATCGCTCATGGGTACCTGATGGTCGACTCCGACATCGTGCAGCAGACGATCGAGACCGACCTGCCAGACATCGTTCGGGCGGTCAAACGCGAACTCTCCGGCGTCTGACCGCGGCGCCCGCGTCCCACAACAGGATCACTCATTCGCACAGCCGGCGGGCCATGCAGACCGACGACGCGCTGGCGAGGTAGGGACCGAACGGCTCAATGTGTTCGAACCCGTGCCGGGTGTAGAACCGGATCGCTGCGTGTTGTTCGAGCCCGGTCTCGAGGCGGACGAGGCGAGCACCCGCGGTGGCGGCGTAGGAGAGCAGCGCGGTGATAATGGCCGACGCGGCCCCGGTTCTGCGGTGCGTGGGATCGACGTAGAACCGTTTGAGTTCCGCGGTGCCGTCGTCGGCAAGTTCCAGACCACCGATGCCGACCACGATTCCGTCGACCGATGCGCCGATCAGATGCACGCCGCCCTGCTCGAGCTTCTCCACGGAGTAGCCGAACATCTCGCTCTCGTCGTACCCGCTGCTGGCCAACTCGGCGGTCAGGGCCTCAATGAGCGGCACGACGTCACGAACGCTGACGGCGTCGACAATCACGATCGGCAGCATGACAGGTCCTCCCCCTGGACGGCGCGCGTTGGCTCTGCTTCGGCCTTCCGCTCACCTGCTGCAACGTGAAAGAGCGGCCGCGGAGTCCGACGAAGCCGATCCTGATCGTTCCGTAAGCTGGGGATCGCTCATCGGGAACGCGCGCTTGTCCTCGCGGGTATGACTGGACCATCAGCCGTTGAGCGCCGACGCGCCTCGCGCCTATAAATTCGATAACGGTTCTAGGTGTCGTCGAACGGTGTGCCCGGGCCCGGTCATCACCGTGAGAGGAGGAACGTCTTTCGTGATCACGGCACCGGCACCGACCACCGAGTCGTGCCCGACGGTCACTCCCGGCAGAATCGTGGCTGCAGCTCCGATCCAGACCCGAGCTTCAATGACGATCGGAGCGACGGTGATGAACGCGTATCGGTCGACGGGCTCTATGGGATGACCCTCGGTGATCAGAGTGACCTTGGGCGAAATCATCGTGCGCTCACCGATTGTGATGCCTCCCAGATCGAGGAACGAGCATGCTTGGCCGACGGACGATCCTTCCCCCAGCCGCGTCCCGACACCCGAGGTGCAGTAGAACGGGGGATGGACGAAGGCCGTTCCGGGAGCCGCGGCACCGAACAGCTCCTCGAGCAGTGCTTGGCGCGCGTCAACGTCGCCGAACGGCAGGACGTTCAGCCGTGACGTCAAATCCATTGCGATCTGGACCTGCCGATACAGCTGTTGCCACTCGTCTGACCGAGTTGGTATGCGGCGCTCACGTAACACGATGGAATCATCACACGACCCGCCGACAATCCCCTTCATACCGTCGTCCGAGCACATGCGGTGATCAACCTGGGAGTGCGTCAACCACCCGATCGGCCGGCGCCCCGTAAGACGATCGCTGACCGGACAGCGGGAAGTCGCCAATCGTCAGTGATTTTGGGATGTCCGGTGTTCGGGGAAGTGTGCGTGCATGCTCAGCCAGTCTGCGGCCCATGCCTCATCAACCTCGTGTGCAGCGATCGCGAGCATGGCTTGCTCGGCATCGTCTACCTCCGGTGGATCGGGACTCCACGCGACGCCGTTGAGGTCGAGAAACAGGACCAGCGCCGCCCAGGCCGCTCGCTTGTTGCCATCGGGCAGTGGGTGGTTCCACGCCAGGTGACAGACGAGCACGGCCGCCTTGTCGACCAGCCTGGTGTAGAACTCTTCTCCTGCGAACCCGGCTTCGGGCGTGTAATGCCGACTCGGCCAGATCGATTCGGCCCGCCTTCGCCAGGTCCGCGGCCGGATTGCCGGTGACCTGCTCAGCAAGCCAGAGATACTCGGCCAGACTGAGATACCTGGTCACTGGGCCGCGAGCCGGTCCAGCAGCTCCTTATCGCGCTCGAGCAACTTGCGGGCCCGACTCGTGAAGTCCTTGTCGCCGCGGACACGTTCGACCTCGCTGGCCAGGGATTCCACGATCAGCGCGTTCACGCTGGTGCCGCGCACGCGCGCCACGGCCTCCGCCTGATCGGCGAGTTCCTCCGGGATTCGCACCGTCGTCTGCCTAGTCATGAACTCATAGTACCGCGACATCATGGTGTCACTGCTGCCACCGCCGGTAGACGATCGTCCTACGGACGCGGTTGGCGAGGCAGGTGTGCCGTATAGAGGACCCCTGCGGGACGGATCACTTCGTGCGCTACTCGGCTTGGCAGATCCTCGGGTCGTCGCCGGTGACGGTTCCCGTTGCGGTGATGGAGGGGCTTCCGACACGAGATCGGAGGTTGATCTCAGATCTCGATGCCCTGGCAGGGAGCGAGCGGCAGGAGCGGCGATTCGATCGCGGACGACCGTATGGTGAGGGCATGAGTGACTCCGAACGCGGCGAGTGGTTTGCGTACTCGCCTATGGGAGACAACAGCCATCTCACCGTCGATCAGTTGAATCTCGCCGAGAAGATCCACGAGGAGCACCTCGACCAGCCACCGGCAGGCACGGTGCAAGTGCTGTTCGCGTCGTTGCAGCCCGGCCAAGCCGAGGTCCGCATTCAAAATCCACCGGGACACCGCACTTTTGAGACGATCGCAGCGGCCATCCGGGAGCTTGAATCGGCGCGAGAGACGTTCCAAGAGACCGACTGACCACTCCCAGGAAGTCGACTTTTCATGCCACCGTCAGAGACGCTCCCGTGTGAGTCTCCGCAATGGGTCCGCGGGGGACGGCATCGCTTCCGGGAGCTGGCGGAGACGCGAGCTGCGAAGATTGGTTCCCATGGAGTTCCACGAGATGCAGGCGCTGGCGCGTCAGGTCCGAGGGCGGTTCGCGAGGTTCGAGCAGGATCGGTATGGCCGGTCGTGGACGCCGGCGGAAGTCATGCTCGGGTTTGTTGGAGACGTTGGTGACTTGTCGAAGCTGGTTCAGGGCAAGAGCGGTGTCCGGGCTGCATCCGACTTGGACGCAAAGGTCGCACACGAACTGGCCGACTGCTTCTGGTCAGTATTGACGTTGGCTGACTGCTACGGCGTCGACCTTGCGCAGGCTTTCAACTCGACGATGGCGGACATCAACAGATGGTTGGACGAGCAAGACAAGCCCAGCGAGACGTAGCACCGTTCACCACCGGATAACGCTGAACGGTCTGCCCGTTCAGCGATCGGCTTGCGGGACGGTCATTCTCGCAATTTGAAAGTTTCCGTCAGCGGGACCGGATCTGTGATCAGCCGGCCGTAGGTGAGCACGTCCACTCTGACTCCGGCGATCAGAAACTTGCCGCGTTCGACGCCCTCCCGCACGAAGCCAGCCGCCTCAGCTACCACTCCTGAAGCCGGATTGTTAACCCGATGTCCCAGTTCCAATCTCTCGAGCCCGCCGACGCTCAGCGCCCAATTCGACACGGTCGCCGCCGCTCGGGACGCGGTCCCGCAGCCACGATGCGCACGGTGCAACCAGTACCAGAACCAGCCAACGCGATTCTCCCGGTCGATCGCCGTGACACCGACTGCACCGACAGCAGTGCCATCAAGGTCGATAGCGAAGACATGGCGATCCAGCCCGCCCTCGGTCATCGCACAGATCCACGCCGCAGCCTGCTCGAGATCAGCAACATCGCCCTGGCGCGCCATCTCCGGATCAGCGAACGCATCTAGCACGGCCGCCGCGTCGGCAGCCTCGAATGATCGAAGAATGGGTCGCACGGAACGATGGTAGGCGCGCAGTTTGCACCGCCTCCACTACAGGACAAGGCCGGGCATCAAGTCCGCTCCCGGTGCTACACGATCGCACCTTCTGCGACCGGTCAGGGATCGCTGACTGGTGACGAAACAGGTCATCAGCGACCCGCAGGGGTCTTCTTGGGTCGATCGTGGAGCTGAGCCTTGAGCGTTTCCCGTGCTCTCGCATATCGGCTTCGGATGGTCCCGGGGCGCCGGTGAAGGATCCGTGCGACCTCGACTTGGGAGAACCCGTCCCAGTGGATGAGTCGGATGATCTCCTGGTCCAGCGGGTCGAGCGCACCAACCGCTTCAAGAAGCATGGCTTCCTGGCCAGTGGCGGGCTCATCCACCGCGTTTTGCAGATCGTCTCGCAACCGGTCCACCAGTGCCGCGCGTCGCGCGGCTCCGCGTCGATGCGTTGCGAGCACGCGACGTGCGACTCCGAACGCCCACAGTCGGGCTTCGTGGTCATCGCTCGGCAGCGCTCGGGTGCGCCGGCACATGACCAGAAGTGTCTCGCTGAGCAGGTCTGCGGCATCCTCGACGGGGTCGACGCGGCGGACAAGGTAGTTGAGCAGTTGCGGGGCCAAGTCGGTGGCGAGGCGCTGCAGGCGGTCCTCAGCGGCCGTCACGCGGTGCACCATTCGGATAGTTGCAGCTGATGGCCCCTCCGGTAACCATCGGCCCCTGGGCCGCGCGGAGCTTGGTGCCGGGTGCGGCGCGAAGCGCGCGCTGCTCGAGGTCGTTCAGGATGGCGTCTCCCGTAGGGCCTGGCCCGTCCTGGACTGCGCGCTTCTTGGCGGGCAGCGCGTTGTACGTCCGCTGCCCGTAGCCGGCCCAGCTGGTGTCGGTCACCATGGCGTTGATCTGCCGCCGCTGACGTCCGGTCACGCCGCTGAACTCCACGAACGCCTCGCACACGACGAGCGTGCCCGAGTCCGTGCGGTACGTGAACGGCACACCGTGTGAGGTGCGCTGCAACCCGGGCTCGAGGCTCTGGAATGGTGGGACGCTGAGTTGATATGCGGTCACGGTGCCAGCCCCGGTCAAAACCAGCACACCCGCCGCGACCGGGAGGACGATTGTCTTCCGCCACTGCCGACCGCGCCGAGTACCTGCGCGTCCAGCCGTGATCTGGGAAGCAAGGTTCGCCGCGGTAGTGGCTGCCTCATCCGATACGGCCGGTCGCGACGCCAGTAGCCGGGCGTCAAGTTCCTCGTCGAGGATGACGGACCCCTTCAGTGTGGTGAACGTTTCACCCCGTACATGGCCGGCAACCACGCGAACGTTGCATCCGGAGCAACATATTCGATCCGCAAGCCCTTTTCTCCCCGCCCGGTCCCCAGCACGTCCCGCAGACCGATCCATATGTGGCTCGTGAGGCCGATCTCTCGCGGAGTAGAGGTCTATGGAAACTGAGTGCGTGAAAGTCATCCGCGAGAGCAGCGATGACGAGATGGTTGCCTATTACCTCGCAGGGGAACTGACCAGCGAACGGTTCGGTGAGGCAATCCGCGCGGAACTGGCAGCGCGTCATCTACCCGAGGACGTGCTGACGCGACCCGATCTGGGCGACGAGAACGGCAACCGTGCGCGGCGAGCAGTGCTCGCTGCCACGCGCGGATATGGCCAGGATCGAGAGATGTTTGAGCACTTCCCCGATGACGTCCGATGGGTATGGGCGCAGCTGATGCCCGCGGAGCTCGCACGAGTGCGGTACATCGAGTACTCCTATTGGAATGAGCTGTCTGACGGCAGCCGCCTGTCGGTCGACGCGGCCCGGCGTATCGAGAAGGGCGTGAGGGTGTTCGGCGTCTCGAACGACCGATTCCTCGCCGCTGCCGAGGCGGTCAAGAGGGGTGATCGGTTCCCTCCCCTCATCCTGGCCGGCCCACATGACGAGGATCTCGTCTGTTTGGAAGGCCACCTACGGCTGACCGCCTACGCCCTAGCCGGATTTCCCATCCCGCTCGACTGCCTGATCGGCAGCGCACCGGCCCTGACCCGCTGGACGCAATAACCGGGGGCGCCCCGGATGACCATCGCTGCCCGGTGAGCGAGGGCCAGTTCCTGCGCCATTGAACACCCTCGGGGGTGAACCACGCGTCGATGTGCGAGCGTCCATGGAGAAATCTGAGGACTACGCGTGGAGATCGTTGACGTATCGAATATCGAGACATTATCGTTAAGCGATAACATCGATAAACGAGAAGGTCACATGTCTACAACCGGTAAGACGAAGGATCCGCTCGGGCCGATCGACTTCATCGTCACCCTCGCGTTGCGCCTTTTCTGTGTGGTACTGCTTTTCGTAGCAATTGCCTCGGTCGTGTCGGTTTTCGATGGGGGCCACCCGAGCATGACGCTAGGCGTGTGGGGTGACCCGCACCCGTGTCTGCAGGTCCCGCAGAATGGCCTTCAGGTCGGCACGTCAGGCAACGCTGGCCCTATCGGTGGAACATCGGTTCAGGGACTCAAATCTGGTGTATACCTCGGCGCACCTCACACCTACACGATCTGCGTCGATCACCTGTCCGGCACTGACCGGACCCTCTTCAGCGTGCCCGTATTGATCGACTTGCTGTGGTCCCTCGGCTTCCTGTGGTTGACGTTGCGAGTGATCCGCCAGGCGCGTCAGCGCGGACTTTTCACCCACGACGTGGCGCGCGCCACGACACACCTGGGCTGGTACATCCTCGGCGGCTGGGCCATCGTCAACTTGACCGGCGGAGTGCTACGTGCGATCGCGGTCTCCCACTTGGCCACCGGATACAGCCTCACCTCCGGTGTCCTGGCGAATATGAGCTGGAGCTGGCCCATCGTGATCGCTGGTTTCGGCGTGATCTCGATCGGACGAGTCATGCAGCGCACCGTGCCGATGCGGGAGGAAATCGAGGCCACGATATGAGGAAGGAACCCCATCCCGAGCCCGTAGAGCTGATTGATCATGCCATCGAGGTCCACCTGGACGATCTGCTGACGGCAAGGGCCATGACCCTCACCGAGCTTTCCGCCCGGACCGGCATCACGATGGCGAACCTGTCCGTCCTGAAAAACGGACACGCACGGGCCATCAGATTCACTACGCTCACCGCGGTCTGCGACGCCCTGAACTGCCAACCCGGCGACCTTCTCACCCTCACCCCCTCAACTACGCGTCCCCCAGCATCACGCTGCACTTTGTAGCCACCTCCAGACGCTCCCCGTAGGAGGAACCACCACCGGCGACGATCCGAGGATCTGGGAAGCCGAGCAGCGGACGGAGCGATCCGTCCCGCAAGGGTCTTCCATACGGTGCACGCGATCTGACCGTGTCCGCAAGGCATGCGGAGCATGCCACAAGACGATCGTCTTACGGCATGGCGGTGGGCCAGCATGAGTGCGGCAGGCGAGCCGCTTCGCACCGCTGCGACGAACTGGGCTGACAGGATGATCGTGTGAGCCGCCCCTGCCTGATGACCTCCCGTATCCGACTGGAGCCGATGACCACGGAGCATCTGCCGTTCCTGGTCGAGCTGGACGCCGACCCCCACGTGCTGCGTTACATCTTGGGCCGAGCGCGTGATGCGTCGGAGGTCCACGAGTTCTGGGGACCGATCTGTGCGGACACCGCCGCCGACGCAGTGGGACTGGGCTGGTGGATCGGGCGGCGTCTCGACGATGGTGGTTTCCTTGGTTGGTGGGACCTCTCACCCGGCAAGCCAGTACTTGAGCAGCCGTTGCAAGCCGAAGCGGGATGGAGGCTGGCACGCCGACACTGGCGACAGGGATACGCCAGCGAGGGGGCCACGAGAATACTCGAGCATGGCTTCGCGATGGTCGGGTTGAGCAAGGTTCGGGCGGAAACGATGGCGGTCAATCAGCCGAGCCGGCAGGTGATGGTCAAGCTCGGGATGCGTCACGTTCGAACCGACCACCGCGAGTGGGACGATCCACTTCCTGGCAGCGAGCACGGAGAAGTCATCTACGAGATCACCCGAGGCGAATGGTGTCGCTCCCGCTGACCGATCGTCTATCGACTCGGGATCTACGGGCTCTTGAAGACGTCGTGGTCGCCGACCCGTCGCCACCGGCATCGCAACTCGCCATCAACAGTGACCAGTTCGAAAGTCGCGCGTCCGTCCGGGCTGGCGAACGACCAGGTCATTTCCAGGACCCCGGGAGCTGATCGCACCGACTTGACCCGCAACGCAGCAGGCCATGGGGTGGTTGGGTCCTTGGCGTAGGCGTCACACGCGGGCGCGAACTTCTCGCGCACGATGGTCTTGAAAGCGTCCGCGTGCTCGCGCTTGAGCCGTCGGTAGTCACTATCGAACGCTGGTGTGGTTTCGAACTTCACTCGGAGTCAAGCTCGTTGAGGTGGTCCAGGAAGTCTTCGGTCGAGTCGTGGACCGTCACACGGCCGGCGTCAACGTGCTCGTCGACCTCGCGCTCTCGTTCCTGCCAGCGCTCGGTCCAGAACCAGCGCTGCTCGGCCGGTACCGGCAGCGCGGCCCGCAATTCGATGACACCATCAGCGCGCTCGGTCATCTCCAACTGCGCGCCCTGTTCATCCAGGTGCAGCCGGCGACGGACGTCGGCGGGCAGCGCAATCGTGCCGCGGCCCTGGACGCTGAGGTAGCGGTGCTTGATGGATGCGCTCATGACTACACTCTAACGCTAACGGCGGTAAAACAGCAGAACTGCAAAACGGCACGGTGTCCAGATCGACGATGGCCTGGCCGAAGCCGCTGGAGTTTGGAGATTGTGCGCATCCAACCTTCGGCCACGTCCCGCAAGACTGGGATGCGGGGCATGCCACAAGGCGATCCGCTTGCGGTCGCACCGGACTGGTCAAGCTGGTTCAGTCGGCAAGCCCGAGGAAGACCAGAAGAGCGCGGTCGAGCCGGACCAGGTCAGCATCGGGCACGTGGCCGAGGTGATCGCGC
>NZ_VCQV01000006.1 GCF_007845645.1 Leekyejoonella antrihumi
ACCGGTCGACGTCGGCAGTAGCGGCTCGACTATTGCCCAGAACTCATCGGAAATCTGATCCTCACGCACCATGCATCCCACGCTCTCAACGTCAGCGCCGAATCTTTGGGAGACACGCTCTAGTCACCCCACGAAGTTCTCCGCTCGTGCCTCGCTTCGATACTTCGCGGGGACCCCGTCATGCGGGGAGCGGCTGTCAGGGCCTTATGCGGGCGCGACACCGGTGATCCGGTGTATCGAAAACGTCTGCGTCCGGTCGTCGTCCGTGACACCGACTGCCCGCCCGCCTTCGACGCGGTGCGGTGTGAAGAGGGTGCGTCGCACGCTGCCTGATGCGTCGACATACCCGATCCAGACAGGCACCTGTTCTGCGGTGGCGTCCTGCAGCATGCCTAGCGTGACCGTCGGATCGGTCGCCGGTATGCGAGGTCCTGCCTTCGGCGGCTGCTGCGCGCGCGCCGTCTCGGCCTGACGCAGCTCCGAGACCATCGCTCTCGCTGCCGGCTCATCGAGCACCGTCACCTGCACCGGGTGAGCACGAGCATGCCGAGAGTGTGCACGGGGCGGCGTGCGTCCGGTAATCACGACACCACCGTCGGAGGTCTCGGCAATCGGCGAGTGCTGGTGCTCGCGCAACAGGTCCAGCACGGTCCCGGGGCTCGCGGGGGACACCAGCACGGACGGCGCAATCCGACGAAGCTGCAGTGGTGACAGGTCACGATCGGCGAGCATCGCGGTCAGCGCCGTCTCGTCGTCACTGCGGACGTAGGAACTGGCCGTGCCGACGCGGGCCTGTCCGTGCCGCCTGGCCAGATCCGAGATCAGGTAGGTCAAGGGTTGCGGAAGCGGCGTGCTGCTGGCTCCCTGCAGGGTCCGAAGCAGCTCGTCACTGGTCATGCCGGTGTCGAGGGCGCGGCGAACGCTCGCCTTCGTGAAGCGGAATACCGTTGCGCCACCGCGCGACTCCACATCGGCGGCCACATGCATGACGCGGCGCAACGAGTCTTCCAGCGGACCTGGCGCTATCGCTGTCAGGTCGGCCTGGATCAGCACGTGGTCGACGGGTTCTGGAAAGTGCGCGCTCATGGCGGCACTCACGTCGTGCCCGTCGACGACTGCGCGGCCTGCGGACGACAGCGCCCCGCGACCGGTGAGGCCCAGCCAGCCGGCTTCGCGCAGAACAACGTCCGCTCGAGTCGGCACGCCAGGCGGAAGACGCAGTGGGCGATGCCACCGTAGTAGGACATCAACCGAATGAGTTTCTGCCACAGTTCCTTCGGGCAGGGTGGCAACGGTGCGCAGGACGTCCTGACGGCGGTGCCGGATCAGTGGCCAGGCGGCTCCGGGGCCAAGCACGTTGATCGTGGGGGCACTTCCCGTGCGCGAGGGAGGGTGCTCGCCTCCGGTGCCTACGAGGAACGGCGCGCGAATCGTCTCCCACCAGGCGTCGACCAGTCGCGCCCACCGCTCGATGGGGGTGCTCGCAGCCCAGTTGTCATACTCCGACGTCGGCAGCCAGCACGGCTCGAGCTGGCCATCCTCGCTGAGGAGGCCTGCGGCGTAGGCCAACTCGATGATGAAGGCGCTGAGCTCCGGGGACGCCTCCAGTCGGGCGGTCGCGATCCGATGATCACGGACGCTGAGCCCACCGGAGCGCAGCACGCGGGGTGGGTCCGTCTCCCAGGCGGTCGCCAGCTCCTCCAGCCGCCAGAGCAGCTCGAGCGCCTCCGCACCCGCAGCGGCGTCGACGTCAGCCGAGGTGAGGACTTTTCCCTCCGGCGGTGGAGGACGCAGGGCATCGGGATACAGTTGCCCGCCGCGCAGTGCCAGCCCGACCTCGCGGGGGATAGTGCCGGTCTCGAGGTCGGTGCGAACCATGAGCCCGGCATCGGTCAGCTCGGTCAGCACCGTGCGTCCGGTGGCACCGGTGAACGCCGCGCTCGGATGCGTCCACCGCAGCTGGTCGATGGCCTTGCGCGCCCCGCTGGACAGGTGGTTGTATGCCGCGTCGGCGTCCACCGCCCGCGTCGCGGCCGGTAGGTCGGCGGTGGGCGGGCCGAGCTTCGCGGGCCGGGTCAGCAGCTCGCCGACCGCACGGGCGGTGCGCAGTCCCTCCGGCGAGCGCCAGAGCAGCCCGGCTGCCCACAGATCCTGCAGCAACGGGTCGATCTCCGCAGTGGTGCAGCCGAGCAGCCGGGCCGGATCGTTCTCGTCGCCGCTGACCAGGACGGCCTCCAGGGCGTGCAACTGGTCGGCCTCCAGGCCCCCGAGTGCTCGTTGCACACTGGCTCGGGTCGAGGCTCGTGCGGCGAGGGCGGTCAGGTCGCTCGGTGCCGGCCGGGCAAGGTCTGGTCGACGTTGCAGCAGCACACGTAGCTCGTCGTCGCTGCGCGTGCGAAGGTCCTCGGCGTAGCTACGCGCGGTTGACGGCACGGCACCCAGCCTATTGCGTCTCTCCGATGGCGGATCGGCCGTCTTCGGCTGGGCGGATTCCAAGCGATGCCCCGGTCCGCGATCTAAGGTTGAGGCTGCACCGCAACGATGTGTCCCTTGGAGGTCATTGTGTCCGAGCCGCCCGTCCCGTCCTACAGCTCAGCAACGTCGCAGGAGCCGCTGCTCGGCGACACGATCGGGGACAACCTCGCGCGGACCGTGGCGTCGTTCGGGGATCGGGACGCGATGGTCGATCTGCCCAGCGGGCGTCGCTGGACGTATGACGAGCTGCTGACCGACGTCGACCGGGTCGCCAAGGGGCTCATCGCCGCCGGGGTCCTCAAGGGGGACCGGGTGGGGATCTGGGCGCCGAACTGCCCGGAGTGGACCCTGCTGCAGTACGCCACGGCACGCATCGGCGCGGTGCTGGTCTGCGTCAACCCGGCCTATCGCTCGCATGAGCTGTCGTTCGTGCTCAAGCAGTCGGGGATGAAGCTGCTGGTCAGTGCCGTGCAGCACAAGACCTCCGACTACCAGGCGATGGTCGGCGAAGTGCGAGAGAGCTGTCCGAGCCTGAAGGATGTCTACTTCGTCGCGGTCGGCGGTGGGGAACCGCATACCGGTCCGGACAGCTGGCAGGCCCTGCTCGACGGTGGCTCGGGCGTCGCCGATGACGACATCAGTTCTCGTGGCGCCGCATTGACCGCGGATGACCCGATCAACATCCAGTACACCTCTGGCACAACGGGGTTCCCGAAGGGTGCAACTCTTTCGCACCACAACATCCTCAACAACGGCTACTTCGTCGGCGAGCTGGTCAGTTACACCGAGCACGACCGGATCTGCATACCCGTGCCCTTCTATCACTGCTTCGGCATGGTGATGGGCAATCTTGCGGCCACCTCGCACGGGGCGTGCATGGTGATCCCGGCGCCGTCCTTCGAGCCAGTCGCCACACTGGACGCGGTGGTGTCCGAGCGGTGCACCTCGTTGTATGGCGTGCCGACGATGTTCATCGCGGAGCTCGGCCTGGACACGTTCGACGCCTACGACCTGTCCACCCTGCGGACCGGCATCATGGCGGGATCACCCTGCCCGGTGGAGGTGATGAAGAAGGTTGTCGCGCAGATGAATATGACCGAGGTCGCCATCTGCTACGGCATGACCGAGACCTCCCCGGTCTCCACGATGACGAGGGTGGACGACGACCTGGCACGCCGCACGGAGACGGTCGGGCAGGTGATGCCGCACCTCGAGGTCAAGGTCATCGACCCGGTCACCGGTCTGACGGTGCCACATGGTGAGGCGGGCGAGTTCTGCACGCGTGGATACAGCGTGATGCTGGGCTACTGGGAGCAGCCGGAGAAGACCGCCGAGGCGATCGACGTTGCCCGCTGGATGCACACCGGCGATCTCGCCACCATGGACGCGGACGGCTACCTCAACATTGTCGGCCGGATCAAGGACCTGGTGATCCGTGGCGGTGAGAACATCTACCCTCGGGAGATCGAGGAGTTCCTCTACACGCACCCGGACATCGCGGACGTCCAGGTCATCGGGGTACCCGACCAGAAGTATGGCGAGGAGCTCATGGCGTGGGTCGTGATGCGCCCCGGCACCACCCCGCTGACCGCGGAGGCGCTCGCGGGATTCTGCCAGGGCCGGCTCGCGCACTACAAGGTGCCGCGCTACGTGCACGTCACCGACGGATTCCCGATGACCGTCACCGGCAAGATCAGGAAGGTCCAGATGCGCGAGGAGTCGGGCAAGCTGCTGGCGGAAGGGGGCCGTTCATGAGCTTCCCCAGCGGCGAGCAGTGGACGATTCGACACGGCGACCAGGAGGTCACCGTCGTCGAGGTCGGCGGGGGACTGCGCACCTACACGATCGGCGGAGTCGACGTGCTGCACGGGTATGCCGCCGACGCGCGAGCCGACGGCGGCCGTGGGCAGGTGTTGATGCCCTGGCCGAGTCGTATCGGAGACGGCAAGTACACCTTCGACGGGGTGGACCAGCAGCTGCCGATCACCGAAGTGCCGAACCACAACGCGATCCACGGCCTGGTGCGCTGGGCGATGTGGACGGTCAGGCAGCGTTCGGACTCCTCGGTGAGCGTTGCCCATCGACTGTTTCCGCAGCCCGGGTGGCCGGGGTCCCTGGACCTGCAGATCACCTACGCCCTCGGAGCCGACGGGCTGTCGGTGACTCCGTCGGTCACGAACCTCGGCGCTGCCTCGGCGCCCTTCGGGTATGGCGCGCATCCCTACCTGACGGTGGGAGAGGCGAAGGTCGACGAGGTCACGCTGACCGTCCCGGCCCACACCAGGATCAACCTGGATGACCGGTTGCTCCCCGTAGACGCGGCGCCCGTCAGTGGTGCTGCCGACTTCCGCACCCCACGGCAGATCCGGGACACCGTCCTGGACAACACCTACACAGACCTGGCTGCGACGGACGGCGTCTGGCGCGCGCGCCTCGAGCATGGCGGCCGGTCGACCGCGATGTGGGCGCAGGCGGAGGTCTTCGGCTACGCCCAGGTGTTCAGCGGTGACACGCTGCCACCCGGGCGGGCTCGGTGCTCCGGCCTGGCGGTGGAGCCGATGTCCTGTCCGGGCGGTGCGTTCGCCAGCGGCGACTCACTGATCGTCCTCGAGCCGGGGCAGGTCTGGACCGGCACGTGGGGCATCACGGCGACGCTGCCGACCTGAGCTCTCACGGGGGTTGCGTTCGGGCGGTGCATGGACCTGCCCGAGGACGACGACGAGGTGCCCGAGCGCGCGACCTGACGTGTCACGTCACGGCGAGTGCGGGAGGATGAGGCGTGTGAATCCCTCGACTGCCATCGCCACGGTCCTGATCGACGAGCTGATCCGGCACGGTGTGCGGGAGGTGGTGCTGGCTCCCGGTTCCCGCTCGGCACCGCTCGCGTATGCCGTGGAGGAGGCCGACCGGGCAGGTCGGCTCCGTCTGCACGTGCGGGTCGACGAACGATCCGCCGGTTTCCTCGCCCTCGGCCTGGCGAAGACCACGCGGATGCCGGTCCCGGTGATCACCACCAGCGGCACCGCAGTCGCCAACCTGCACCCCGCCGTGCTCGAGGCGTCGCAGGGGCATGTGCCGTTGCTGGTGCTCAGCGCAGACCGGCCGCAGGAGTTGCGCGGCACCGGCGCGAACCAGACGACCGACCAGGTCAAGATCTTCGGTGGGGCGACCCGCTGGTTCCACGAGCTCGGCACTCCGGAACGACGAGCGGGCCAACAGGCGATCTGGCGCTCGGTGATCGGGCGAGCCGTCGCCGAGAGCCGCGGTCTGCCGTCGGGCGACCCCGGCCCGGTGCACCTGAATGTGCCGCTGCGGGACCCGTTGGTGCCGACGACGGACGAACAGCCGTGGCCGGAGTCGCTGGAGGGTCGTGCGCACGGTGAGGCGTGGCTGAGTCTGCGGACACCGAGCAGTCACCGGGGTTCGGCGCCGGCCGGCCCAGGAATCGCGCCCGTCCCGCAGACCTTGGTCCTCCTCGGTGACCTGCCGAATCCGACACAGGCGGCGGAGCTTTCGGAGCTGGCAGATGCTGCGGGATGGCCAGTCATGGCCGAGCCGTTCGGGCAGTACAACCGCGGTCGCGCCACGGCGAACGGCCCGCTGATCCTGCGGGCGCAGGAGTGGCTCGAGGACAACCTGCCCGAGCGCGTGCTCATCGGCGGGCGGGTGACCCTCGACCGCTACGTGGCCAGGCTGTTGCAGCATCCGAAGGTCTCTGTCGAGGTCGTCACCCCGCTGACATCTTGGGCGGACCCCGGCCACGTTGTGCGCCGGGTGCACGACTGGGCCGACATCGAGCGCAGCCATCAGGCCGTCTCGTCGTGCGTGGACCGCGCCTGGGCCTCTCGGTGGCGTCGGGCCAACAGTGACGTCGCGCGGGCGGTGAGTCCGTTGATCGACGAGTCCTGGCCGAGTGGGCCGGCGGTAGCCCGCACCGTGGCGCACAACCTGCCGGAGTACGCCGGTCTGTACGTCGGCTCGTCCAACTCCGCGCGCGACCTGGACCTTGCGCGGGACCCGCATCGGATCGCCTCGGGGGTGGTTGCCGTGGCCAACCGTGGGCTGGCTGGCATCGATGGGCTGGTCTCCTCGGCGGTAGGCATGTCGCTCGCCCGTCCCGGGCGCGCGGCATACGCCTTGGTAGGCGACCTGACCTTCCTGCACGACGCGAACGCCTTGCTGATCGGACCGGAAGAGCCGCAACCCGACCTGACCGTGGTCGTGATGAACGACAACGGTGGGGGGATCTTCGGCACCCTGGAGCCGGGTCAGGCCCGCCTTGCTCGGTCGTTCGAGCGGGTATTCGGCACGCCGACGGTCGCGCGGATCGGCGCTTTGTGCGCGGCTCACGGGGTGGAGCACGAACTGGTCACGCAGCGCGACGTGCTCGCCGATCGGATTGCGCATCCGAAACCGGGGCTGCGGGTTGTCGAGGTGGAGATCCCGCGCGAGCCCCAGCGGCAGCTGCGCGAACGCCTGCGTCAGGCGGCGATCGACGCGCTGGCGTAAGGCACCGATGCGTTTGTGCGGCAGGCGGCCCGGTACCCGACGACAGGCAGCGTAGGTGGCCGATTTGTGACGACCGCCGTCTCGCAGATGACATTCCGGTAACATCCCGCGGTTCGGCACGGGATTTGCGACGCTGGCCGTAATCTCAAGATGTCCACGGCGGCTGTGCGACCTCTGCGCGCCACTGCCGCCGCAGCGCAAGGCATGTGGAGGCCACAAGTGAAGAGACTCAGCACCACAATCATGTCGGTGACGGCCGGTGTTGCGCTGGCTGCGGCCGCCGCCGGCTGCGCGGCCCCCTCGTCCTCCTCCTCGAGCAACTCCTCGGGAGCGGGCTCGGCGACCTCCGCCAAGGCGTTCGGCGGGATGGACGCCTTGGTCAAGGCCGCGAAGAAGGAAGGCACGCTGAACGTGATCGCGCTCCCGCCGACCTGGGCGAACTACGGCGCCATCATCTCCTCCTTCTCCAAGAAATACGGGATCAAGGTCAACTCCGCGCAGCCGGACGGCGCCAGTCAGGACGAGATCAACGCCGCCAAGAAGCTGAACGGGACCTCGCGCACCCCGGACGTGTTCGACCTCGGCCAAACGGTGGCCATGGCAAACACGAGCATGTACGCGAAGTACGAGGTCAGCACCTGGAACACGATTCCGAGTACCTACAAGGACCCGAACGGGTTGTGGACCAACGACTACGGCGGCTACATCTCGATTGGCTACGACTCCAAGAAGGTCCCCGCGGTCACCAGCCTGAACGACCTGCTGAAGCCCGCGTACAAGGGCAAAGTTGCGCTCAACGGTGACCCAACCCAGGCCGGTGCGGCATTCAGCGGCGTGATGATGGCAGCGGTTGCCAACGGCGGCGGCCCGAACAATATTGCGCCGGGCGTGAACTTCTTCGTCAAGCTCAAGAAGGCCGGCAACTTCCTGCCCCTGGACCCGACTCCCGCGACGATCGAGTCGGGACAGACCCCGGTCGTCATCGACTGGGACTACACCAATGCCGCGGAGACCTCGAAGCTGCCGTCGTGGAAGGTCATGGTGCCGAGCAATGCGGTTGTCGGCGGTTACTACTTCCAGGCGATCAACAAGGACGCCGCGCACCCGGCCGCGGCCCGGCTGTGGGAGGAGTACCTCTTCTCCGACGCGGGGCAGAACCTGTATCTGAACGGGGGCGCCAGGCCGGTCCGGGCCGACGCCATGGTCAAGAGCGGCACCATCGACAAGGCCGCCTTCGCCAAGCTGCCCGCGGTCAGCGGCAAACCCGTCATCGCCACGGCGGCCCAGACCAAGAAGGCCGCAACCTACCTGTCCACGAACTGGTCGAAGGTGACCAGTTGAGCGACCCCGGGTCTCGACCGGTCAGTCGAGTTGCGCGCGGCTCATGAAGACGCGGGCACGGCGGCTGCTGCCCACGCTGGGGTTGGTCCCGTTTCTTGGGTATCTCACGGTCTTCTTGTTCATCCCGACGATCATCATCGTCGTCGGGGCGTTCACCGACCACGGTCGGGCGAGCCTGACCAATATCCAGGGACTGGCCAACCCCACCGTGTGGCAGGCGCTGAAGCAGAGCCTCATTCTGTCGGCGAGCACGGCCGCGATCGGCGCGGTCTTCGGCAGCCTGCTGGCGTATGCGCTGGTGTCGGGCAACCCCAGTGGGTTGGCGCGGCGGGCGGCGACCAGCGTATGCGGTGTGCTCGCGCAGTTCGGCGGTGTCATGCTCGCCTTCGCGTTCATCGCGACGCTGAGCTACTCGGGCTCCTTGACCGACCTGCTGCGTGACCATGCCGGCATCGACATCTTCGGCAGTGGGTGGCTGTTTGCGCTGCCGGGCCTGATTCTGGTCTACAGCTACTTCCAGATCCCGCTGATGGTGATCGTGTTCCTGCCGGCGCTCGACGGCATCCGGGTGCAGTGGCGGGAGGCGGCCGAGAACCTCGGTGCGACAACCTGGCAGTTCTGGCGTCATGTCGGCGGGCCGTTGCTGTTCCCCGCGTTCTTGGGGTCGGCCCTGCTGCTGTTCGCGAACGCGTTCGCGTCGTATGCGACAGCGGCGGCCCTGGTGAGCCAGGGCAACCCGATCACGCCGCTATACATCCGTGCCGCACTCACCAGCGAGATCATCCTGGGCCGGCAGAACCTGGCCTACGCCCTGGCGCTCGAGATGATCGTCGTCGTCGCGATCGTCATGGCCGCCTACGCACTGCTGGTGCGCCGAACCTCGAAGTGGCTCTCATGATCAGCACCCCACAAAGTCCTCGCTCCTTCGTCGCTCAGTCCTCGGTCGACAGCTCGCGGAGGCTCACATGAGTAGGACTCCACGGCAGCAGCGAGCGCGCCGGCTGCGGACCTTCCGGATCACCGTCTTCGTGGCTCTGGGCCTGTTCTTCCTCGTCCCACTGATATCGATGGCCGAGTACAGCACGCGGGTCAATGGCGGGGGCCGCTCGGGCGCTGCCTGGGCGGCGCTCGTCACCGACCCCGACCTGAGGTCGGGCATCCTCACCTCGCTCGAGCTCGCCGTGCTCACGGTGGTCGGGATGATTGTGCTGCTCGTGCCGACCATGGTGTGGGTGCGCCTACGGGTTCCCAAGGCGGCGCGGACCATCGAGTTCTTGTGCCTGCTGCCGCTGACGATCCCGGCGCTGGTGATCGTGGTCGGCATCGCCCCCGTCTACGCGTGGGTGACCTATTTCTTGGGGAACTCGGCGCTGACGCTCACGTTCGCCTACGTCGTGCTCGTGCTGCCCTACTCCTTCCGCGCACTGGACGCCGGCCTTTCGGGCATCGACGTGCAGACGCTGTCCGATGCGGCCCGGAGTCTGGGCGCCGGGTGGTTCACGGTGATCGCGCGGGTCATCGTGCCCAACATTGCCTCGGCGCTGCTCTCGGCCGCCTTCATCTCGGTGGCGCTGGTGCTCGGTGAGTACACGTTTGCGTCGCTGCTGGACTTCCAGAACATGCAGGTCGTCATCGACTATCTCGGCAAGTCCAACTCCCAAGCCTCCGTAGCGGCCTCACTCGCAGCATTGATCTTCGGGTTCCTGCTGCTGCTGCTGCTCACACTGGTCGGACGGCGCCGGCGTGGGGAACCCGCCGTGCTGGCACCTACCCCACAACCTGGCCAGGAAGGATGACCATGGCAACTGCTGTCACCGAACGCACCGGACTCGAGGTCCGGCTGGAGGGCCTGTCGCGTCACTTCGGTGACGTGCGGGCCCTGGACAACCTCGATCTGACGCTGCACCCGGGTGAGCTCGTCGCCCTGCTGGGGCCGTCGGGGTGCGGCAAGACCACGGCGCTGCGGCTGGTCGCGGGCCTGGACGAGCCCGACGCCGGCCGGATCCTGGTCGGCGACCGCGACGTGACCCACATGCCCGCAAACAAGCGCGACATGGGCATGGTGTTCCAGTCCTACAGCCTCTTTCCGCACCTGACCACCCAGGAGAACGTCGCCTTCGGCCTCAAGCTGCGCGGCACGGATCGGGGCGCCCGCGAGAAGCGGGCCAAGGAGATGCTCGAGCTGGTTGGGCTGGGGCATCAGGCGAACCGCTACGCCAACCAGCTCTCCGGCGGCCAGCAGCAGCGCGTTGCACTGGCCCGAGCGCTGGCGATCGAGCCATCGGTGCTGCTGCTCGACGAGCCGCTGTCCGCGCTCGACGCGAAGGTGCGCGCCCAGCTGCGCGACGAGATTCGGCGCGTGCAGCTGGAGGTCGGCACCACGGCACTGTTCGTGACCCACGATCAGGAGGAGGCGCTCGCCGTCGCCGACCGTGTCGGGGTGATGAACAAGGGCAAGATCGAGCAACTGGCGGAGCCGGAGACGCTCTACAACCAGCCCGCCAGCCACTTCGTGGCGGAGTTCGTCGGGCTGATGAACCGCGTACCGTGCCACGTGGCCGACGGTCGGGTCGAGGTGCTGGGCGCCACGCTGGGCGCCCGTGAGGGATCGCTGCCCTCGGGCCCGGGGGACGCACTGGTGCGCCCTGAGCAGCTCGAGGTGGCTGCCGCGGAGGGTGGATCCGGGCGCGTCATCACGGTGAGCTTCCTCGGATCGATCACACGCGTCAGGGTGCGGATGCCGAACGGGTCCGAGCTGCTTGCCCAGGCCTCGGGCGCCGAGGCTGCCCGGCTCGCCGCCGACCAGGTGGTCACGGTCAGCATCACGGCCGCCGATGTGCTGGTTGCACCGGCGGACTGAACCCCTCGTAACCGGCAGGGACCGGCCGCGCGCCATACGTCCATCGAGAGTCAGGCTCCCGACCACACGAGAATCGTGCTCCGCGACGTGCTCGGCCGAGTCGGGACGTGCATCCGCGCCGGTACTGCAGTTCGTTTGGGCCCTCCCAAACGCGCCGCGCAGCACCCGAAGCGCGGCACGCAACTGACCTTTTGCGTCGGCGTCGCGGGCGAGTGTCCAGATTTCGTTAAGAATGCACTGAACGTTTGACTTGGAGCCCGTATGTTCAACGCCCGAAGATTCGGCTGACGATCGCATGGATCACGAAATGGGTGACAATTCTGGCGTCGCTGGGCGAGCGATTGTGCAGGTCGCGGCGCTCGAACGCGGGCAGGCCGATGATCTTGTGACTGCCATAAATGTCGGCCGCACGACGTTCACCGTGATGCTTCCGGGCGATAGATTGCTCCGGTTGCCCTACGACATTTCCGCGGATGAGTTGTTCGCGGCGTTGTCAAGCATCGTGGCCGGTCTAGCGGCCGAAGTGCCCACACCTGATCACTTTCCATCCGAACCGCTGACCTGCCATCAGAAATGGACCGAGCTACTCGACGACATCGGTGGGTGGCACCAAATGCTGAACGGGGTGAGCCCCGGCCTGCGACTCGCATCGATCCGCCGCACCGACGCGGTTGCCGACATCACTGTCACCGACGACCACCGGCGCACGACGACCACCATCCCCCTTGACGACGGGCACCTCGTCGTCGGCCTCAACGACGACATCGCCACCCGGTTCGGCACACTATCTGGACACACATGACACTTGAGTTTCGGCCACCGGCGACGGTCGCGGCGTTCTTTACAGTGGCGCGCTCGACGCCGTTGACCACGATCGCGAAGGCAGGGAGCCGATTCGTCCACGCTGACTTCTCGCGTCGAAACCCGGATCGTTGATGTCATGCAGTGCCGACCTTTCCTGACCGCGTCAAGGATGCCAACCTGCTGACGGGAGCGGTTAACACCCCGCCCAGTGGACGATCCCCTCGAAGCAGGATGAACCAATATGGTGCAGTTTGATACCATCACGTCATGGCTATGACATTGCGCCTACCGGCTGAGATGGATGAGGCCCTGCGTGCAGCCGCCGCCGAGGACCACCGCAGCGTGCAGCAGGAAGTGGCTCACGCCATCGAGGACTACCTTGCTCGACGCGAGACCGAAGAGATCAAGTCCGACCCCGAGACGCTGCGCGCCCTTGCCGAGGCGCGTGAGTCGGTTCGGGCCGGTGATGTGGTCTATGGCGTCGAAGCAGCCCGCGCTCTGGTCCGCGACCGCGACGCTTCGTGAAGGAACCCTACGAACTCGGTACTGCCGGACCTGCACGACGAGCCCTCGCCGATCGACTTCCACCCGAGGTGGCCGCAGCAGCCGTCGAACTCATCACGGGCCCCCTCCTGGAGAACCCTCAGCGTGTCGGCAAGGCGCTGACCGAGGAGCTCACCGGTATCCGCAGTGCTCGACTGGGCAGGGACTTTCGCGTGCTCTACGAGATCGATGACACCAAGCACACAGTGATCGTGCTCGACATCCGACACCGAGCCAACGCCTACCGACCACGCTGACGCATGGCGAAACGTCACCGTACGTCGATCGGCAACCGGACGCTTGACAAATCTGCCTGTACGACAGACTGTATACACATGGCGACTTCAACTGGCACGACTGAGGTGTGGCAAGCCCGCATTGGGCGCGGCTTCGCCGAGCAACTGCAGCAGGACGCCGTAGCGCTGGGACTGGACGGGCGCACTGACATCGTCAAGGCTGCTTTGCAGCTGCTCCACCGGCGGGCGGCTGAGGAACGAATGGCAGGCAGTGTCGAAACCTTCTACGCCGGTGCGACGCCGCCACTACCCATCGGGGTGCTGCCCGACGACGCAGACGAGCCGGACCCCAACGACGTGATGGGCGCCAGTGGCCCAGCCTGAACCCCTGCGTGGCGAGGTCTGGGAGGTGCGCTTCCCCGCGTTCGGACTCCACCCGGCCGTCGTGCTCAGCGTCAACCCGCTCAACGCGCGTCTTGGCCACGCCGCCGTGATCCCCATCACCGGCACCCGCGGGCCCGAAGGCACCCACGTCCCATTGACTGCTGACGTTGGGCTGACGCGTTACCCGGAGTCCTACGCCGACGTCACCGGCCTCCAACCAGCCGCCCGCAGTCGATTCCGGCGACGACGTGGACTACTGGCCAGCGCCGAGATCGCCCACCTCGAGGACAGGCTCCGCATCTACCTCGGGCTGTGACCGGTGAACGATCGGCGGGACGGTCGCTGCGGTGACCGTCGCATATTCACCGTGCGGAGCAGTTCCGGAGATCTGAGCCCTGGGCAGCGATCTGCCACACTTCGTCGCCGATGATCGTTAGACGAACCCTCGGAAGATTCCTTGCGAGTCAACGCACTTCGCGAAGTCTTCCCAGTCCATGTTCGAGATGTTGAGATTGTTCTCGATTGCCCATAGCTCGGATGCGATGGAACGAAAAGACGACCGATGCTCAACGAGGTCGATGACCACGATCGGAAAGTCCTCAGTCGTGAGGGTTTTCTCATCTGCGCTGAAGAGGATTGACGGCTCACTCGAGTGCGGCAGAGCCGCTCGGAGTTGATCTGGCAAGTATTCGTACCAGTCCGGGTCGTCTACGAACTCGACGTACGCACGGAATCCGTCATCGTTCTCGGTCAGGACCGCGGACACGAGACGCATCCATTCCTTGTCGTGACCGGCATCTGCGCGAACTAGTAGCGAGGAATTGGCAATCGGCAGCGGAGGCACCAGTTGAGTCTCTCAGTAGAACCACCCGCGGGTCCGATCTTCAACCGGCGACGTGTTCGGGGCCGTTCCGCATAGGGCACCCACGTGGGACGGTCGCGGAGATATGAGCTCCGATCCTCGATCTGCCGGAGTGCCGTCGCCGGTGATGGTACGGCCTACGGAACAGCCCTAAACGCGTCGCCGTAGGTCGATGGTCTATGGCGACCGCGACGGCGACGGTTGAGTGGCTTGAGCCGCGCCGGCTACTCAGCTGAGCTTGACCCCGCGGGAATGCTGCCTCCTCGCCGAGCGCTGTACCGGAGGACCGCCGGAGGAAAGTTTCCCGTGACGCCGGTGGCTGAAGAGGAGCGAAATATATGACCGCGCAAGGCAAGAAAGCGCTCGTCCTGGTGACCGACTTCGGTGTCGAGGAGGCGGAGTTGCTTCGTCCTGTCGAAGACTTGAAAAGGGCCGGCGTCGAAGTGACTGTGGCCTCCGACAGTGGAAACACCGTCCAGACCGTGAGCGGCGACAAAGACTGGGCATCGACCTACAAACCGGACACCTCGCTCGACGCCGTCACCGCGAACGATTTCGACATCATCGTCCTCCCGGGAGGCACGGTGAACGCCGACACCTTGCGCGGCAACGAGAAGGTACAGGCCTTGTTGCAAGCTGTCAGCCGCGCCGGTAAGCCGATCGCCGCCGTCTGTCACGCCCCGTGGGTGTTCATCGACGCCGCTCTCGCCGAGGGCAAGACATTGACGTCATACACCAGCGTCAAGATTGACCTGGAGAACGCGGGTGCGACCTGGGTGGACGAGCAGGTCAAGCGATGCCCGGCAAATGGGTGGGTCGCGATCACTTCGCGCAATCCTGGCGATTTGGACGCTTTTGACCAGGCGATCGTCGACGAGTTGGCGCACGCCTGACCGTCCGTTGGCAGCGGGTTCCTGCCCACGTCGACCCACTACCGAGCACGAGCATCGACCGGTAACCGCGAGGTCGCCGAAGGGAATCCACACAACTCGCCGACGCCCTCATCCGCTTCCACGACTCTCAGTCTCGGTAGACCATCGTCACGCGGAGCGTCACCGTACACCGATCACTGGCATGCGGAGCATGCCACATGGGGCAGGGCCCCGGAAAGGTCGCGTTTCAGCAGGTCAGCAGTAGTGTGATGGCCTGTTCGGGATGCCTGGCGTGATGTCGTAGGCCGGCGGCGATGTTGTCCCATCCGGCCATGCGGAGCAGGCCGATCACGGTGCTCCGAACGGTTGCCATAGTCCGCGGCGCACGCCCGGTGCGCACTTGTGACAGGTCCTCTCGAAGCGTCGAATCACGCACATAGTGAAGACGATTCTCCACACCCCGGTGTCCTCGAGCCCATCCTGCGAGCACGTCCGGTGGCGCGTCGTGACTGCTGGCGGAAGTGATCAGGTAGACGACCTCGATGGTCTTGGCGCCGTTGCAGGTGACGGTGCGACGGAGCTGAGCGACCTGGGCTGCGCCGGGGAAGTCGACCCAGTGGGGTACCTCGGTGACCTTGGTGGTGCGGGTGGCGCGCTGGCCGTGGGCACGGGTGGTCTGTGATGTGGCGGGGATGTCTTTCCAGGGCAGCTTCTTCAGCTTGGCACGCAGCGTCGGGGTATTGCCTTTCACCGTGAGCACGTAGTCGCCACCCGTGGACCGTTTCACGACCCGCGCCGCCACCAACGCCAGTGGAGCTCGGTTGGCATGTCGCGACCGGCCAAGTACACGAGCCGGAACGATACGTGCCAGTTCGAGGTTCGATGGCCGAAGTGCAGCAACTCGCGGAGACGCTGACGACGCCGTGACCTGTTTGAAGTTCGCCGGAGGCTATTCGGACGGGCGCCCCGTCTTTGGCCCCGAGTGGATCGACAACCCCATCGGGTGGTTCATGACCAAGAGACTCGCGCACGAACCAATCGGTAAACCAGCGGCAGGCATCCTGAGTACCGCTGTCGATGGCGCGATCGTGACCGCGCAGGTCACGCTCGGCGCCTCCGGCAGAACCGATGCCCTGGCACAGCCTCGAACCGGTGCACAGCGAATGGGTCGACGACCAGCAGCCGACGACAGCCCAGGTCCGACCGTCGTGTGTCCCGCTCGCCAGTATCACTGGCGGATAGTCAGCAACCCTTCCCGGACTTCCGCAGATGGGAGGCACGCGATTCGGCGGAAAGGGCCTGTGACCTGCGCAAACGTGCATTGAGGGGGTTTGGGGTCGTGTTACTACACGACGTTGTCGGCGCGGGTTTGGTCAGTCGGCGGCCGGGACGGTGAAGAACCGCGGCGTATCTGAGATAGCTAACCAGTTCGCCGGTGGGAGTCCCAGGTGGTCCGGTGATCGATGCGTGATGCGCTTTCCACCCTCCCGTACAAGGAGACCCAGCACCCACAGGGAGGCTCCCTCCCGGTGGGTGCCACGTCGACGGGCGTTGCGCTTGCCTTGCAGCATGGGCTGCGCCTGCCCCCAGCCGGCGCGTGGGGTCAGTCGGTGGAGAACGACTGGTTGGCACCGCCGTTGGGATACCAGGCATCGATCGCCGCGCCGGGCCACGGGCTGTTGCCGTCCACGTCGACGTCCAGCCCGGTCTCGGGGTTGGACATGGTGGCGACGGCGCCCAAGTCGCCCGGGTTCAACCCGGTGTTCCACAGCTGGCTCCAGCCGCCCCAACACGGGTACTGGTACAGCTGGTCGCCCGCCACGCCGTCGGTGGTCAGGCACTGGCCGCTGTTCTGGTTGACGATCTCGTAGCTCCCGCCTCCGGCGTCGATGAAAGACCAGGCCTGGTTGGCCCCGCCGTTGGACCACCAGTCGATGACCGGCGCGCCGGGTGCGGTGGACGCACCGGACACGTCCAGTTGCAGGTAGAAGGTGTTGTTCGGGGTCAGGTGCGTGGTGAAGGCTGTACTGGCCGAAGCGGTGCCGGCGCCGGCCGCGATCAGCACGGCGCTGCACGCGGCGAGGCCGGCGGCGGTGCCGACCCGCCGCAGCCCGCGGCGGCGGTTGCTGCGGGCACCGACGGGTGAATCGGTGGTCGAGACAGTCGCGGTTGTGTCAGTGGTGGTGCGAAACATGATGATCTCCTGTGGTCGACCGGGGTCGCCCCGAGAGACGAGTGCCGGTGGGCTGATGGCCGCGGACTGGGCCACATCACAAGGGTCTCGGCCGGCGGACCGCGAGGCGAGGGTGCCACCCGGTGTCTCGACATGGGGGTGTCCACACCCCTACGGGGCCGCCTGAACGCGGTGCGCCTGGCGAAACCGGCACCGCTGCGGCCGGCTCCCAGATCGCCGATGAGTCCGCAATCACCCGACAGACGATCTGCGCCACCTAACCAAAGCCGAACAACTCCAAGGAAATTCGAGCACAGACACACCACCATGAGTGCGGTGCCGGAACCGCTCCACTCCGTGTCGAAGCTACCTTGCCCCTGGGCACACGTTCGGGAGTACCGGGCCCACTGCCCCCGCCGGTCGCCCTCCCCGGGCCAGACTGCGTAGGTATACGAGCGACCTGGGCGAGCGACTCAGCCTCGACAGGCGTCCACGCCACGATGACCGCGACGGGCGGCGACAGCCCCGGTCAGGTACCCGCCGAAATACCGATGATGATCGGACCACACGGCGAACGCGCCCACGTCCACGCCGACAACCCATGCCCACGCAACGGGCACAGTGCGGCGCCTGGCAACTGTGTCATTTACGGAACCAGCACCGGCGACGGAGAGGGTGAGATGCGCCTCGAGCCAGAGTCGTTCCGCCGGGGTGACCTATACCGGTCGTCTGCCGAAGCCGTTGCAACCAGACCGAGAGCCGATGGTCAATCGCGAAGCTTGACGATCTGCTCCTTCGGAACGTAGAAGGTGACTTCGCCGGTGTCGGCATCCACCCTCGCCTTGAGGTCCACCTTCTGCCGGATGCGATGCCCGTGAGAGATGGACACGGGGTACGAACTCGCTGCGTAGACGTCACAGTTCTCGATGACTTCGCTCATCGCCCGAACATAACGCGGTTTCAGCCGGATCTCCTCGCGGTCCTGGCCGAGGGATGCGGGAACCGTACCGTAGGGAGCACCGTAGCGGAACAGCCGGCTCGCGGCCCCAAAGGTCTGGACATGGCGGGATAATTGGCGAAGGGTGGGGATTCATTCTGCGGCGGTGGTGGCGGTGTGCAGACCCATTCGGACTGCCGGAATGGCGCCGGTTTGACCTGGTCGGCCCTGGAGGCTGCTTACGTCGGCGCCGACCACCCGCTGATAGAAGGCGATCGCTTCGGATGGGCGCGCGACCCATCGTTCGGGCTGGATGTCGCTGATAGTGAGTCCGAGCAGGTCGCGGTTCCCGGCAAGGCCGTGGTATGCACGCGTGCACCCGCCAACAGCAGTTCCGCGGCGACCCGCGCACGACGGATCTGGCCAGTGGTGTCGCCGGTGCGGGCGGTGGCCGATTGGAACCGGTGCTCCACGGTCTGGCCGGATGCGTTCACGCGGTGCCTGATGAGCGTTGCGGCCGCCACCGGGTCGCGGACGAGGCCGCTGCTGCCACGAGTCTGGCCACCAACGCTTCGGCGTCGTCGACGACCTCCCGTCCGGCCGGGTCGTGGTCGGCCGGATGAGAGGTCGTGGCGTTACGCCTCGGGGGTGATGATGACCAGCCCGGCCCGGGCCGCGCCAACGGGGGAGTTGAACCCCCGTTGGCCCCGGCACCGCCAGTCCCGGCCAATCCCGGCTGACCGCCGCCGCCGGCCGTTCCGTTCCTGCCGCTCCCGCCCGCGCCGCCGATACGCGCGACGGGACGGCTCCCAGCGCGGGTCTGCTCGTGGGCCAAACTGGTGGAACATTGGTTCCATCCCGTTCGGCACGTGGCGGGAGCATTCCGCTGCCGGTGCCCCTGACCTAGCCAGCCACCAGGCCCGCGCCGACTGGTGCCGCCGCCGGCTGGGTTGGCAATGGTGGCTGGGCGGTCCGCAAAGGAGGCGACTGCTGGGGTGAGGCCGGGATGGGCACGGGTGGGCTCGCTTGGCTCGTGGTCTGGGTGGTCACGGTGAATCGCGGGGTGGGTGGGGACTCGCGGTCGTTACCTCCGTGGTGTTCTGCTGGCCGGGCCGGGTCAGTGGAGCAGGTTCAGGGTGTTGGTGTCGTCGTTGACGTAGTACACGCCGCGCGGGTGGGTGCTCGTGGCCAGCCCGAACAGGGCACCGCCGGGCGGGTCGACGGGGTCCAGATCGCGGGTGGTGATCACCGTGCCGCGGGGGGTGATCTCAACGAGGGTGTTGTCGCCGCTGTTGACGGTCAGCAGGTCACCGTCGTGAGTCAGCGCCAGCCCGAGTGGCCCGTTCAGGGGCGCCCCGGAAGCGACCGTGGCCCGCCCGGCGCCGGCATCGACCGGAGTGCTGCGGGTCAGGGCGCGGGGAATGCGGGCAATGCGGGAGCCGGCCGTGTCGGCCACGAACAGCGTCCCCCCGGGGGCCAGGGCCAGGCCGGTCGGTCCGACTACGAGTGCGGCCGGGTCGGTGCGCACCGGTAGGTCGTCCGCGACCACCGTCGAGCACAGGATGCGGGGCCGGGCTCCGCGCAGGTCCAGCCTCAGCCGGATAACATCACCGCGCCGGGTCGTCGGTGGCTGCCCGGCTGTGATGCCGGGTAGTACGTTGCTGACGAACAGGTCCGCGGTCCGGCCGTGGTCGGCGGTGGTGGCGTCCCAGGGCCCGTCGATACCGTGGCCGCGCAGGACTGCCCGCACCTGCCCGCGGGGGTCCAGCACGATCAGCGCGCCCGGTCGCATGGTCGCGGGGGTCCCGTCGGTGGTCGGCAGGCTGCCGACGATCACCCAGCCGGATCGCAGCACCACCAGTGCGGTGCTCAGTCCGACGCCGCCGGGTACGGAGGCGGCCCCCACGTGCGCGAACAGGCGCCGGTGCCCGCGGGGGGAGATCTCCACGATCGTGCTGCCTCGACCCTGCTGCCCGCCCGGGCTGCCGGTAGTGGGGGCATTGTTGAAGTTGCTGACCAGCACGTCGCCGACGATCAGCCGGCCGGTGCTGCGCGGGACCACGGCCACGCCGTAGGGGTTCACGTCGCCGTTGCCGGGGATGGTGCTGGCGACCACGTGGGTGCGGGTGAACCCGGTGTTGGTCCCACCGGCCGCCGTTGCGACCGCGGGTGCGGTCAACGAGGTCGCGGCCAACACCGCGGCCAGGGCCGTGCCGGCGGCCAGTAGCCGGGACGGGTGACCCGAGTGTGCATGCATGAGGTGCCTCCTGAGGATTGCGGAAAGTGACGTGTAACTGGGGGATACGAGTGGAGTGGAGGGGCTGTTCAACCCGGGCGGTCCGCCACTGGAGGGCGGTGAGCCCGACGAGCTGATCGGGTCGGCCGGCCAGCGTGCCGTGACAGCTGCAGCCCGGTCGCGGCCAGCAGCGCGGCCACGGCCTGGATGCGGAACAGGCCGGCCTCGCCGACCAGCGCGCCGCGGACCGGGGTGTAGAACATCGCATCGCGCAGGTGCACCACCGCGTCGATGACCAGCGCCGCCGGCACGGCCAGCCGCAACAGCGGCAGGAAGGTCGGGCCCGGGGTGGGGGGTGCCGGTGCCGCGGTAGGGCTCATCTGTTGCCATCCCCGTCGTTGGGTCCGCCGGAGTTGTCCGCGTCGCCGTCACCCCCGTCGCCTTGCGAAATCGGGTTCGTCGGTGCCGGTCGCGTGGTGGGGCGTGCCGGCGGCCGCGCCGGGAGACTGGCTGACGGTGCCGTGACCGGGGCATGCGTGGCAGGGGGGCCGGCGACCGGTGCCGGGGCGGGTTGACGCCCGTCGACGCGGGCGTCGAACCAGACACCGTTGATGCCCTGCCAGTGGGTCTGCCCGGGCTCGTGGTCCCCGGCGAAGGTGTACGGCGGGCGCGACGCGGCGTGTCGAGGGCAGCGCCGCTGCCAGGTGGTGCTGGTATGAGCCGGGTGCGGTCGCCTCCGGCGTGCCTGCCGCCTGCCCAGCGGCGCCGGCGCCGCAGGCGGCCAGCGTCAGCGCGAGCACCCCGATCGTGGCCGCGCCGCCGCGCCGATGCCGTGTCCTGGTGTGCATGACCATCTCCACGTCCTTTGAGCTTTCTGCCTTCCGCGACCACGGGGGATGCTGGTAGGTACGTGTTAGGGCAGCCGCCGGTTCACTCCTCCCGAGTGCCCGGCGATGAGTGAACCGAACGCGATGCAGCCACGTACCTCGTGCGTCACCTTTTGGCGAGTCCCCCGGAGGAACACATGAACCAGCACCACACGACCACCACCTCTGCACGGCTGCTGACCAGGGGTCTGGCCATCGCGGCCCTGGCCGGCATCGCGCTGGTCCACCTGGTCGAGATCCCGGGCGCGTTCGGGCCGATGCCCGTCTTGTGCGCGATGTTCATCGCGCTGACTGCGGGCGCGGTGGTCGTGGCCGCCGCCCTGGTGCATGCCGACCGCCGGGTGCTGTGGGTCGCTGCCGGGCTGACCGCGGCCGGCGCGTCCGGCGGGTACTCGCTGACTCGGCTGGTCGCGGTGCCGTTTGATACCGGGGACGTGGGCAACTGGGGCGAACCGCTCGGGCTGGTGTCTCTATTCGTGCAGACCTGCCTGCTGCTGTTGTGCGGCTACCGGCTGCTCATCCTGCGCGACCTGCCAGCCCGCATCGACCAGACCGGGCCCGCCACCAGGTCGGTCAGCAGCCCCGGATGAGCCAAACCGACGGAGATCCGGCGTCGAGCTCGCGACCGGCCAACCGGAGACGTGACGTCTCCTGGCGCGTGGCCACCACACTCGACGGTTCCGCCAGTCGCCGTTGTCGTCGACCCGACGCCCATAGCGGGTCCGGACGACCCCGGCCCCGCTGGTCGCAACGACAGAAGCGCCGACGCAGCCCCGGGCGCCCCTGCGGCGGGTCCCGGCCGGTGATGCCGCCTGCTGCGTCCGACCACGCGGTTTCGTCACATGGCCGGGTGAACTCTCGAACCGCTCACGTCGTGTCCGTAGTGCCTGCTCCTCGTGGGGGCCTGCCGCCCGGGGCAATTCAGGAGCTCTGCTGAAGGAGGTGACCGATGACCGACACCAACCAGGACACCCTGCTGCGCGCCCTGCACGACCAGCACGCCGATGCGCTGTGGGCCTACTGCGTACGACTGACCGGCGATCGCACCTATGCCCAGGATGTCACCCAGGAGGTATTGCTACGAGCCTGGCGCCACCCCAAGGTGCTGGATCAGTCCCAACGCTCGGCGCGGGCGTGGCTGTTCACCGTTGCCCGGCACCTCGTCATCGACCAGTGGCGAACCCAGCGGGCCCACCGCGAGGTGGTGACCGACCAGCTGCCCGAGCCGCGTCCGGACTCCAGCGTCGAGGACACCGATCGGTTGCTGCAGTCCTGGGTCGTCGCTGAGGCCCTCGACCAGCTGTCCCACGAGCATCGCCAGATCCTGATCGAGTGCTACTACCGTGGGCAGTCCGTGGCCCAGGCCGCGGCCCGTCTGGGCGTGCCGACGGGCACCGTGAAGTCCCGCACGCACTACGCGCTGCGCGCGCTTCGGCTCGCGCTGGAAGAGATGGGGGAGGCCCGGTGAACACCAACCCACCGCTGGACCAGTTCAGCCAAGATGCCGGCGCCTACGTCCTGGGGGCCTTGTCGGTGCAGGAGCGTCACCAGTTCGAGCTGCACCTGCGGGGCTGCCCGCGCTGCGCGCAGTCCGTGCGCGATCTCGCCGGGCTGCCGGGGCTACTGGCCACCGTCCCCGAGGCAGTCGCCGAAGCCGGGCCGGCCGGACCCGCACCGGACACCCTGCTGCCCGCACTCATCCGACAGGTCCGCCGCGGCCAGCGCCGCCGCCGGTGGCTCACCGCGGCTGCCGCTGCCGCTGCCGCTGCCGTGTTGAGTGTCGGCGGCCTCACCCTGGCTGGTGGCCCACCCTCCGGCAGCACCGACGCGCTGCCTCCCTCCGTCACGACCGGGACGACGCCGGCGCACAGCACGCAGGCCCGGTCAATGACCGTGCTGGCGCCCACCGGGCTGCGCGCCAGTCTTAGCGTGCAGGACGTCGCCTGGGGAAGCAGACTGGAGCTACGCTGCACCTACCCCACCAGCGCCGACATGATCCCGCCAGCGAGCAGCGTCGGCGAGCAACCGGAGTACCAGCCGCCGGAGTACCAGTTGATGCTGCGATCTACCACCGGCAGGACCCAACGCCTAGCGACCTGGCGGGCCGTCCCGGGCAAGACGATCACCATCACCGGGGCTACCTCCTGGACCCGCGCGGACATCGCCGACATGCAAGTACAAACCACCTCAGGCCAACCACTGCTCGGCCTGACCGGCTGAGCCAGCGACACAGCCAAGACCGCCAGAGCGCTCGCAATAGTCCTCACGTGGGACGGCTCCGTGCCCGGGGACACCTATCCGGCGCTCATCCGCGTGTCCAGCGTGCTGTGAACCGCGCAGCGGCTGGGATCTCGTCCCGTAAGCGGTCGATGGTGACGATGGATGCCCCTGCTCACTCATAGTGTGTCCACATTCGCAGTACGTGAACAACGTGCTCGTCGGGGAGCACCTCGTAGACCAGGCGGTGCTGGATGTTGATCCGCCGGGAATAGCATCCGGCCAGGTTGCCCACGAGCTTCTCGTAGCGCGGCGGGGTGGCGAACGGGTCCTCGGTGATGACGTCCAGGAGCCGTTGCGCCCGTTGCTTGAGGCCCGATGCCGCGAGCTTCTTGGCGTCCTTTTGTGCCTGGCGCGAATAGACCAGCGTCCAGTGGCTCACCAATCCAGTTCCGCAGATCCGGCCTCGACGCCCTCTTCGCGGGCCTGTCGGATGGACTCGGTCAAGCCGGGCACCGACTCAAGGAGCAAGGTCTCCTGGATCGCCCGCCAGTCGTCCTCACCGATGAGGACCGCGTTGCCGCGCTGGCCGGTGATCGTCAGTGGTTGGGACTCTTCGTTCACCTGGTCGATCAGGTTGTACAGGTTCGAGCGTGCAGCGGTTGCGCTGATAGCAGTCATCGTGAACCACCTCCATTTGAAGCGTACGTTATTACGTACGCTTGCGCAATCGGATCGCCCGGCCGCGCGACTACGCATATAGCCGCCTCGCGTCCCCTAATACGAACGGTCTGCGGTGAATGCGCAGGTCGCGGCGGTGCGCAAACGCGACCTGCCGATGGCCGTCCCGATAGCTGATGGGACGTGTCGCCGGGACGGGGATGTGCTACGGGACATCTACTGTCCTGCGATCTATGAACATTGCACAACCAACTTGGCGACATCGGATTCGTCCGATCTTCACCGCGCGTCGCGATCAAACTGGACCGGCTCTCGACAGCTCCACGTTGACCAACTCGTCTCGGGTCAGGTAGTCGACCGCGCCTCCCACGACAGAGACGGTGTCGATCGAGCGGACCTGGTCAATCAGCATGCGCTGGCCGACCGGTGATCTCCGGCTCTGGACGGTGGATGGACGGCCGGTCGACGTCGATGTCGGGATCACGGTCAGGACCGGCAGTGGTGAGTTCGACGGAGAGATCATCAGACCCAGACGCTGTCCACTTGCTCAAGACCGCGGGGCCGGTCAAGGTCGATCCGGTACACGGCTCCGCGGATCACCAGGCTTCGGGCCCTGCGTTGGCGTCTTCGCCCCTGAGCGCCTCACCGGCTGCGTGAAACTGTTCTCCAGCCACCGTTCGTGGTCCAAGAGCCACAACGCCCGACGCGTGCCCACTTTGAAGCGGGTTCCGGTGGTGCCGGGCCGTCGAGCTCGGATGAGAATGGCCCGGTCGCCGACGCCATACGTCCACCGAGAATCAACAAATGGCTGCGCGGACTGCCTGGCCGTGCGGGTTCGCGCTCGCGCGGTTGGGTCAGTCGCTGGTGAGGGCGTCGCGCATCGGGAGCAACTTGGCCTCGGACTCGGCGAGCTCGGCGTCCGGCTCGGACCCGGCAACAACGCCGCACCCGGCGAAGATCGTGATGTGCCGCGTGTCGTGCGGGTCGAGGGCGCCGCACCGCAGCGCAATACCCCACTCGCCGTCGCCTGCGGTGTCCATCCAGCCGACCGGGCCCGCATAGCGCCCACGGTCCATGTGCTCGAGCTCCTCGATCACCGCGGCGGCCGCGGCGGTCGGGGTCCCGCACACCGCGGCGGACGGATGCAGCGCGGCGGCGAGCTTCAGCGAGCTGGCCCGGTCGTCCAGCACACCGGCGACATCCGTCGCCAAGTGCATGACGTTGGGCAGGTGCAGGACGAACGGCGACTCCGGCACGTTCATCGACGTGCAGTGCGGGCGCAGCGCATCGGCAACCGAGCGCACGGCATACTCGTGCTCCTCGAGGTCCTTGGATGAGCGAGCCAGCGACCCGGCCAGGGCCAGGTCGCGCTCGTCGTTGCCGGTGCGTTGGATCGTTCCCGCCAGGATGCGAGACATCACCAGGCCCTTCTCCCGGCGCACCAGCATCTCCGGGGTCGCGCCGATCAGGCCGTCGACGCTGAAGGTCCACGTGTTCGCGTACTGCTCGGACAACCGCTGCACGAGCCATTGGGGGCCGATCGGTGCGGCCGCCTCGACCTGGACGTCGCGCGCCATGACGACCTTGTCCACGTCGCCGGCCTGGATCAGCTCGACCGTGCGGGCGATCGCGGTGGTCCATTGTGGGCCGGTCAGTGCGCCGTCGCTGTAGGCCAGCTCGCCGGGCGCACTCGCCGCCGGGGTGGGCACGATTCGTGGCGCAGGCGACAGCCGCCCGGCCGGGCTGATGTGCGTCACCCAGCTGACGCCATCACGTCGTCCGACGACCACGGCCGGTATGACGAGGGCCGCCCCCGCATCGGAGTGCGGGCTGAACGCGAACGAGCCGAACGCGATGGGGCCGCTTCCGGGCACATCGACGTCTGTGCGGCACACGGCCTGCGCGGACACCTGGCGCCACCAGGCCTCGGCGTCCTCGAACCGGTCTTCGCCGGTGGTGCGCACGCTGGCGGCGCGCCCCCAACCGATCAGGCCGTCGCCGTCGCGTAGCCAGGAGACGACGTCGCGAGCGGGGACGTCGGCGGGCACCAGGGCAGCCAGATCGCCGGGGTCGGGGATTGCGGTGGTGCGGGCGACCAGCGAGGGTGTGCCGGGCGCGTCGTCGACCAGGGGAAGGGTCATGGCCTACAAGAGTAGTCGCGGGACCGGGGGAGGGGCGGGGGAGGCCCTCGCGCGGCGGGAGCAGGGCGTACGGGACGATGGGCGCATGAACCGCGCCAGCCTCGAGAAACGCCCCACCGACGTCGCCCGAATGTTCGACGGGGTGGCTGCCAGGTATGACCTCACCAACGATGTCCTCTCGATGGGACAGGATCGCCGTTGGCGCCGGCTGGTGCTGGAGGCGGTGCAGCCGGCACCCGGCGACGTGGTGCTCGACATTGCGGCCGGCACCGGGACGAGCAGTGAGCCGTTCGCCGATCGCGGAGCGCGGGTCGTTCCGGCGGACTTCTCGCAGGGGATGCTGCGTAAGGGCAAGGTGCGCCGGCCGGATCTGGCGTTCACGGCCGCCGATGCGATGTCGCTGCCGTTCGCGGACGGAGTGTTCGACGCGGTGACGATGTCGTTCGGGCTGCGCAACGTGCTGGACCCCGTGCAGGCGTTGCGGGAGTTCCACCGAGTCACCAGGCCGGGTGGGCAACTGGTGGTCTGCGAGTTCTCGAAGCCCGTCAACAGAGCGTTCCGCAAGGTCTACTCGGAGTACCTCATGCAGGCACTGCCGAAGGTCGCCCGTCGAGTCGGCTCGAACGCCGAGTCGTATGTCTATCTCGCCGAGTCCATCCAGGCCTGGCCGGACCAGCAGGGCCTGTCGTCGTGGTTGCAGCGCGCCGGCTGGAGAGGCGTCGAGTGGCGCAATCTGTCGGGCGGCATCGTCGCACTGCACAGAGCGACCAAGGCGATCGAAGTAAGGAGTGCCTAAGTGGGTCCGGCAAAGGCCTAAGCCGTAGAGTGCCGTGGTTAGTGAATGCCTTCACAAGCTTAAGGAACACACTGTGAGCCAGGTGGCATCAATCGCCGAAGCGGAGGAGACCGCCGACGTCATCATCGTCGGAGCCGGTCCCGGCGGGTCCGCCACTGCGGCATACCTGGCAATGTCCGGACTGGACGTCCTGCTGCTGGAGAAGACGCGCTTCCCCCGAGAGAAGGTCTGCGGCGACGGACTGACCCCGCGGGCGGTCCGTGAGCTGATCAGCCTCGGCGTTCCCACGCCCGAGGACGACGGCTGGATCAAGAACAAGGGCCTGCGGATCATCGGCGGCGGTATGCGGTTGCAGCTGGACTGGCCGGACGTGGCCAGTTTCCCGCCCTACGGACTGGTGCGCACCCGACAGGACTTCGACGACATCCTGGCCAGGCACGCCGTCAAGCACGGCGCCCGACTACGGCAGGGCTGCAACGTGACGACACCCATTGTCGACGATGCCACCGGAAACATCACCGGTGTCGAGGCCAAGGAGATGGGTCAGGACGGGCGCGCGACCGGCAAGCGTCTGCGATACACCGCTCCGCTGGTCATCGCGGCCGACGGCAACTCCTCGCGGCTGTCCCTGTCGATGGGGCGGGAGAAGCGCGAGGACCGCCCGATGGGCGTGGCCGTCCGTGCCTACTACACCAGCCCCCGGCATGACGACGACTACCTCGAGTCCTGGCTGGAACTGTGGAGTAAGGACGCAGCGGGTAAGCGCGTGCTGCTGCCCGGCTACGGCTGGATCTTCGGTGTCGGAGACGGCACCAGCAACGTGGGCCTCGGCATCCTGAACACCTCGTCCGCCTTCGGCAAGACCGACTACAAGGACGTCATGCGGCAGTGGGTCGCCACGATGCCGCAGGAGTGGACGTACAACGAGGAGACCATCACCGGCCCGATCCGCGGCGCCGCCCTGCCGATGGGGTTCAACCGGCAGCCGCACTACGACAAGGGACTGCTGCTCGTCGGCGACGCCGGCGGCATGGTCAACCCGTTCAACGGCGAGGGCATCGCGTATGCCATGGAGTCCGGCCGACTGGCGGCGGAAGTCGTGGCCCAGGCGTTCGCTCGCGGGGATGCCGCCGGACGCGAGCGTGTCCTTGCGTCCTACCCTGGCGTCATGAAGGATGCCCTCGGTGGCTACTACACACTGGGGCGGATGTTCGCCAAGATGATTGGTAACCCGGATGTCATGCGGCTGGCCGTGAAGTACGGACTGCCACGGCAGACGATGATGAAGTTCCTGCTCAAGGTGATGGCGAACCTGGGTGATGGACGCGGTGGCGCAGTGGATGACCGTCTGCTGCACGCGCTGTCGCGGATGGCCCCGGCCGCATGACCAATACCATGGGAGCGCGCCGCACCGCAGGTGCGCGGAAGGAGTCGCGACGATGAACGGGCCGGACTACTCATATGCCCCGTTGCTGTTCTTTGCGGGGATCGGCGCTGCATTCGCGGTGTTCTCGGTCTTTGCGGCCTCCATCGCGGGACCCAAGCGTTACAACCGGGCCAAGGCCGACGCCTACGAGTGCGGAATCCAGCCGAGCCCGCATGCCGAAGGTGGCGGCCGAGTGCCGATCAAGTACTACCTGACCGCGATGCTGTTCATCGTGTTCGACATCGAGTCGGTGTTCCTCTATCCGTTCGCCGTGTCGTTCGACCGGATGGGTCTGTTCGCCCTCGTGGAGATGGTCCTGTTCGTCGTGACCGTCTTCATCGCCTACGCCTATGTATGGCGTCGAGGGGGCCTGGAATGGGACTGACGAGGTCAACGGCACCGGTCGGCATCAAGTCAAGCGAGGCATAGATGGGTATCGAAGAGAAGCTCCCGGCTGGGTTCCTGCTCAGCACGGTCGAGAACGTCGCGGGCTACATGCGCAAGTACTCCGTCTGGCCGGCAACGTTCGGGCTGGCGTGCTGCGCCATCGAGATGATGGCCGTCGGCACACCGGACTACGACATCGCCCGGTTCGGTATGGAGCGGTTCAGCGCCACGCCGCGTCAGGCCGACCTGATGATCGTGGCCGGCCGGGTCAGCCAGAAGATGGCGCCGGTCGTCCGGCAGGTCTACGACCAGATGCCCGAACCGAAGTGGGTCATCTCGATGGGCGTGTGCGCCAGCTCCGGCGGGATGTTCAACAACTACGCGATTGTGCAGGGGGTCGACCACATCATCCCGGTCGACATCTACCTGCCCGGCTGCCCGCCGCGACCGCAGATGCTGCTGAACGCGATCCTCGAGCTGCATGACCAGATCCAGAACACCAAGCTCGGCGTGAACCGGCAGGAGGCGGCCCGTGCCGCCGAGGCGGCCGCGCTCAAGGCGACGCCGACTCACGCGATGAAGGGACTACTCGCGTGAATGAGGAATTGAAGCCGACGCCCGACGAGAACTCCGGACAGGAGACTCACGAGCAGGGGACGGGTGTCGTCCCGGCAGGGCAGTCCCACGAGCCGGTGGTCGTGGCCACCAAGAAGGGCCTGTTCGGTTCGTCGCTCGGCAACGACACGAGCGGTTACGGCGGGTTGAACCGACCGATCCTGTTCCCGGGAGCGGCCGAGCGTCCCTACGGCTCCTACTTCGACCAGCTCGCGGACGACCTCGAGTCGTCGTTGGAGCGCAGCGGTGACCTTACCTACGACGACGCGGTCGAGCGCGTGGTCGTGCACAACCGCGAGATGACGATCTTCGTGGCTCGCGAGCACATTGCCCGGGTGGCCCGAGTCATGCGCGACGACCCGAGTCTGCGATTCGAGCTGTGCATGAGCGTGTCGGGTGTCCACTACCCGCAGGAGACCGGTCGCGAGCTGCACGTGCTCTACCACCTGCTGTCGATTACCAACGGCAGCAAGCGAATTCGCTTGGAGGTCACCGCTCCTGAAGGGGATCCGCACATCCCTAGCGTGGTGGAGACCTACCCGGGGGCCGACTGGCACGAGCGCGAGACCTGGGACATGTTCGGGATCCAGTTCGACGGGCATCCGTCGCTGACCAGAATCCTGATGCCGGACGACTGGCCCGGTCACCCGCAGCGCAAGGACTACCCGCTCGGAGGCATCCCGGTGGAGTACAAGGGCGCGACTATTCCGCCGCCGGACGATCGGAGGTCGTACAACTAATGACGACACACACGAACTCTGCGCACACCGCGGGGTCGGATGCGTTCGGTGCCTCGACCCCGGGAGATGTCGACGCCGACACCCCCGTGCTCAATGCCGTGGGCGGCGACTGGGACGACCTGGTCGACGAGGCGGCCGCGATGCACGAGGAGCGCATCGTGGTCAACATGGGTCCGCAGCACCCCTCGACCCATGGTGTGCTCCGACTGATCCTCGAGCTCGACGGCGAAACCGTGACCGAGGCGCGGGCCGGTATCGGCTACCTGCACACCGGCATCGAGAAGAACATGGAGTTCCGCACCTGGACCCAGGGCGTGACTTTCTGCACGCGCATGGACTACGTCATGCCATTGTTCAACGAGGCCGTCTACTGCCTGGCCGTGGAGAAGGCGCTCGGCATCACCGACCAGATCCCGGAGCGGGCCAACGTCATCCGGGTGCTGATGATGGAGCTCAACCGAGCGGCATCCCATCTGGTGGCGATTGCCACCGGCGGTATGGAGATGGGCGCCACCACCGTCATGACCATCGGGTTCCGGGAGCGTGAGCGGATCCTCGAGGTCTTCGAGATGGTCAGCGGCCTGCGAATGAACAACAACTACATCCGCCCCGGCGGGGTGGCGCAGGACATTCCGGCGGGTTGCATCGACAAGGTGCGCGAGATGGTGCCGCTGGTGCACAAGGGCACCAAGGAGATCGAGGACCTCCTCAACGAGAACCCGATCCTGAAGGCGCGCACGGTCGACGTCGGCTACCTGGACCTGACCGGTTGCATCGCGCTCGGCGCCACCGGCCCGATCCTGCGATCGGCCGGCCTGCCCTACGACCTGCGCAAGGCCGACCCGTACTGCGGTTACGAGACCTACGACTTCGAGGTGATCACCCGGGACACCTGCGACTCCTACGCGAAGCTGCGCAACCGGCTGGACGAGATCCACGAGTCGTTGAAGATCGTCGACCAGTGCATCGAGCGGCTGGACAAGAACCCCGGACCGGTCATGGTCGAGGACAAGAAGATCGCCTGGCCGGCTCAGATGTCCGTCGGCGGCGACGGTCAGGGCAACAGCCTGGACCACATCCGCGAGATCATGGGTGAGTCGATGGAGTCGCTCATCCACCACTTCAAGCTGGTGACCGAGGGGTTCCGGGTCCCACCGGGCCAGGCGTATGTCGCCATCGAGAGTCCCAAGGGCGAGCTCGGCTGCCATGTGGTGTCCGACGGCGGCACGCGCCCCTATCGTGCGCACTTCCGGGACCCGTCATTCAACAACCTGCAGGCCGTTGCGGCGATGTCAGAGGGCGGCAGCGTCGCCGACGTCATCATCGCGGTGGCCTCCATCGACCCCGTCATGGGAGGCGTTGATCGATGACAGACAACATGATTCATGTCCATGCGGAGAAGCACCCGCACGCATCGGATGCGATCCTGCACCCGCCGACACCGCTGCACGCCAGTGATGAGCCCTACACGGCGGAGCAGTTGGAGTCGCTGCACAGGGACTGCGCGGAGATCCTCGCCCGCTACCCCGTGAAGCGGTCGGCGCTGCTGCCGATCCTGCACCTGGTGCAGAGCGTCGACGGCTATGTCACCGGTCGCGGAGTGCGCCTCTGCGCCGAGCTGCTGGACCTCTCCGAGGCCGAGGTCAGCGGTGTCGCAACGTTCTACACCCAGTACAAGCGGCACCCCAACGGTGAGTACACGGTCGGTGTCTGCACCAACACGCTGTGCGCGATCATGGGCGGCGACCTGATCTACGACCGGCTCTCCGAGCACCTGGGGATCGGGCACGACGAGACGACCCCGGACGGCAAGATCACCCTGGAGCGGGTCGAGTGCAACGCCGGCTGCGACTACGCACCGGTCGTGATGGCCAACTGGGAGTTTTTCGACAACCAGACTCCGGAGTCGGCCTGTGCGCTCACCGACGACCTGCGGGCCGGCAAGGACGTGGCGCCGTCGCGCGGCGCGGCCACGGTCTGCAAGTTCAAGCACGTCGAGCGAGTGCTCGCGGGGTTCCCCGACGGTCGGGCGAATGAGGGCCTGGGCGCCGGCGGTCCGTCCATCGAGGGCCTGGCGCTGGCCAAGCAGAACGACTGGCGCGCGCCCGGCGCCCAGCCGACCGATCAGGACCAGGCGAGCGCACTGACCGACGAGCCGGGCGGCCCGCATACCGGCCACCCGCACAGCTCCAGTGGAGAGGCGAACGAATGACCACCCTCACACCGGTCCTCACCAGGTTCTGGGACGAGCCGCAGAGCTGGACGCTTGAGACGTACCTCAGGTACGACGGCTACCAGGCGCTCGGCACGGCCTTCGAGACCGAGCCGGCGGACCTCGTCGAGCAGGTGAAGTCCTCCGGGCTGCGGGGCCGTGGCGGCGCCGGGTTCCCCACCGGCCTCAAGTGGTCGTTCCTGCCCAAGCCCGACGGCGGCCCCCGCTACCTGGTGGTCAATGCCGACGAGTCGGAGCCGGGCACCTGCAAGGACATCCCGCTGATGATGGCCGCACCGCATCTCCTGGTCGAGGGCGCCATCATCACGTCGTTCGCGATCGGCTGCAACCACGCGTTCATCTACCTGCGCGGCGAGGTCGTGCACGTCTACCGGCGACTGATGAACGCGGTTCAGGAGGCGTATGACGCGGGCCACCTGGGCAAGAACATCCACGGGACCGGATTCGACCTCGACGTGACGGTGCACGCCGGCGCCGGCGCCTACGAGTGCGGCGAGGAGACGGCGCTGCTCGACTCGCTCGAGGGTCGCCGCGGCCAGCCGCGGCTCAAGCCGCCCTTTCCTGCGGTCGAGGGCCTGTATGCCAGGCCGACAGTGGTGAACAACGTCGAGTCGATTGCCTCGGTTCCCTCGATCGTCGGCAACGGCGCGGACTGGTTCGCCGGCATGGGCACCGAGAAGTCGCAGGGCTTTGGCATCTTCAGCCTGTCGGGTCACGTCACGCGTCCCGGTCAGTATGAAGCGCCGCTGGGCATCACGCTGCGCGAGCTGGTCGACATGGCGGGCGGTATCCGCGAGGGGCATCAGCTGAAGTTCTGGACCCCCGGTGGATCCTCCACGCCGATCTTCACCGACGAGCACTGGGACGTGCCGCTGGACTTCGAGTCGGTGGCCGCGGCCGGGTCGATGCTGGGCACCCGTGCCCTGCAGATCTTCGACGAGACCGTGTCGGTGGTGCACGCCGTAGCGCGCTGGACCGACTTCTACGCCCACGAGTCCTGCGGCAAGTGCACACCGTGCCGCGAGGGCACGTTCTGGCTGAAGCAGATCATGACCCGGCTGGAGGAGGGCCAGGGCACGCAGGACGACGTCGACAAGCTGCTCGACATCTGCGACAACATCCTGGGTCGCGCGTTCTGCGCGCTCGGCGACGGGGCCACCAGCCCGGTCACCTCGGCGATCCAGTACTTCCGTGAGGAGTTCGAGCTCGGGATGCACACCCCGTGGTGGGAGGCCTACCCGCCCGAGCGATCGGCCCTCTTTCCTGTAGCGAACAAGGAGACTGTCTCAGCATGACGACTGTCACCTCATCGTCCTCCGGCGGCGACTCGGCCGCCAAGGACGCACCGAAGGCGCCCCCTGCGGAGGACCTGGTCACCCTGACGATCGACGGGGTCGAGACCAGCGTGCCCAAGGGCACCCTGGTCATCCGCGCCGCTGAGCAGATCGGCATCCAGATCCCACGCTTCTGCGACCACCCGCTGCTGGACCCGGTCGGCGCCTGCCGGCAGTGCCTCGTCGAGGTGCCGGACGGCGGCAACGGCCGACCAATGCCGAAGCCGCAGGCCTCCTGCACCCTTGCCGTCGGCGAGGGTATGCAGGTCAAGACGCAGCTCACCTCGGCCGTCGCCGACAAGGCGCAGCACGGTCAGATGGAGTTTCTGCTGATCAACCACCCGCTGGACTGCCCGGTCTGTGACAAGGGCGGCGAGTGCCCGCTGCAGAACCAGGCGATGTCCAACGGTCGGCCGAAGAGCCGGTTCGAGGACGTCAAGCGGACCTTCCCGAAGCCGATCAACATCTCCTCCCAGGTGCTGCTGGACCGGGAGCGCTGCGTCCTGTGCGCACGGTGCACCAGGTTCTCCGAGCAGATCGCCGGTGACCCGTTCATCGCTCTGCTCGAGCGCGGTGCCCTGCAGCAGGTCGGCATCTATGAAGAGAAGCCGTTCCAGTCCTACTTCTCGGGCAACACGGTGCAGATCTGCCCGGTCGGGGCGCTGACCGGCGCGGCCTACCGCTTCCGGTCCCGGCCGTTCGACCTGGTGTCCACACCGAGCGTGTGTGAGCACTGCGCCAGCGGGTGCGCGCAGCGCACCGACCACCGCCGCGGTGTGGTGCTGCGCCGGATGGCGCTGGAGGCGCCGGAGGTCAACGAGGAGTGGAACTGCGACAAGGGTCGCTGGGCGTTCACCTACGCGACGACCAAGCGTCTTCAACTGCCGCTGGTGCGCGATGAGCACGGTGAGCTGCAGGTGGCCGCCTGGCCAGAGGCCCTGGCGGCCGCGGCGAAGGGACTGCAGGCTGCGCGCGACGCGCAGGGTGTCGGCGTACTGACCGGTGGCCGGATCACCATCGAGGACGCCTACGCCTACAGCAAGTTTGCTCGACTGGCCCTTGGCACCAACGACATCGACTTCCGGTCACGTCCGCACTCGCGCGAGGAGGCCGACTTCCTGGCCCACGCGGTCGTCGGGACCGGCCCGGACAGTGACGGCGGCGCCCGTGCGGTGACCTACCGCGACCTGGAGGCCGCGGCTTCCGTCCTGCTCGTCGGGTTCGAGCCCGAAGAGGAGTCGCCGATGGTCTTCCTGCGGCTGCGAAAGGCGCACCGCGACGGCCGGACCAAGGTCATGGCCATCGCGCCATTCGTGACACACGGACTGGAGAAGATGGGTGGCTCGCTGATTGCGGCGGCGCCCGGCACCGAGGCCGAAGTCGTTGATGCGCTGATCGGCGGTGGCGGCGAGCTCACCGAGTTCAGTGACGCAATCGGCACCGAAAGCATCGTGCTGGTCGGTGAGCGGATGGCCACGGTGCCCGGTGCGCTCTCCGCGGCGTCCGCCCTGGCCGCGGCCAAGGGAGCACGCCTCGCGTGGATCCCGCGCCGTGCCGGCGAGCGCGGCGCGCTCGAGGCCGGCGCCCTTCCTGGGCTACTGCCCGGCGGCCGCTCGGTCACCGATGTCAGGGCTCGCGACGAGGTCGGCACGGTATGGGGCGCTCAGGATCTGCCGGGCACTCCGGGCCGGGACACCGCGGCCATGCTCGCGGCCGCCCGCGACGGTGAGCTGTCGGGCCTGCTGGTGGCCGGCGTCGACCTCGACGACCTGCCGAGCAGAGACGCTGCGGTTGCGGCCCTCCAGCGAGCGTTCGTGGTCTCCGTCGAGGCACGCGACAGCACGACGCAGGCCTACGCCGACGTCGTGCTCCCGGTCGCACCCCAGCAGGAGAAGGCCGGCAGCTTCCTCGACTGGGAGGGTCGCGTGCGTCCCTTCCAGCGAGCCATCGAGAGCCAGTACTTCTCCGACTTCCGTGCACTCGACCTGCTGGCCGGTGAGATGGGCGAGTTCCTCGGCACCCGCACCGTCGAACAGGTCCGCGCGGAGATCGACGAGCTCGGCGGCTGGACGGGCGACCGAGCCGTGCGGCCCCGCGTGAAGTCGAAGGGCGTGCCGCGTCCGCTCATCGGCGAGGCGGTCCTTGCCACGTGGAGCCACCTGCTGGATCGTGGTGTGCTGCAGGACGGCGAGCCATACCTCGCGGGCACCGCCCCTCGGGCCGTGGCTCGACTCTCGCAGGCCACGGCCCGCAGTGCCGGGGTGGCCGAGGGCGAGCCGATCACCGTCTCGACGAAGACCGGGTCAATCACCGTGCCGGCCGCGATCACGGCGATGCCCGACCACGTGGTCTGGCTGCCGACGAACTCGGGCGACAGCACCGTGCGCGCGTCGCTCGGCGCTGACGCCGGTGACATCGTCGCACTGACCAGGGCGCACGCCCTGACTGAGCGAGCGCAGCGAGCGAACAATGATGCAGGCGAATGGGAGGCCCCGACGCAGGAGGGGGCCACCATGAGCAAGGGAGAGCAGCAGTGAGCATGTCGATGGCCGTCGCTGCGAGCTCCATGCACGCGCTGGCGATGAACACGGACCACCCGGCCGCCGACTTCAGCGACACCCCGTGGTGGCTGTCGTTGATCAAGGCCGTTCTGCTGTTCGTCATTCTGCTGCTCAACACGCTGCTGGTGATCTGGTTCGAGCGGCGCGTGATCGGTCGTATGCAGCAGCGTCCCGGACCGAACCGGGCCGGTCCCTTCGGCCTGCTGCAGACCCTGGCCGATGGTGTGAAGCTGGCGCTCAAGGAGGATGTCACTCCGAAGAACGCCGACAAGCTGATGTTCATCGCGGCGCCGATCATCGCCGGCGCGATGGCGTTCGTCGCATTTGCGATCATTCCGCTCAGCGGCAGTGTCTGGATGTTCGGCCACCACACGCCGCTGCAGTTGACCGACACCCCGGTCGCCGTGTTGCTGGTGCTGGCCGTGGCGGGCGTCGGTGTCTACGGCATCGTGCTCGCCGGCTGGTCCTCCGGCTCGACCTACCCGCTGCTGGGTGGCCTGCGCAGCAGCGCCCAGGTCATCTCCTACGAGATTGCGATGGGTCTGGCCCTCGTCGCCGTGTTTCTCTACGCGGGTTCGATGTCAACCAGTCAGATTGTGCTGGCGCAGAAGGGGATCTGGTACTGCATACCGGCGTTCTTCTCCTTCATCGTCTACATAATCACGATGGTGGGGGAGACCAACCGGCTGCCGTTCGACCTCGCCGAGGGCGAGGGCGAGCTGACCGGTGGTTTCCACACCGAGTACTCCTCGCTGAAGTTCGCGATGTTCTTCCTCGGTGAGTACGTCAACATGTTCACCGTGTCCGCGCTGGCCACCACGCTGTTCCTCGGCGGATGGCAAGCACCTCCGGGGATCGCGGCCATCGGCGGCGGCATGTTCAACGGCGGATGGTGGGGCCTGCTCTGGTTCTTCATCAAGCTGTGGCTGTTCATGTTCTTCTTCGTCTGGCTGCGCGGCTCGCTGCCGCGTGTCCGCTACGACCAGTTCATGCGGCTCGGCTGGAAGGTCCTGATCCCGACCACGTTGGTCTGGGTCGTCGCCGTGGCCTTCATTCGTGCCGCGCAGCTGGGCTTCCTCGGCGACTCGAAGGCCTGGGGCGGTATCCCGCGTGCCACCTTGATCGTCATCGCGGTGATTGCCGTTATTGTGCTCGCGATTGCCTGGGTATGGGACACCAAACAGGCACGCAAGGACAACGAGGTCACTGCACCACCGGACGAGGTCAACCCGTTCGCAGGTGGTCACCCCGTGCCACCTCTGCCGGGTCAGCGCCTGGTCGAGCCCGTTCCAGCGATTGCGGCGGCCCCGGCGGCCCGCAGCTCAGTCGACAACCACTCGGAGGAGCCCCGTGGCTGATAATCCGAACGCGAAACCGCGGCACTCCGGTGCTGACGGCGACCCACAAAAGTCCGAAAGCAGTTTCTTGTCCGACCTGTTCGCGCCGGTGGCCGGCTTCGGGGTCACCTTCTCGACCATGTTCCGCAAGGTCGCCACGGAGGAGTACCCCGAGCAGAAGCGCCCCACCCAGTTGCGCTATCACGGACGTCACCAGCTCAACCGGCACCCGGATGGGCTGGAGAAGTGCGTGGGTTGCGAGCTGTGCGCCTGGGCCTGCCCGGCGGACGCGATCTACGTCGAAGGCGCCGACAACGACGACGAGTCGGGGCAGCGCTACTCACCCGGTGAGCGGTACGGGCGCGTCTATCAGATCAACTATCTGCGGTGCATCTTCTGCGCTTTGTGCATCGAGGCCTGCCCGACCCGTGCGCTCACGATGACCAACGAGTACGAGTTGGCGGACAACAACCGGGCCGACCTCATCTTCACCAAGGATCAGCTGCTGGCCCCGATCCAGTCCGGGATGCTGCCGGCGCCTCATCCGATGGTTGAAGGCATGGAGGAGCGCGACTACTACCAGGGCAAGGTGACCGGCCCCACTCCCGATCAGGAGAAGTGGGTCCGGGAGCACTCGAGCGATGAGGAGAGCGCGGAATGACGCACTTGGGTGGCGCCGAGTCAACGCTCTTCTGGTTCGCCGCACCGCTGTCCGTGCTCGGCGCCTTGACCTTGCTGTTTGCGCGCAAGGCCGTGCACGCGGCCATGGGGATGGCAATGACGATGATCCTGCTGGGGATCTTCTACATCACCGAGCAGGCGGAGTTCCTGGGGATCATCCAGATCTTCGTCTACTCGGGCGCGGTCATGATGCTGTTCCTCTTCGTGGTCATGCTGGTCGGAGTCGACTCGTCCGACTCGCTGGTCGAGACGATCCGTGGCCAGCGCGTCGCCGGTCTGCTCTTCGGCCTGGCGCTGCTGGCTCTGACGATCTCGGGTGTCGCAAGGACGACCTTCCCGAGCTTTATCGGGCTGGACAAGGCCAACGCCTCCGGCAACGTCAGCGGACTGGCGAACCTCATCTTCGGCAAGTATGTCTGGTCGTTCGAGGTGACCTCGGCCCTGCTGATCACCGCGGCCGTCGGTGCCATGCTCCTGGCGCACCGTGAGCGGCTGCGTCCGAAGCTGAGCCAGGCCGACTGGTCGCGTCGCCGCATTCGCGAGGGTGTCAACGTCGCCGGCCTGCCGGTGCCGGGTGTCTACGCCCGCCACAACGCCGTCGACACGCCGGCGCTGCTGCCGGACGGGTCGATCAGTGAGCTGTCCGTCTCCCGTGTGCTGAAGGCACGCGGTCAGGTGGTCAACACGCAGACGCTGACGGCTGCGACCGAAGAGTTCGAGGAATCCACCGGCGACTCGACTCAGGAGGAGGGTGGCCAGCAGTGAGCCCGCTCGTGTACGTCTACCTCTCGGCGATCTTGTTCTCGATCGGCGCCACCACGGTCCTGCTGCGCAGGAACGCAATCATCGTCTTCATGGGGGTGGAACTGATGCTGAATGCAGCCAACCTCGCCTTCGTGACCTTTGCCCGAATGCGCGGAAACCTCGATGGACAAGTCATCGCTCTGTTCGTGATGGTGGTGGCGGCCGCTGAGGTCGTCGTCGGCCTCGCGATCATCATGTCCATCTTCCGTGCCCGCCGCTCGGCCTCGGTCGACGACGCGAACCTGCTGAAGCTGTAAGGAGCGGTGAACGGAGTGCAAACCTTAGCCACCTCTGTGCCCGGGCTGTCTGCCTTGGCCACCTCTGGTGATGCCGGCGTCGCGCACAACGCGACCGGCGTGGCATCCGTGGGCTGGTTGATCATCGCCCTGCCACTGCTGGGCGCGGCGATCCTGCTCATCGGCGGGCGCCGGACCGACAAGTTCGGTCCATACCTGGCCGTGGCGCTGTCCTGGGCCGCCTTCGTGGTCGGCCTGCTGCTGATCATTCAGGTGCATGGGCTGAACTCCGGCGATCGGGCGTTCCACAAGCACCTGTTCTCGTGGATCCCGACCGGCGGCTTCAACCTCGACTTCGGCCTGCTGATGGACCCGCTGTCGCTGGCCTTCGTCATGCTGATCACGTTCGTCGGCTCGCTGATCCTGGTCTACTCGCTCGGCTACATGGCGCACGATCCGGACAGGCGCAAGTTCTTCGCTTACATGAACCTGTTCATCGCCTCGATGCTGACGCTGGTGCTGGCAGACTCCTACCTCGGGCTCTTCGTCGGCTGGGAGGGTGTCGGCCTGGCGTCCTACCTGCTCATCGGCTTCTGGAACTACAACCCCGAGTTCGCCTCTGCCGCCAACAAGGCGTTCTTCTCCAACCGCGTCGGCGATTTCGGTTTCCTACTGGCGATCTTCTTCATGTTCAGTGCGTTCGGGCGGGTCGACTTCGCCGGTGTGGACGCAGCCGTCCCCGGCACCGGCAAGGGCACGCTGATCGGGATCGGGCTGTTCCTGCTGCTGGCCGCCTGCGGTAAGTCCGCGCAGGCCCCCCTGCAGGCCTGGCTCGGTGACGCGATGGCCGGCCCGACGCCGGTGTCGGCACTGATCCACGCGGCGACCATGGTGACCGCCGGTGTCTACCTGATCGTGCGCAGCCACGTCATTTTTGACGCCACCCCGGACGCGCGGCTCGCGGTGTGCATCGTCGGCGCCTTCACCCTGATGTTCGGCGCGATCGTCGGCTGTGCCAAGGACGACCTCAAGAAGGCGCTGGCGGCGTCGACCATGTCGCAGATCGGCTACATGGTCCTGGCTGCCGGTCTCGGCCCGGTCGGGTACGTCTTCGCGATCTTCCACCTGCTCACGCACGGCTTCTTCAAGGCCGGGCTGTTCCTCGGGTCGGGATCGGTCATGCACGCGATGAACGACACCATCAACATGCGCAGGTTCGGCGGGCTGTGGTGGATCATGAAGGTCACCTGGGTCACCTTCGGTCTCGGTTTCCTGGCGATCATCGGCTTCCCGGGCCTGTCTGGCTTCTGGTCGAAGGACAAGATCATTGAGATGGCCTTCGTCGGCAGTGGCTGGCGGCCGTGGGTGTTCGGTCTGACGGCCTTGATAGCGGCCGGGATCACCGCCTTCTACATGACCCGCCTGTTCATCATGACCTTCCACAGCAACCCGCGGTGGGAGAAGCCCGAGTTCGACCCGCACGAGGCGCCGATGACGATGAAGGTCCCGATGATCGTGCTGGCCCTCGGCTCGGCGTTCCTCGGTCTGATCCTCGGTCCGACGAACATCATCACCAACTGGCTGGAGCCGGTCGTCGGCAGACAGGAGGGCCATGCCGTCCTCAGCGCCCCCGTGCTGATGATCCTCACGTTCGTGCTCATGGTGGCCGGCATCTGGTGGGCCTGGCGCCTCTACTGGGTGGAGGTTCCGGTGACACCGCCGGTCGGCACACCGCTGACGCGGCTCGCCCGCCGCGACCTGGGCCAGGACGACTTCAACGAAGCGGCCTTCCAGCGTCCCGGTCTCCACCTGACCCGTGCTCTGGTGTTCGCTGACAACAGGGGAGTCGACGGCGCAGTAGGTGGCCTCGCTGCCTTCATCGGCGGCACGGCCGAGCGGCTGCGCAGGCTGCAGAACGGATTCGTGCGCTCCTATGCCCTGACGATGCTCGTGGGCGTCGTCGCAATCCTCGGTGTGCTGTTGGTGGTGCAGTAATGAGTAGCTTTCCCTGGTTGACGACGATCGGTGTCATTCCGCTCGTCGGAGCCCTCGTCATTTCGGTCCTGCCGAAGGGTTCGGCGAAGCTCGCGCGCCCGGTGGCGCTCGGATTCTCTGTGCTCGCGCTGATCGTCGGCATCCTGGCTGCGACCCAGTTCAAGACCAGCGGCCACAACCCGCAGTTCCAGCTGGCCGAGGTGCACGAGTGGATCCCACAGATCGGTGTCTCCTACGCCCTTGGCGTAGACGGCATCGCACTCAGCCTGATCCTGATGAGTCTGGTGCTCGTCCCGGTCTCGCTGCTGGCCGCCTGGCACGACGTCCCGGAGCCGGGCCGCAGGCAGCAGGGCTACTACGCGCTGATGCTGGTCTTGGAGACGACCATTGTGGGTGTCTTCGCATCGACTGACGTCTTCCTCTTCTATATCTTCTTCGAGGCGATGCTGATCCCGGTATTCTTCCTGATCGGATCATTCGGCGGCGGGCCACGTGCTCGGTATGCCGCGCTGAAGTTCCTGCTCTACTCCCTCGCGGGCAGCCTGCTCATGCTGGTAGCCGTGATTGCGCTGTACCAGCAGGGCCCCGGCGGAAGCCACGGGTTCCTGGTCGGCAACCTGACCGGTCTGCACATGTCGCAGGACACCGAACGATGGCTGTTCGTCGGCTTCTTCATCGCGTTCGCGATCAAGGCGCCGATGTGGCCGGTGCACACCTGGCTGCCGGATGCAGCCAGTGAGGCCAAGCCGGCGACGGCCGTCCTGCTGGTCGGGGTCCTGGACAAGGTCGGCACCTTCGGGATGATCCGTTTCTGCCTGCAGCTGTTCCCGAACGCCAGCAAGTGGGCGACTCCGGTGATCATCGTTCTGGCGGTCATTTCGATCCTTTACGCCGCGATGGTGGCCATCGGCCAGAAGGACATGATGCGCGTGATCGCCTATGGGTCGGTGAGCCACTTCGGTTTCATCGTGCTGGGCATCTTCGCGATGACTGCGACCTCGCAGTCCGGCGCGGACCTCTACATGATCAACCACGGGTTCACCACGGCGGCGCTCTTCCTCTTCGCCGGGTTCCTGATCGCCCGCAACCGTAGTCGCAACTACCCGGACTACGGAGGGTGGCAGCGGGTGACCCCGTTGCTCTCCGGGTTCTTCCTGCTGGCCTGTCTGTCCGGGCTGGCACTGCCGGGGCTCAACTCGTTCGTGTCGGAGTTCCTGGTTGTTGCCGGCACCTTCCAGCGGCACAAGGTGGCCGCCGGATTCGCGGTGTTCGCGGTCATTCTGTCCGCGCTGTACATGCTGCTGCTGTTTCAGCGGCTCTACACCGGGCCCAAACCGGCGGGCAAGGAGCACGTCCGCGACCTCGGAGTCCGGGAGAAGGTCGTGGCCGGAGTGCTCGCCGTGTTCATCATCGGACTCGGCGTCTACCCGAAGCCGGCCCTGGACGTGCTGCGGCCTGCGGTGACGCAGACCCTCCAACATGTCGGTGTTCATGACCCCGCGCCCACTCATGGCGCGGCCGTTGACGGGAGCAGCAAGTGATGGCGGCCGATAGCTTCGTCCAGGCCCATATCGACTACGGCGCAGTGGCGCCGATGCTGATCGTGTTCGGGACGGCCATGGTCGGCATCCTCGTCGAGGCCTTCGTGCCGCGCGCCAGCCGGTTCTGGGTGCAGTTGCCCCTGGCCATTGCCGGGATGGTCGTGTCCCTGGTGGTGCTCGTCACCATCTCGCGTGGGCATGAGGTGATCACCGCCGGCGGCGCCGTGGTCATCGATGCGCCGGCACTGATGCTGCAGGGGACGGTGCTGGTGCTGTCCATCATTGCTCTGCTTGCCATGGCCGAGCCGCTCGGCACCCGCTCACCCGACGCGTTCACCCAGTCGGGTGCGTCGGTGCCGGGCTCTCCGGCCGAGGCGAATGCCGTGCGACTGGGCGCGACCAGCACCGAGATCTTCCCGCTGACGATGTTTGCGGTCGGCGGGATGATGCTCTTCCCTTCGGCGAGCAACCTGCTGGTGGTCTTCATCGCGCTCGAGGTGCTGTCGCTGCCGCTCTACATCCTGACGGGGCTGGCGCGTCGACGGCGCCTGCTGTCGCAGGAGGCGTCGATGAAGTACTTCCTGCTCGGCGCGTTCTCCTCCGCGTTCTTCATCTTCGGGGCTGCGCTGATCTACGGGTTCGCCGGGTCGCTGGACTTCGACGCCATCAACAAGGCGATCGGCACGAACGGTGGGATGGACGGACTGCTGGCGCCGGGGGTGCTACTGGTGGCGGTGGGCCTGCTCTTCAAGGCGGGTGCGGTGCCGTTCCACTCGTGGACGCCGGACGTCTATCAGGGCGCGCCGACGCCGGTCAGCGGATTCATGGCCGCCTGCACCAAGGTCGCGGCATTCGGGGCGTTGCTGCGCATCTTCTATGTCGCGTTCGAGAGCCTGCGGTGGACGTGGCAGCCGGTGCTTGCCATCGTGGCGCTGCTGACGATGGTGATCGGCGCCGTGCTGTCGGTCGTGCAGACCGACATCAAGCGGTTGCTCGCCTACAGCTCGATCACCCATGCGGGGTTTGTCCTCGTGGGCCTGATCGCGCTGAACACGGTCGGTATCTCCGGCACGTTGTTCTACCTGGCCGCCTACGGGTTCAGCATCATCGCGGCCTTTGCGCTGGTCGCCCTGGTGCGCTCGGGGGGAACCGAGGCGACGCACCTGTCGCAGTGGGCCGGTCTGGGCAAGACCAACCCATTGCTCGCGGGGACCTTCTCGTTCCTGCTGCTGGCGTTCGCCGGGATCCCACTGACCTCCGGGTTCGTGGCAAAGTTCGCGATCTTCTCGGCGGCCGTCGGGCACGGCGCGACCTGGCTCGCGGTGGTCGGTATGGCCATGAGCGCGGTCACCGCGTTCGTGTACGTGAAGGTCATCGTCCTGATGTACTTCTCGGAGCCGGCTGAGGGCACCGCCGTGGTCACGCCGTCGGCGCTGACCGGCATCTCGGTTGCGGTCGGGACCGTGCTCACCCTGCTTCTCGGCATCATCCCGGCTCCGCTGTTCGAGATGACGCAGCACTCGACGCTCTTCCTTCGATGACTGTTGTCACGGGAGGGTTTCCCGGAGCGACCCCCGAACTGGCTGCCAGGCTGGCGGAGGGACTCAGCGAGGTCGACGCGCGGCTGAAGGCCGTGGTGGACCACGACGACCCGTTCGTGGCGCGGGCCTCGGGCCACCTGCTCGCCGCCGGTGGCAAGCGGCTGCGGCCGCTGCTCACGCTGCTGTCGAGTGAGCTGGGCACCGGGCGCAATGCGAAGGTCGTCGACGCGGCAGTCGGTGTGGAGTTGACCCACCTGGCGTCGCTGTATCACGACGACGTGATGGACGCCGCCGACATGCGCCGCGGGGTGGCCAGTGCGAACAGCCACTACGACAACGCCACCGCGATCCTGGTCGGTGACCTGCTCTTTGCTCGCGCCTCGGAGATCGTTGCCGGGCTCGGAGCCGAGGCGGTCCTGATCCAGGCCCAGACGTTCGTGCGGCTGTGCACCGGTCAGATTCAGGACGATCGCCAGGCGCCGGAGGGCGCCGACCCGATGAAGCACTACTTCGAGGTGCTCGAGCACAAGACGGGTTCGTTGATCTCGACGGCCGCGCGCTACGGTGCGATGTTCGCCGGTTGCCCGCAGGCGACGATCGATCTGGTCAATCGGTATGGCGAGCTGGTGGGTATGGTCTTCCAGCTGGCCGACGACGTGCTGGACATCGCCTCTGACTCGGCGGACTCGGGCAAGGTTCCCGGGACGGACCTGCGGGCGGGCGTGACCACCCTTCCGGTGCTCTACGTGCGGGCGTCGACCGATCCGGGCGACGCGCGACTGCAGGAGCTGCTGTCGCGGCCCCTCACCGAGGATGCCGAGCACGCGGAGGCGTTGAAGCTGCTGCGCGCCCACCCCGCCGTCGACCAGGCGCGCGAGCACACGCTGTCCGTGGCCCACGAGGCGGCCGACCTGCTCGCGCCGCTGGGGGAGAGCTCGGCACTGGACATGCTGCGCGCACTGCCGATGTCGCTGGCCACGCGCAGCAGCTGACCGGCCCCTCACCCGTCGAGTGGAGCAGGTAACCTTCGAGTGGCGCAGCTATAACCCCTCCACTCGGCGCTTTGCTACGTCACTCGGCGGATGCAATCCTGGTCAAGCGTCCAAGTAGCGGGTAGGGTCCAGTCGTGGCCAGAGTTGCAGCGGATGTCAGGCGTGGTGAGCTGGTGGACGCCACGATCAAGGTGGCGCTCGCCGAGGGGCTCGAGGCGGCCACCGTGCGCCGGATCGCTCAGGAAGCGGGCGTGCCACTGGGCACGGTGCACTACTGCTTCGGTTCCAAACGTGCGCTGCTGGAAGCCGTCGTCGAGCAGGTCGCGCAACCCGACATCCAGGTCGAGCTCGACGCCGGGCGGACGTACACCGTGGCCGAGGTCATCCGCTGCGCATTTCGCAGCTACTGGTCCGCCGCGGGTGGCAACCGCGACCGTCAGCGGTTGGTCTATGAATTGGTCAATCATCTTGTGCGGCAAGACGACCCAGGACCCCGACTTGCCCGTCTGATCTTCCAGCGAGCGTATGCCGCGGTTGACAAGGTGCTCGCGGACCAGCACGACAGGTTCGGCGAGCTGCCACTCTCGCGCGAGCTGCTCAGCAGGATGGTCACGGCTGTCACGGACGGCGTGGCGCTCGCTTGGATCGCCGACCAGGACGACGAGTTGGCGCTGGAGGTGCTGGATGGTTTCGCGGCCGTTTTCGGCCTTGCGCTGGGGTCATTCGCAGGCACCTCGGATGGGTGACCTGTGGCGGGCCGTCGGACGGGTGGCAGCGCCCACGGCGGTGCTGGACCTGGACGCCTTCGAGGCCAATGGCACCGAGATGCTGCGCCGGGCACATGGCAAGCCGATCCGGGTGGCGTCCAAGTCGATTCGGGTGCGCGGCCTCATCGAGCGAGTGCTGCAGCGGGACGGGCACTCCGGGGTGCTGGCCTACTCCGCGGCCGAGGCACTGTGGTTGGCCCGACACGGCGTCGAGGACATCGTCATCGCCTATCCGACCGTTGACGCCGAGGTGATGAAGGCGGTCGCCGCGGATCCCGTGCTCACCGGCCGAGTGACCTTCATGGCGGACCTGCCGGAGCACCTGCAGATGTTGGACGCGGCCGCGCGGGACATGCCGTTGCGGGTGTGTCTCGACATCGACTCCTCGCTGCGGTTGGGTCCGGTCGCTGTCGGCGCGCACCGGTCCACCCTGCATACGGCGCAGGAGGCAGGCCGCGCCGCGGAGCGCGCCGCGTCGATGCGTGGAGTGCGCGTTGTGGGCCTGATGTTCTACGAGGCGCAGGTTGCCGGAGTGCCAGACACGAGCCCCGTCGTGCGGCTGATGAAGCGCCGCTCGCTGGCCGAGCTCGCGACTCGGCGGTCTCTGGTGGTGGCGGCCGTCAGTCGGCATGCCGAGCTGGAGCTGGTGAACGGCGGCGGCACCGGTAGCCTGCACTCGACCACACGCGACAGTGCGATCACCGAACTGGCTGCTGGCTCAGGGTTTTTCACGCCGCGCCTGTTTGATGGCTACGACGACACGGACTTGCGGCCGGCCGCATACTTCGTGTCGCCGGTCGTGCGCAAGCCGGCGGCCGATATCGCGGTCACCTTCAGTGGTGGCTACATCGCTTCAGGTCCGCCGGGCAAGAGTCGCGTGCCGGTGCCCGTGCATCCTGCGGGCCTGTCCCTGATGGGCCAGGAGGGCGCAGGGGAGGTGCAGACTCCCCTGCGGGGCAAGGCCGCTCGTGATCTGGACGTCGGTGACCCGGTGTGGTTCCGGCACGCCAAGGCCGGCGAGATGTGCGAGAGGTTCAACGAGATCCTGTTGGTGCGAGGCGGCCGGGTCGAGGACCGACTGCCGACCTATCGAGGCGAGGGAGAGAACTTTGGTTGACTGGTCCAACTGGGCGGGCACGGTGCACGCCTCACCGTCGGAGACCGTCATGGTGCGCGATGTCGCCCACCTGCAGCTGTTGTGCGAAGAGAGCAGCCTGGAGGGTCGCCGGGTCAAAGCAGTGGGAGCCGGGCACTCGTTCACCGGCATCGCAGAGCCGACAGACATTCTCCTGCGGATGGACCAGTTGTCCGGGGTGATGTCGGCCGACGCGGTCACCGGGCGAGTTTGGGTGCAGGCCGGCACGCCGCTGCACGTGCTCGGACCCGAGCTCTACCGCCGAGGGCTGGCGATGACCAACCTCGGTGACATCGACCGCCAGACCATCGCCGGGGCGATCTCCACCGGTACGCATGGCACGGGTATGGGTTTTGCCGGTCTGTCCGGGCAGATCCGCGGCGTCGAGATGGTCACGAGTGACGGGTCGTTGCTGCGCATCACCGACGACCAGAGTCCCGAGATGCTGCCGGCGGTGTCGCTGGGGCTGGGTGCCCTCGGCATACTCACGGCCGTCGAGATCCAGTGTGTGCCGAAGTTCTTGCTGTGCGCGCAGGAGAGCCCGGACACCTTGCACTCCGTCCTGGAGTCGCTGGACCAGCGGGTGGATGGATCGGACCATTTCGAGTTCTACTGGTTCCCGCACACCGATCGGGTGCTGACGAAGACCAATACGCGCAACGATGACGAGTCGCTGCGTTCGCCATTGCCCGGCTGGCGGTCGCGCCTGGACGACGACCTGCTTTCCAACAAGCTCTTCGACGGGGTCAACCGTCTGACCGCAAGGGCGCCGCGCCTTATCCCGAAGGTCAATCAGCTGTCCTCTCGCGCGCTTTCGGCCCGGTCCTACGTCGACTGGTCCTACAAGGTTTTTGCCTCGGCGCGCGATGTGCGGTTCCGGGAGAGCGAGTATGCCGTGCCGCGGGAGGCGGTGCCGGCGTTGCTGCGGGAGCTGTCGCGGTGGATGCAGTCGAGCACGGAGCGCATTGCCTTCCCGGTCGAGGTTCGCTTCGCCGCAGCCGACGACCGCTGGCTGTCCACGGCGTACGGCCGAGAGACCGGCTACATCGCCATTCATCAGTATCACCAGCGGGACCATTCGGCCTACTTCAACGCGTTCTGGTCGATGCTGAGCGACCACGAGGCACGCCCGCACTGGGGCAAGCTGCACGATCTCGCCGCGGACGACCTGCGCGAGCGCTATCCGAACTTCGACGAGTTCGTCGCGCTGCGCAACCGGCTCGACCCGCGCCGCATCTTCACCAACGCCTACCTCGACCAGGTCCTCGGCGCCTAACTCACCGAGGGGCATACAAACCCACTGAGCGGCATACAAAGTTTGTGCACCTCTCGCCGTGAGGTATGCCTCTCGACGAGGTGAAGGCCGCCCGTCAGCCGGTGAGGACCGTGCTGACGAGGATGACGTGGACCACGGTGCCGCCGAAGATGCTCACCAATACGTTGTGCCGCCACAGGTGCAGGCCGATCGTTGTGAGCACGGCAAGGACGAAGGCCAGTCCCGCCGCGCTCTCGAAATCGACATTGCGCATCGTGTAGATCGTCAGGATCATCATCACGCCCACCGGCATGGTCGCGGCGAGGTAGGGGATCAGCCGACTGCGACGAAGCGGGGAGATCACCAGGAACGGCATCGCCCGCAGCATCCACGTGACTCCTGCGCTGATCACCAGCGCACCCAGGAGGTAGGGCGTGTCAGGCATGCCACCCTCGCCTCCGGACGGCATACTTCGCCATGAGGAATGCCGCGAGGGCGGGCAGCGCGAACACCAGCATGTCGTTGCCGAACGCCACGCGCCCGACCAGCGCGCACGCCGCGGCCACCAGCGGCCCTGGGATGTCGCGGCGCACGCGGAACGCGTCCATGCCGAGCACTAGGAAGAGGGCCGTGATCGCGAAGTCGAGGCCCTTGACCCCAGCCGGGATGAAGGACCCGCCGATGACGCCGATCGTGGCGCTGGCAACCCAATACGCCTGGATGAGGGCCTGGAGCCCCACGATTCGCGTGCGGCTCCACGTCTGCGCGTCCGGGCCCGTGGTCAGGGCGTACGCCTCGTCGGTGAGCGTATAGGTGCTGTAGAGCTTCGCGGGAGCCCCGTTCACCCGGTGCAGCGGGAACGACAGCGAGTAGAACACGTGTCGGAAGTTGACCATGAACGATGTGATCGCGATCTGGGCCAGCGGAGCGAATGCCGTGACCATGCCCAGCACGAGGAACTCCAGCGACCCGGCGAAGATCACGGCCGCCGACAGGGTCGCCCACCACCACGGCAGTCCGGACTGCGACACGAGCACCCCGAAGGCCAGACCCACGGGGACGGTCGCCAGACCGACCGAGGTGGAGTCGCGCAGTGCAAGGACGAGATCCGCGCGTCGTGGCTCGGGGGCTGCGACCTCTGCGCCGGGCATGGCTAGTGGCAGTCTTCGGCCGCGAGCTCGACTTCCAGGAGTCGTCGCTGCCGCCGACTGCGGGTGCCTGCCCGCAGCGAGTCGAGGCTGAGCAGCGCCAAGGCAACCCAGACGATCCCGAAGCCGATCCACCGCGCGGTGTTGAGGTGCTCGTCGAGCAGCAGGACACCGCACAGCAGCTGCAGCACCGGCGTGATGAACTGCAGCAGACCGATGGTCACCAGTGGCACGCGACGTGCTGCAGCGGCAAACAGCAGCAACGGGATCGCCGTGGCCACGCCGGAGCTCATGAGCAACAGTGCATGGCCGGTGCCGTCGGTGGTGAAGGTGGTGTGGCCGGTCACCGTCAGGGCGACGAGCACGACCACCGCCACCGGGGTGAGAACCGCGGTCTCCGAGGCGAGGCTTTCCAGCGGAGTCATCGACCCGCCGATGCGATTCTTCATGAACCCGTAGGACGCGAAGGACAGAGCCAGACAGACCGAGATCCACGGGAGGTGGCCGTAGTCGATCGCCAGGTAGATGCACGCGACGATGCCGACCCCGACGGCTATCCACTGCAGCCGGCGCAGGCGTTCGCGCAGTACCACCACGCCTAGGGCGACCGTGACCAGCGGGTTCAGAAAGTATCCCAGGGAGGCCTCGACGACGTGTCCGGTGACCACGGCCTCCACGTAGATCGTCCAATTCGTGGCGATCATCAGACTGGCAATGGTGACCGCGGCCAGTCGCCGTGGGTTGTGCAGCAGGTCGCGGGCGAACGCCATCTTGCGCAGATAGGCGAGCACGATCACACAGACGACGAAGGTCCACAGGATCCGGTGGACCAGGACCTCCCACGCACCCGACGGTTCGAGCGCGTGGAAGTAGAGCGGGAAGGCACCCCAGATCACGTAGGCGGCGAAGCCGTAGGTCGCGCCCTTGCTGACCTCGGTCTGCCCCGAGGTGCCGCTTCGCGTGAGTAGGCCCATGCTCATTCGGGGTGGATCACTTCAGGCTGCTACGGCCGAGGCTGTCGGCGACATCCCACGCGTCGTTGCCGCGCAGCAGCGCGGCCAGGTCCGCATCACTCGCCGGCCCGTCCGGCGCGGCGGCGGCGAGCTGAGAACGCACCAGGTCGTCATACGTCGGCCGCTCGACATTCCGGAAGATGCCCATCGGCACCTGGGTGAAGGCCGGGTCGTCCAGACGGGAGAGGGCGAAGGCCTGCGACGGGTCGTCCGCCGCGGCGTCGTGCACGACGATCCGCGCGGGGTCCGCCTCCGACTCCGCGACGACCGCGAGGTTGCCGGCATCGGTGCGCACGACGACCCGGGCGTGCTCACCCTCGCCGATGCGCAGCGGCGCGCCATCGGTCAAATGCAGGATGCGACCGGCCCGCTCATCGCGGTCCTTGAGGATCTCGAATGCGCCGTCATTGAAGATCGGGCAGTTCTGATAGATCTCGACCAGTGCCGTGCCGCGGTGGGCCGCGGCAGCCCGCAGGATCGACTTCAGGTGCTTGGGGTCGGAGTCCATGGTGCGTGCGACGAACGTGCCTTCGGCGCCGAGCGCAAGCGAGACCGGGTTGAAGGGGCGGTCGACCGAACCGAGCGGTGTCGACTTGGTGATCTTGCCGACCTCGGACGTGGGGGAGTACTGCCCCTTGGTCAGCCCGTAGATCTTGTTGTTGAACAGCAGGATGGTCAGGTTGACGTTGCGGCGCAGCGCATGGATCAGGTGGTTGCCGCCGATCGACAGCGCGTCGCCGTCGCCGGTGATCACCCAGACCGACAAGTCCGGGCGTGACGTGGCAAGGCCGGTCGCGATCGCGGGCGCCCGGCCGTGGATCGAGTGCATGCCATAGGTGTCCAGGTAGTACGGGAACCGGCTGGAGCAGCCGATGCCCGAGATGCAGACGATGTTCTCGCGCTTGAGGCCGAGCTCGGGCAGGAAGCTCTGGATTGCGGCCAGGATGACGTAGTCGCCGCAGCCCGGGCACCAGCGCACCTCCTGATCGGAGGTGAAGTCGCGCTTGGACAGCTTCTCGCCCTCGGCCAGGGTCGGCACTCCGTCGGTGCCACGGGACGGCATCCCGATGTCGACAGTCACTGTGGGTCCACCTCTTTCAGGTGCTCGGTGATCGCGCCGGCGAGCTCGGCGCCGGTGAAGGGCGTCCCGCGAACGGCGGTGTGACTCTGCACGTCGACCAGGTATCGCGAGCGCAGCAGCATGGCGAGCTGGCCGAGGTTCATCTCGGGCAGCATGACGCGGTCGTAGCTGCGCAGCACCTCGCCGAGGTTGCGCGGGAACGGGTTGAGGTGACGCAGGTGCGCGTGCGCGACCCGCGCGCCGGTGGCACGCACGAGCCGCGCCGCTGCAGCGCAGGGCCCGTAGGTGGACCCCCAGCCGAGCAGCAGGAGCCTGGCCTCGCCGGAAGGGTCGTCAACGGTGAGATCCGGTATGGACTGGGCGATGCCGGCGATCTTGTCGGCGCGCAACCGCACCATCCGGTCGTGGTTGGCCGGGTCATAGCTGATGTTGCCGGTGACGTCGGCCTTCTCCAGACCGCCTACCCGGTGCTCCAGGCCCGCGGTGCCTGGCACCGCCCATGGGCGGGCGAGCGTGTCGAGGTCCCGCTTGTAGGGATGGAAGACCGGATTGCCTTGCTCGTCCTGGTCATTGGGCTCGGTGGCGTATTCGACGCTCAGGTCCGGCAGGTCGTCGACTGCCGGCAGCCGCCACGGCTCGGAGCCGTTGGCCAGATAGCCGTCGGAGAGCACGATCACCGGGGTGCGGTACGTCGTGGCGATGCGCACGGCCTCCAGTGCGATGGCGAAGCAGTCGGACGGTGTCGACGGGGCGACGACCGCGACCGGTGACTCACCGTTGCGGCCGAACATCGCCTGCAGCAGGTCGGCCTGCTCGGTCTTCGTCGGCAGCCCCGTGGAGGGGCCGCCGCGCTGCACGTCGATGATCAGCAGCGGCAGCTCGAGCGAGACCCCGAGGCCGATCGTCTCCGACTTGAGTGCCAGCCCCGGGCCGCTGGTGGTCGTCGCGCCGAGCGCACCGCCGAAGGCGGCCCCGAGCGCGGAGCCGATCGCGGCGATCTCGTCCTCCGCCTGGATCGTCGTGACACCGAAGCGCTTCATCCTCGACAGCGTGTGCAGCAGGTCAGAGGCCGGCGTGATCGGATAGCTGCCGAGCACCAGCGGGAGGTGAGCGCGGTGGGCGGCAGCCACCATCCCGTAGGCCATGGCCAGGTTGCCGGTGATGTTGCGGTAGGTGCCTTCCGGCATCGGGGCCGGAGCCACCGAATACTGCACCGAGAACGCTTCTGTCGTCTCGCCATACGCGTGGCCCGCATGCAGCGCCTTCAGGTTCGCGGCCAGGATTTCCGGCTGGTCGGAGAACTTGGTCTTCAAGAAGGACTCGGTGCCGACCAGCGGCCTCGTGTACATCCACAGCAGCAGACCGAGCGCGAACATGTTCTTCGCGCGCTCCTTGTCCTTGCGGGTCAGATCGAAGGAGGTCAGCGCCTCGACGGTGATCGAGGTCAGCGGGAGGCTGTGCACGTGCCACGACTCGAGCGAGTCGTCCTCGATGGGGTTCGCGGCATACCCCGCCTTGGCCAGGTTGCGCTTGGAGAACTCGTCACCGTTGACGATGATCGTGGCACCGCGGGGCAGGTCGCCAAGGTTGGCCCGCAGGGCCGCCGGGTTCATGGCCACCAACACGTCCGGTGCATCGCCGGGAGTCAGGACGTCGTGGTCGGCGAAGTGCAGCTGGAAGCTGGAGACCCCCGGCAGCGTGCCCTGGGGCGCACGGATCTCCGCGGGGAAGTTGGGTAGCGTCGACAGGTCGTTGCCGAGAAGCGCCGTCTCGGAGGTGAACCGGTCGCCGGTGAGCTGCATACCGTCGCCGGAGTCACCGGCGAATCGGATGACGACCTTGTCCAGCGTGTGGATCGACGTGCTCATACTGCCGCGGCTCCCTATTTCTCACAGTTCGACTGGTTCAAACGTACGCCGCCGGTCGGTTCTTCCCCGAGCGGGTCCGGTGGGCAGACACGGGCCGACGGGAGGCATCCAGGAAGGCGTGCCAGAGTAAGACTGTGCGTTGTGTGCAGATCGCCCTGGGGCGGGTGAGGTGGCCATGAGCCCGAACGGGTCGGGCATGGGCCAGCACATGGGTGGCCCCATGTGGCATCCGACGCTTCCCATGAGTCTGGGTCGTCTGTTGGAGTGGCATCCACAACCGGTGCCCGTCATGCCGCTGCTGTGCCTGGCCGGTCTGCTGCTGTATGGCTGGGGGGTCTGGCGGTTGCACCGCCGCGGCACCCGCTGGCCGGTGGGCCGCACCCTCAGCTTCCTGGTCGGGCTCGCCCTCATCGTGCTGGTCACCGCCACGGGTATCGGCGGCTACGGGATGCAGCTGTTCAGCGTGCACATGGTGCAGCACATGGTCCTCAGCATGCTTGCCCCGATCCCGCTGCTGATGGGCGCGCCGATCACGCTCGCCCTGCGCGCCATGCCCAACACTCACGGGCGGGCGGGCGCGCCGCGACGGGCGCTGCTGCGAGTCCTGCACAGCCGGTTCGCCACGGTGATCAGCTCACCGTTGTTCAGCATCCCGGTCTTCCTCTTCAGCCTCTACGGGCTCTACTTCACCCCGATCTTCGACTGGATGATGAGCGGGTTCGTCGGCCACGAGGTGATGATGATCCACTTCGTCGCGGTCGGTCTGCTGCTCTTCTGGCCCATCCTGGCCGTCGACCCCAGCCCGCACCAGCAGCCGCCGGTCCTGCGGATCATCGAGCTGTTCATCACCGCACCGTTCCACGCGTTCTTCGGCATCGCGGTGATGCTGGGCAACACCATCATCGCCACCTACTTCGCCCACCCGCCGATGGCATGGCACATCAGTGTGATGTACGACCAGAAGGTCGGTGGGGCCATCGCGTGGGGATTCAGCGAGATACCCACCCTGCTGGTCGTGCTCGCGATCGCGGTGCTCTGGTCACGCAGCAGCGACCGCGAGGGTCGGCGCTTCGACCGCACCGAGGATCGTGCGGAGCGGACCGGTTCACACAGCGATCTGCAGAGCTACAACGACTACCTCGCCCGGCTCGGTCGGCGCGACCACTGATCGCATCGGCCGGCGGAGTGCGGCCTAGTGGTTGCCGAAGCCGTTCGACTGTCCGCGGATGCCCTCACGCAGGCCCGCGGCATATGCGCCGTGAGCGCCCGGGCCGTTCAGGCCGGAGCCGTCCTCGATGGCCGTCTTCATCCCGCGCCGCCGCCGACGCCTGTCGATTGCCGCGCAGAACGCCAGGACAACGACCAGCACTGCTAGAACGATCGCCCAGAACATGAGTGGCCTCCCATCCGATGCGAGGTCGTGGTTGGCCTGCATCGCTCGTTTTTCACCCTAAGCGCGCAGGGCGACAGCACGGGGCGATGTCATTCCTTACGCCGTTTCCACGGCGTACGGCGAGTGCGACCAGGTGTTCGGGCGCGTACCTCGTTAGGCTGCTCTCGTGGGATCTGGACTGACGGGCTATGTGGTGCTCGCGGGCGTGCTGCTCGCCGGGGCGCTGCTCTTTGTCGTCGCGATGCTCGGGCGGCGGATGCTCGCACCTCGTGCGCCGACCCGCGCGAAGCTGACGACCTACGAGTCCGGTGTGGATCCGGTGACCGGTGGATGGGCGCAGACCCAGGTGCGGTACCTCGCCTACGCCTTCCTTTACGTGGTGTTCGCCGTCGACGCCGTCTATCTCTTTCCGTGGGCACTGGTGCTGCGTGATGCGCACCTGGGCGTCGCCAGCCTGGTCGAAATGGGGATCTTTGTCGCGGCCCTGGTCGTAGGCCTGGCGCACGCGGCGCGTCGCGGTCTGCTCACCTGGGTGGGCACCGCCTCCGCGAGCAGGAGTGAGAGTCCGCGATGACCACCAGTCTCCCCATGCCCAAGGTCGGGCCGATGCAGGCTGCGGCACCCAAGCCGATGCGACTGGTGCTCAACTGGGGCCGTCGCTACTCCTTGTGGGTCTTCAACTTCGGGCTCGCCTGCTGCGCCATCGAGTTCATCGCCACGTCAATGGCACGGCACGACTTCATCCGACTGGGCGTCATCCCGTTCGCGCCCGGTCCGCGGCAGGCCGATCTCATGGTCGTGTCGGGCACCGTGACCGACAAGATGGCGCCCGCCGTGCGTCGACTCTACGACCAGATGCCGGAGCCGAAGTACGTCATCTCCTTTGGTGCGTGCTCCAACTCGGGCGGGCCGTACTGGGACTCCTACTGCGTCACCAAGGGCGTCGACCAGATCATCCCGGTCGATGTCTACGTGCCGGGCTGCCCGCCGCGCCCGGAGGCGCTGCTGCAGGGCATCCTCAAGCTGCAGGAGAAGATCGCCGCGGAGCAGGTGCGGGGCGCCAGTCTGCGGGAGCGTCTCGGATCTGCGGTAGGTCGGTCGTCGGTCGCGGCGCAGGTCAGCCGTCCGCTCGTCCAGCCTCCGTCGGATGGCCTGCAGGACAATGCCGAATGACCGATGAGCCGCTGGTGCCGCGCACCCGGTGCGCCCCGGACGAGTGGCTGGACACCCTGACCAGACTGCACGACGAGGGCTTCACCTTCTTCGACTTCTTGAGCGCGGTGGACCAGACCGATCAGGACGAGGATCCCGGATTCGACGTCGTGGCCCACCTCTACGCCTACGAGGCGGACGGGGTGCGCGAGGTGCTGGCCAGCACGCGGGTGCCCGATGGGCAGCCGGTCCGCAGCCTCACCGCGGTATGGCGTGGCGCCGCCTGGCACGAGCGGGAGACCCACGAGATGTTCGGCATCGACTTCGAGGAGTTCGATGACCGCACCGGCCTGGGGATGCGGCCGCTGCTGCTGCCGGACGGATTCGAGGGCACCCCGCTGCGCAAGTCGTTCATGCTCGCCGCGCGCGCGAGCAAACCGTGGCCGGGCGCAAAGGACCCATCAGACTCGCACGTCGGCGCGGCGAAGAAGGCCGGCCGGCCGGCGCGCCCGCGGCGCAAGCTGCTGCCGCCCGGTGTCCCTCCGGAGAGCTGGGGACCCCGATGAGCCACGACGTCGTCGAGGTCGTGCTGCGCGCGGTGTGCGTGCTCGCGGCGTTTCTGGTGCTGCCCCTGGTCGTCGGGCAGACCGAGCACAAGGTGATGGCACACATGCAGGGGCGGCTGGGGCCGATGTATCCGGGTGGGTTCCACGGCTGGGCCCAGCTGGTGGCCGACGGCGTGAAGTTCGCCCAGAAGGAGGACATCGTCCCGATCGCCGCCGACAAACGGGTCTTCCGACTGGCACCGGCCCTCGGCATCGTGGCCTACCTGCTGGCGCTCGCGGTCATCCCGCTGGACGCGCACGTCTTCGGCGCCAACGTCGACGACGGGCTGATCTGGGCGATCGCCGTCACCGGCATCGGCACCGTGGGCACCCTGATGGCCGGCTGGTCCAGCGGCAACAAGTACGCGCTCATCGGTGCGATGCGCAGCGCCGCTCAGCTCCTGTCATACGAGCTGCCGCTGATCCTGTCCTGCGCGTCGTTCGCGATCGCGGCCGGTTCGCTGTCGCTGGTCGGCATCGCGCACGCCTGGACGCCGTGGTGGCTGCTGTGGCAGCTGCCCGGCGCGATCGTCTTCCTGGTCGCCGCGACGGCCGAGCTTCAGCGGGTGCCGTTCGACGCGCCGGTGGCCGACTCCGAGGTCGTCATGGGGCCGTACACGGAGTACACCGGCCTGCGGTTCGCGTTCTTCCTGCTGGCGGAGTATGCCGGGATCGTCGTCATGTCCCTGCTGCTGGCTGTGCTCTACCTCGGCGGCTGGACCGGCCCGTTCGACGGGTACCTCGGCTGGTTGTGGACGCTGCTCAAGGGCTTCCTCTTCGCGCTGATCATCATCTGGATGCGGGTGTCCTGGCCGAGACTGCGCGAGGACCAGCTGCAACGGGTGGCCTGGCTCGGGCTGGTGCCGCTGGCGCTGTTGCAGCTGGCGATCACCGCCGTCGGCGTCGTGCTGACGGCCTGACCGGGCCGTCGAAGCTGACACCACGCGGCACGAGGCTCGATATCCTGAAGCGACTGGTTGTCCCGTGCAATCACTTTGAGGAGTGGCCATGCCCCGCACCCGAGTCCACAACATGCTCATCTCGCTCGACGGCTACGCCGCGGGCGAGCAGGTGACGTTCGATGCCCCGATCGGCGGTGCCGACCGACTCTTCGACTGGTTCGACGGCAGGGCAATCCATGGGGTCGACCAGGCGGACGACCCGATCACGCTGGATCGTGCCCTGACCAGTATGTGGGGCCAGGGCATCGGCGCCGAGATCATGGGGCGGCGCAAGTTCGGTCCGCAGACCGGCGACTGGCCCGACGATGGGTGGCGCGGCTGGTGGGGCGAGGAGCCACCGTTTCACACCCCGGTCTTCGTCATGAGCCACCATCCACAGGCCACGATGGAGTTCTCGGACGGGACCAGCTTCCACTTTGTCGACGGGACGCCGCAGGAGGTCCTCGACCTGGCGCAGCGGGCCGCCGGTGATCTGGACGTCCGAATCGGCGGAGGGCCCTCGACCCTGCGCCAGTTCCTTCAGGCCGATCTGGTCGACTTCATGCACCTGGCCATCGTGCCGATCACGCTCGGCCGCGGCGTGCGCCTATGGGAGGGCCTCCGCGGCATCGAGGGCCGTTTCACCGTCGAGACCGTCGTCTCGCCCAGCGGCCTCACGCATCAGTTCTGGAACAAGAACAACTGATCGTCAACCCGCGTCGAGATCGCAATATCACGCCCCAAACCCCTGGAATGGGGCGGAAAATTGCGATCTCGACGCGGCGTAGCCCGGCCGTCGAAGGACCTCCCCGGGAACGGCAGAGCCGTCAGGGAGTCGACCTGGGAGCGGAACCGGCCGTTGCCAGTTCGACGGGCAGCTCGGGCCCGGTCGGCCGGAAGTGGTCGGCATACGTGTCGGCAGCGCCGAGCCGGTGCTAGGTCTGACCAGCCAGGGACGATACGGTTCCACCTGCGGAGCAAAGCTCGAGCGAACGGAACGCGATGTCACGGCCCGACCAGCACAAGCACGGCCTCGTTCCGGGTCTGGTGAAGGGCATGGCGACCACGGCCCGGACGATGACCTCGCACGCCCACACCCAGGAGTACCCGGACGTCAAGCCGGAGCTGCCCCCGCGCTCGCGTGGCGTGATCGCGCTGCTTGCCGAGAACTGCACCTCCTGCATGCTCTGTGCCCGCGAGTGCCCCGACTGGTGCATCTACATCGACTCCCACAAGGAGACGATCCCGGCCGGGCCCGAGGGCGGCCGCGACCGGCAGCAGAACGTCCTCGACCGGTTCGCCATCGACTTCAGCCTGTGCATGTACTGCGGCATCTGCATCGAGGTCTGCCCCTTCGATGCGCTCTTCTGGAGCCCCGAGTTCGAGTATGCCGAGACGGACATTCGCGACATGCTGCACGAGAAGGACCGACTGGGGGAGTGGATGGCCACGGTCCCGCCGCCGCCCGCGACGGATCCGGGGGCCCAGTGACGACGCATGACGTCTTCTTCACGATCGTCGGAGTGATCTGCGCGGCCAGCGCGCTGCTCTCGGTCACCACCAAGCACCTGGTCCATGCCGCCCTGTGGCTGATGGTCGCCCTCGTCGCGCTTTCCGGGTGCTACCTGGTGCTCGGAGCCGAGCTGGTCGCTCTGGTGAACCTACTGATCTACGTGGGCGCAATTGTCGTGCTCGTGCTGTTCGCCCTGATGCTGACCCGTGCACCGATCGGCAGGAGTCATGAGCACGACACCAGCTTGGCCCAGCGCGCCGCCTCGATGGTGCTGTGCGCCGCCACGACGGCGCTGCTCGCGGCCGTGCTGATCAGTGGTCTGGGCAATAACGCGGTGAGGGTGTCGGCCGGCAGCACCCACACCCTGAGCGTCCAGCTGTTCGGCACCTGGGTCTGGCCCTTCGAGATGCTGTCACTGCTGCTGGTGGCCGCCCTGGTCGGAGCCCTGGCGGTGTCCCGACTGCCGAACGCCGCCATCGCACGGACCGAGAGTGGTGAGGGGTCGTGATCCACCTGTCGCTGCCGCTGGCGCTGGTCGCCGCCCTCTTCGGGATCGGCCTCTACGGGGTGGTTGCCCGCCGCAATGCCGTCCTCGTGCTGATCGGCGTCGAGCTGATGCTGTCCGCCGCGGGCCTGCTGTTCGTCACCGCTGGAACGACCATGCACGACCCGATGCGCGGCGGCCAGGTGCTCACCATCTTCCTGATCACCATCGCCGCGGCGGAGATCAGTGTGGCGCTCGCCGTGGTGGTGGCGGTCTTCCGCGCCCGCGGTGACATCGACATGGCTCGCGCGGGGGAGGACGAGTGATCACCCCACAAAGTCACTCGCTGCGCTCGCTACTTTGCGGGGGCCCCGAATGATCACCCCACAAAGTCACTCGCTGCGCTCGCTACTTTGCGGGGGCCCCGAATGATCACCCCACAAAGTCACTCGCTGCGCTCGCTACTTTGCGGGGGCCCCGAATGATCACCACCGGGTCGATCCAGCCGAGCCTCCTGGTCGTTGCCTTCCCAGCAGCAGTCGGGGTGCTGACCCTGCTGCTCGTGCGACGCAGCCGCCGGGCGGCCTACGCCATCGCCGCGCTGGGTGGCCTGCTCGGTCTGCTCAGTGCGGTCTGGCTGCTGAGCCAGCAGATGACCGGCGATGCCGCACCGTCTCCACGCACGATCGGTGCCCTGCCGACCGGCGGATCCTTCGCGATGCCGCTGCATCTGCAGATCGACGCGCTCACCGTGATCGTGGCGACCGCGGTCGCCCTCGTGTCATTGGTGATCCAACTGTTCACCCGCTGGTATCTCGCGGACGATCCGCGCTACCGCGTCTTCGCCGCCACCGTCGGACTGTTCACCGCCGCGATGCAGCTGGTCGTGCTGTCCGGCGACGTGCTGCTCATCATCGTCGGCTGGGAGCTGATGGGCTGGTGCTCCTATCTGCTGATCGGTCACGAGTCGGACCGGGAGAAGGCCCGGCGCGCGGCCTACAAGGCGTTCCTGGTCACGCGATTCGCCGACGCGCCGTTCTTCATCGGGCTGATCGCGCTCGCGGTCGGAGCGCACAGCACGTCGATCCCCGCGATCATCGCGCACTGGAGCACTCCTGGGCATGCGACCGCACTGTCCGCCGCACTGATCTGCGTGATCTGCGGGGTCGCCGGCAAGTCCGCCCAGGTCCCCTTCCAGGACTGGCTGCCCGACGCCATGGAGGGCCCCACCCCGGCGTCGGCACTCATCCACGCTGCCACGATGGTCGCCGCCGGCACCGTGGTCCTCTCGCGGATCGTGCCGCTGCTGGAGCAGTCCGATCCGGCCCGCTACGTGCTGGTCGTCGTGGCCTCGATCTCGACAGTGCTGGCCGGTGTGCTGGCCTTCTTGCAGAACGACCTCAAGCGGCTTCTCGCCTGGTCGACGGTGTCCCAGGTCGGCCTGATGCTGCTTGCGCTGTCGATCCTGCCGCCGGGCGCGACCCCCGATCTGGCGATCATGCACCTGCTGTCCCACGCGATGTTCAAGGCACTGCTCTTCCTGGCGATCGGGTGGCTGTCCGTGCTCGTCGGCGGCACCGTCGTCCCACGGATGTCCGGAGCGCTGCGGCGGCACCCTTCCGCGGACACCATGATGGCCGTGGGCCTGCTCGCGCTGGCCGGGGTGCCACCTCTGTCCGGGTTCGTGTCCAAGGACCTGATCGTCGACGAGGCAGCCCACCGAGGGGCAGCCGGCGACGGCGTCGCCCGCATCGGGTTCGTGGCCATCGTGGTCATGGTGGCGTTGACCGCGGCCTACTGCATGCGGGCCTGGCTGATCCTCGACCACCGCACCATCGCCGAACGGCGTCAGGCAGCCCAGACGATCGAGGACTCGCACGCGGTCCAGGAGGTCGGCATCCTGGAGATGCTCGAGACCTCCGCCCCGGTCGACGCGCGCGGACATGAGATCCGTCCCGTCGAGCCGGGGCCCGAGGCGGCGGTGGACGAGCTCGAGGTGGAGGAGGCGGAGGCCGCTCGCCGGCCACCCCGGCCGGGCCGGAGCGCACGATGGGGGCTCGCCACGCTGACTCTGCTCTCGGTCGTCGGGGGCGGGCTGGCCCTCGCACCCGTGATCGACGTCGACTGGTCGAACGTCAACGGCTGGCTGATCGCCGCGACCCTGCTGCTCATGGCGGCGGTCGCTCTGCTGGTGCGGGTGATGTCGCTCGGCACGATCTTCGGGGACGCCGCTGCGCGCGTGCCACAGGCCGTGCGCAACAGCGGCCTGCGCGGGTTCGGTGCCGACACGGCCTACGTCAACCTCGTCGGCCGCCCGGTGCTCGCCCTGGCCAGATCCGTCGCGGCGCTCGACGACCTGCTGGATCGCGGGGTGCGCGATCTGGCCTCGGATGCCTGGTCACTGAGTCTGCGCGGCCTGGCCGCACACAACCGGCGACCGACGACCGGTCTGCTCGCCCTGACCACCGGCCTGGTCGTTGTCGGCGTGCTGGGGGTGGCCCTGTGGTAGCCAGCCTGTTGATTGCACCACTCGTGCCGATCCTGGCCGGCATCGCGCTGATCGCCGGTGATCGTGCGTCTCGCGTGCCCGGCCGGCACACGACCTACGCCATCGCGCTGTGCGCCGCCGTCATCGGGGCGCTGGCGACCGGGTACGCCGTGTTTGCCCGTCCCGTGCTCAACGTCCAGTGGGTGCCCGCAATCGGGATGCGTCTACACCTCTCGGTGGACGGCATCAGCGCCCCGCTGCTCGTGCTGACCGCTGTCCTCGGTTTCCTCGTCGTGCTGCACGGTCGCCATGAGCAGCCGGGCGGTGGGACGCCCGGCACCTACTTCGGCTGTCTGCTGCTGGTGACCGGAGGCGCGCTGGCGACCTTCCTCGCGCAGGACGCGATCTCGTTCTTCCTCGCGTTCGAGCTGGTGCTCGTGCCGATGTGGGTGCTGATCCATCGGTTCGGAGACCCGCACCAGCCGGCCGAGCGTGCCCGAGCCGCAGCAATGTTCATTCTCTACACCGTGCTCGGCTCAACGCTGATGCTGGTGGGCATCCTTGCGCTGGTCTTCGCGAGCGGCACCTCCGACCTGGTCGCGCTCGGCCATGGCACCCACCTGTCCCAGGGCACCCAGACGGCGATCGCCGCGGTCCTGCTGATCGGGCTGGCGATCAAGGTGCCGATGTGGCCGCTGCACTCGTGGCTCCCACGGGCGCACACCGTCGCGCCGACCGCCGGGTCGGTCCTGCTTGCCGCCGTGCTGCTGAAGATGGGCACCTACGGCATCGTCCGCCTGGTCGTCGCACCGCTGCCGCTGGGCATGGCGCGACTGGCGCCGGTGGTCGGCACGCTGGCGGTTGTCGGCATCCTGTGGGGCGGGCTGGTGTGCCTGGTCGAACGCAGCCTCAAGCGACTGATCGCCTGGTCTTCGGTGGCGCACATGGGCTTCGTCATGCTCGGGATTGCCAGCGGCACCGCGCTCGGGCTCCAGGCGGCGCTGTTCGGCAACATCGCCCACGGCGTCATCTCCGCGCTGCTGTTCACCGTGGTCGGCGGGCTCAAGCAACGTTGGGGAGGCGACGATCTGCACGTGGTGCGTGACGCGTTGCGCGATGTCAGTCCACGTCTCGGATTTGCCCTCGTCGTAGGGTTTGCCGCATCCCTTGGGCTGCCCGGCCTCGCCGGCTTCTGGGGTGAGGTGCTGGCAATGTTCTCCGCATGGGGCGCGGCCGACGATCAGCCCGGCGGTTGGTTCAAGGGGCTGGCGGCCGCGGCCGCGGTCGGCACGGTCCTCGCCGCGGGCTACTCCCTGCGCGTGCTTCGACTGGTGTGGGTCGGAGGCGCCGACAAGGCCAACCATGTCCACCCCGCGCACGCCGGCGAACCGCTGCCCGCCGCGAATTCACCTGCGACAACCGTGCAGCGATTCGCCGACGCGCACGGGCCCGAGTGGATCGTCGTCGGCATTCTGGTCGCTGCAGTCGTGGCGATCGGCGTCGACCCGGTGCCCGTGCTGCATACGACGGACGCCGCCGTGGCGCGAATCTTCGCGGGGGTCACTCGATGAGCGTGACCTACAACTGGGCGCTGCTCGCACCGGTCGCGGTTCCGGCGCTCGGCGCCGTGCTGCTGCTGGTGATCGACCTGTGCCTGCCACGCCTCGGCAGGCTGCACTGGATCCTGGCCGCGATCATCCTGCTGGCCGGGGCGGCCTTCGCGGTCCCGCTCGCGCTGCCCGGTGCCGACAGTCCACGGCGCACGCTGTGTCTGCCGAACAAGGACTGCCTCTACCTGGTCGATCACGTAGGTGTGGGGCTGCAGCTGGCGGCCCTGGTGTCGGCGGCCGTCGTGGCCCTGTTGGCGTTCCCCATCAAGGTCCCCGGAGAACGGGCGCCGGTGCTGGGCGCGCTGGTCCTGACGGCCGCCGCGGGAGCCTCCGGAGTCGCGGCGGCCGGCGACCTGGGGTCCTGGCTGGTGATGCTCGAGGTCGCGACCCTGCCCACGGTCGTCCTGGTTGCGCTGCGGGCCCGACGCGCGGCGATCGATGGGGCGCTGTCCCTGCTGACCGTGTCCTTGGTCTCCTTCGCGATCCTCGCGATGGGCGCCGCCATGTGGTTCGCCGCGACGGGTGGCGGGCTGCTCAACGGTGGCGGACTTCTGCAGGCCGCAAAGACACCCGACTCGCACCGCATCCTGGTGCTCGCGATGATGTTCATCATCGCGGGACTTGCGTTCAAGCTGTCGCTGGCACCGTTCCACTCCTGGACCCCCGAGGCCGTAGGCGGCGCGTCGACCCCGATCGGCGCCTATCTGGTGGTGACCTCCAAGGTGGCCGCGCTCGCGGCACTGCTGGTGATGGTGCGCTCGATGAACGTCCTCGGGAACCCGGTGCTCGGGGTCCTGGGTGTGTTGGCGGCGGTGTCGATGACACTGGGCAACGTCATGGCGCTGCGTGAGCAGTCGACGCTGCGCTTCCTCGCCTGGTCGACCGTCGCGCAAGCGGGCTGGGTGGTGCTGCCACTTGCGACCGTCTCCTCCACGTCGTTGCGCTCGGCCGCGGGATACCTGGTGGTCTACTCGCTCGCGACGCTGGTGGCCTTTGCAGTGGTCACGGCCATCGCGCACGCGGACGGCCGCGGCGCGGCAACGCGACTGCGGTCCTTCGGAGGGCTGCTGCGTCGACGGCCGGTGCTGGGCGCGGCACTCGGCCTGGCCCTCCTGGTGCTCGCTGGCCTGCCCCCGGGCGTGGTCGGCCTCGTCGCGAAGGTGCTGGCCCTGTCGCCGGTCGCCGGAAACCGGCTCTGGGTGCTCGCAGTCGTCGCGGCCCTCAACGCCATGCTGGGCGTGGCGGTCTACCTGCGCTGGCTGCGGATCATTCTTGGTGAACGCCAGGAGCCGGTCGCGCGGGGGCGGATCCACCCGGTGCACACCGGTCTGGTGCTGGCCGGACTCGCGGGCCTCGTGGTGACCAGCTTCGCCCCGCAGCTGCTGCTCAGCATCGTGGGCGGATGACCCTTACCTCCGGAACAACACGTGATCGGTACGCGTTCCTCGGGTATGCACAGGCACTTCAACGGGCTCAAGACGACGGCGCTGTTTGCCGGCATCTGGGTCATCCTCCTGGCGATCGGCGCCCTGGTGGCCGGTGGACGGTTCATCTGGATCTTCGCGCTGATCGGCGTCGGTACGACCGCCTACGGCTACTGGAACAGCGACAAGCTCGCGATCCGCGCCATGAAGGCCTACCCCGTCAGTGAGGCGCAGGCGCCGGCGATGTACCGCATTGTGCGGGAGTTGTCGACGAAGGCCGGCAAGCCGATGCCGGGGCTGTTCATCTCGCCGACCCAGGCACCGAACGCGTTCGCGACGGGGCGCAGCCCCTCGCACGCGGCCGTCTGCTGCACCGAGGGCATCCTCGGCCTCATCGACGAGCGTGAGCTGCGAGCCGTCCTCGGCCATGAGCTGATGCACGTCTACAACCGCGACATCCTGACCTCCTCGGTCGCCGCGGCGCTGGCCGGCATCATCACCTCGGTCGGGCAGATGCTGATGTTCACCGGAATGTTCGGTGGTTTTGGCGGTGGCAACGAGGATGACCGGCCGAACCCGATCGCCATGCTGGCGATGGCGTTTCTCGCGCCGCTGGCGGCCAGCATGATCCAGATGGCGATCAGCCGGACCCGTGAGTTCGACGCGGACGAGGACGGGTCGAAGCTCACCGGCGACCCGCTGGCGCTTGCGTCCGCGCTGCGCAAGCTCGAGGCCGGGGTGGCCAAGGCGCCGCTTGCGCCGGAGCCGAAGGTGGTCAATGCCAGTCACATGATGATCGCCAACCCGTTCCGGGCGCAGGACGTGTCACGGATGTTCTCCACCCACCCTCCGACGGCCGAGCGGATCGCCCGGCTGGAGGATATGGTCAAGCACCCCGGCAAGCGCTGATCGGAGCGGTGCTGCGAGCGGCAAGCTCGGCCGCGCTGCGGCGGTGCTGCTTCCGGGACACCTGCTCGAGTACCTGCGTGAGGAGCGCTACGCCGACGGCGGGCGCTACGTGCTGACCACACCGAACTGCCGGTGGCACATCCTGAGGCTCATGGTTCTGATCGCCGCTACCGGCCACTTCCGGTGGCTCTGGCTGTGTTTCGCCCCCCAAGATCACCTACCTTGCGTGGTGGCGAGCGCCGGTCGCTTCGACGGCAAGCTGACCTGGCAAAGTGTGCTCATGGCCATTTTGCAGCGAAGTGAGGCGCAGCAGCGCTCGTCACTGATCGACGTCACCGCATACGACATCGCGCTGGATCTCGATCGGGGACCGGACACCTTCGAGTCCGTCAGCACCATCACCTTCACCAGTCGGACGCCGGGCGGCTCAACCTTCTTGGACGTGAAGGCGAGTGCAGTCGAGTCGATCACGATGAACGGCAGCAGCATCGATCCCGCTCGGGTCTCCGATGAGCGCCTCACACTTGCGGATCTGGCCGCTGACAACACCGTCGTCGTGCGCGCCACCATGAGCTACGGCCGCGACGGGCAGGGACTGCACCGCAGCGTCGACAACGCCGACGGCAAGGCCTACATCTATGGGATGTCGTTCCTGGACGCCGGCCCGCAGATCTTCGCGTGCTTCGACCAACCCGATCTGAAGGCACCCTATGACGTGCGCGTGCGCGCCCCGAAGGGCTGGATGGTGGCGGGCAATGGTGCCGCGACGCAGACAGCACCGGGGGAGTGGACACTGGCCACGACGAAGCCGATGGCGACCTACTACATGACGGTCTGCGCTGGGCCGTATGCAACCGTGGCCGATGAGCACGACGGCATCCCGCTGCGGATCCATGCGCGGGCATCTCTCGGGCGGCAGCTGATCGAGCAGGCCGAGGACCTCTTCCGCGTGACGAAGCAGGGATTCGACTACTACCACGGCCTGTTCGGGATCCGGTATCCCTGGGGTGAGTACCACCAGTTCTTCGTGCCGGAGTTCAACGCCGGAGCGATGGAGAATCCAGGCTGTGTGACGTTGCGCGACCAGTACATCTTCCGGGGGCGGGCGAGCCAGCAGGAGCTGCTGACGCGTGCCAACACCGTCACCCATGAGATGGCGCACATGTGGTTCGGCGACCTGGTCACCATGAAGTGGTGGGACGACCTGTGGCTCAACGAGTCCTTCGCGGAGTACATGGCGCACCGCACCTGTGTGGAGGCGACGGAATACACGGGGGCCTGGGTCGACATGGGCATCGTGCGCAAGAACTGGGGGTATGCGGCGGACCGGGCCCCATCCACCCACCCGGTCGCCGGATCGCCTGCGCCGGACTCGGATTCCGCCCTGGCGAACTTTGACGGGATATCCTACGCAAAGGGTGCCTCCGCACTGCGTCAGCTGGTCGCCTACGTCGGGGACGAGGCATTCCTGGCAGGAGTGCGAGACCATCTCGAGACACATGCCTACGGCAATGCGACGTTTGCCCAGTTCCTTGCGTCGATGGAGAAGTCCAGTGGCCGCCCGCTCGACACGTGGGCACACGCCTGGCTCGGCACGCCCGGAGCGGACAGGCTGGCCCTCGACATCGGCAGCGTGGAGGACAACATCGTGTCCGCGGTGCTGACTCGACGCACCCCCGAGCCGTACCCCGCGGAGCGACCGCACGTGCTCGAGGTAGCGGGGTTCACCGATGGTGCACCGGTGTGGCGCGAACGGATCGAGCTATCCGCGAGTGAGCAGCGGATCGACTCGCTGGTCGGGCAGACGTTGCCGAAGGTCGTGGTTCCGAATGTCTCGGACCTCACCTGGGCGACCGTCGTCTTCGACGATGGCACGCTCGACCAGCTGCCGGACCAGCTCCCGGGGATCAGGGACGACGATGCTCGCCAGGTCATCTGGTCCGGGCTGCTCGGTGGCATGGCACACGGCACCGTCGACCCCCGCACGGTGCTGGACGTCTTTGTCGCCGCATGGCCGACCGAGGACCACCAGTCCATCATCGCGACCGTTGCCGACATGGTGCGCAGCTCACTACCCGGCTTGTTTCTGCCGCCAGAGGAGTCGGATGATGCGGTTGCCGCGCTCGGTGGCGCCGCACAACGCATGCTCGATCGCCTGGATCCCGCGACGACCTCGGTGATTCCGGCGGCCCGTCTGCTCGTGTCGACCAGCACGGACGAGGCCCGGCTGGGCCGGTGGATGGCCGGCGAGGACCTGCCGACGGTCCTCGAGGGTGACCAGGACTTCCGGTGGGCGGCGACGCGGCGACTTGCGTCGCTCGACCTCATCGGAGACGCGCAGATCGACGCGCAGCTGGAGCAGGACAACACCATGTCCGGTGTGCTCGCCGCCTTGTCGGCAAAGGCCTACCGCCCGGTGCCATCGGCGAAGGCATGGGCGTGGAGCCAGCTGACCACGGACACGACACTGTCTGCCTATCAGGCGCTCGCGATCGCCAGCACGTTCTTCCGCAGCACCGATCTCGAGGTTGTCCGTCCCTACCAGGAGCGGTACTTCACGCAGATCCCACCGCTTGCGGACCACCTTGGTGAGTTCGCGGTCGCGAGGATTGCCACGGCATGTTTCCCCCTGACTCTCGTGGAGACCTCGACCGTGCAGGCCGCGAATCAGGCCGTCGCCCACGAGACCATGACGGCGGGCGTACGCCGATCGATGACCGACCAGCTGTCGGTTCTGCAAGAGGCGCTGCGCTCGCGTCGGCTCTTCCCGAAGGTCGCCTGAGATGGCCGTTCAGTGGAGCGTGTTCGTCGCGCCGGTGGGAGCGGCCGGGAGCCCGTGGATCTCCGAGTCGCCAGCGGACGTCCTGCGCACAGCGTCGATCGGCAAGATGCTGCTGCTGGGGCACGTCGCCGACTGCATCACCCGCGGCAGCCTTCGCGCAGATCAGCCGATTACGCGGCTGGAAGAAGACTTCATCCGCGACTCGGGTCTGTGGCATGTGCTCGATCAGGACACACTCGACCTGGCCGACGCGTGCCGGCTGATCGGTGCAGTGAGCGACAACCTTGCTACCAACGCGGTCCTGCGGACGGTGGGCCTGAACCGGGTGAAGGAGTATGCCGATCGGCTCGGCGCGGCGCCGATGGAGCTGCTCGACAAGGTGCGGACCCATCGCGACACCGCCACGGCTCCAGGCGCTGCGGAGACGCTTTCGCTGGCGAGTGCGCAGTCGCTGTGGCGGATGCAGGTTGCCATCCATGAGCGGCGCGTCGACCCGATGGTGGCCCAGTGGCTGTCACTGGGCACCGACCTGTCGATGGTTGCCTCGGCATTCGACCTGGATCCGCTGGCACACAACGAGATCGGCCTGACCGAGCCGCTGCCGTGGTCACTGGTCAACAAGACCGGCACCGACGACGGTGTACGTGGCGACACCGGCCTCGTGACACGCGACGGTGTGACGGTGGCGTATGCCGCTGTGGCCAACTGGACACCGGGCGCGCGTGAAGACCCGGACCGCGCGACGGTGATGACGCGAATGCGTGCCATCGGCAACGACATCCGAACACGACTGAACAGTTGAAACGCCTCACCCCGATACTCGATCAGCGGTTGGAGGCGGGTCTTCTCGACGGACCGTTGGTCGAGTAGGTGAGCCGTATCGAGGTCTGGTGACGGGTGCGCTACAGAAGACCCCGCTGTGCAGCGATCGCGGCTGCCTCGGTGCGAGTGGACGCCCCGAGCTTGCCGAGAATGTTGGAGACATGCACGCTTGCGGTCTTCGTGCTGATATAGAGTTTGGCGGCAATCTGCCCATTGGTGCGGCCCTCGACCAGGAGAGCGAGGACGTCGCGCTCGCGCGGCGTGAGTTGTGTCGTGTCACCGGACCCGTTGCCGCGAGGATGACTGGTGAGGGCGGCAACCAGGCCGCGCGCGCCGAGGGAGCGTGCCTCGGCCAGCGCCGCGGCGGCAACCTCACGTGCCCGCGAACGATGTCCGGAAGCGGCAAGCAACTCGGCAAGCCGCGCACGAGTCCGGGCTGCGTCATACCGCAGACCCAGAGTGTCGAAGATCTGCACGGCCTCCTGCGTGCAGTTCAGGGCCTCGGTGGGAGGAGATGCTGTGCCGTGCCACTCGAAACGTGCGTGCTCGGCCCGCGCCCTGCACAACCACGCCTGAGACTCGAGACCGAGCGATCGTGAGGATGACCGCAGCGCGATGACGCGCTCGACGTCGCCCATCAGGTCGGCGACCCGTGCGGTGTAGTCAGCGGGCCGTGCTTGCCGCGCGAGGACTGCGGTGGCGAGGAAGCCGATGATCTCCGCACTCAAGCGGATCTGTGCGTCAAAGGCGTTGAGCTGGAGCGAGGCCTGAAGCGCCGACACCAACTCGTCATACGACCGAAGCATCGCGGAGAGGTCTCCGCGTTCACCATGCACGAGTATGCAGATCGAGCCGGTGTGAACCGCGATGAACATGTCGCGCGTCCACATCGGTTGCAACGCCTGTGCCTCGGTGAGGGCGACCGCAGAACCGCCCCGGTGATGCAGCAGTGTCGCTCGGCAGGACCTCACCAGAGCGGACAAGAGCTCTGAGATGCGCAGTGGGCCGACCTCGAGCAGCCGGTCGGCCTGGTCCCATTCACCGGTGAGAATCGAGTAGTAGGCCGACAGGATGCGAGCGTCGAACGCGAATGGACCAGTCGGGAAGTGCTGAGCCACAGCACGGTCGACCGCCTCCGCCATGACACGTGCTGCCTCACCAGGCTTGTCCGCTCGCGCGAGCACAGTCGCCAGCTGATGGAGTGCGCGCACTTCGGCCGCGACGTCGCCGGTGGCTCGGGCCTGCTCGACCACCTCAGACAGGCTCGCGCGGGATGCGTCCGCGTCACCGGCAAAGTCATCGAGGAGGGCCAGCGTCGTGGTCGCGTTGGCAACCACGCGCGGCAGCTCCAGCTCGCGGGCCAGCCGCAGGGCTTCGGTCGCGGCGAGTGCTGACTGGTCGAGCGCTCTCTCGGACAGGAGCGCGCGTGCCCGGACGGCATGGAGAAACGCGAGTGTCATGTCGGGAGAGTGCTTCTCGAGGTCGCGGATTGATCTGTCAACAGCAGAGAGTGACAGATCGCGCACGTCCGCGATCAGCTCCGCTTCGAGGATCCGCGCCGCGAGCTTGGCCCGCTCAAAGATGTCATCCGATGACTCGGAATATGCCGCACGCAGCACCTCAGCAGCGCGGTGCGGGTCGCCCGCGGTCATGAGCGCGCTGCCGGCGCGGAGCGCAAGCGTCACGGGTGAGATCGCTGCATCGGTGGTAGGAGCCTCGGCCAGCAGGGCCAGCGCATTCTCGTAGTGCTGCGCCGCATCGGCCGGACCGGACGATGCCATCGCCTCGTCGCCCGCGGCGATGGAGGCACGGAGTGCCAGGTCACTCATCCCGGCCGCGCGCGCATGACCGGCCAGCGCCGCTGCTGCACCTGTGTGCGAGCTCTGCTGCCATGCCTCGGCATACCGACGATGTAGCCGGACGCGTTCGCCCGGGAGGAGGTCGTCTGCCACGGCCTCCGCGAGCAGTGCATGGCGGAACGCGTAGCCGCCCGAGGACGTGGTGTGGAAGATGTGGTGCTCGATAATGGACCGGAGCGCCTGGTCGAGCTCGGTGTCACTGAGGTCGACGACTCTGCGCAAGAGGTCATGCGAGATGAACTGTCCAGCGGCCGATGCGGCACGGACGACGGTGCGCGCATTCTCGTCGAGCGAATCGATGCGCAGGAGCAGCAGATCGGCCAGCTCGTCGGGTATGCCGGTCTGGTCCAGGCCGGCGACCGCGAGGAGCTCCTCGGCGAAGAAGGGGTTCCCGCCGGAGCGGGCGATGATGCGGTCGATGTGCAGCGATCCGAGGTCGGGCGCGAGGGTCTGCAGCAGATTGGTGACCTCGGTGTCGGTGAGGGGGCCCAGCGCAATACGGTGCACGGCCGGTAGCCGGGTCCACTCGGCCAGGTTGCGCCGCAGGGGATGCTTGCGGAAGAGGTCGTCGCTTCGGTAGGACGCGATCAGCGAGACCGGGCCGCGAAATCCGATCGTGAAGAGGTAGGTCAGTAGCTCACGGGTCGATCGATCGGCCCAGTGGGCATCCTCGATGACGACCAGCAGGCGCTCAGAGTCGGCGATGTGCTCCAGGTAGGAGTGGACCGATGCGAAGAAGGCGGACGGGTCCTGCATCGTGGCCGTGTCATCGACGGGGCCGGAGCGTGGCCCGGACGGAAGCAGCGGTGCGAGCAGCGGCCACGTTGCGCGGACGTTGTCGGCCTCGGCGCTGCCTTCCTGCACGAGTCGCCGGAGGATCTCGGATACGGGGAGGTAGGGTGCGCTGCTCTCCCCAAGGTCGAGGCAGTGGCCGAGGGCCACCACCCGTCCGGCAGCATTGGCGCGCAGCATGACCTCCGCCAGGAGGCGTGTCTTGCCGACTCCGGCGTCGCCTCCTACAAGTGTGATGGACGGCGAGTCTCCGCTCACCGCGCGAGTGATGAGCGCTTCCAGCACTTCGGCGCGCCCGATGAACGGGTGCGAGGGCGATGGCAGGGCGGGCACCCCGCCATCATCCCCCGGATCAGTGGGCCGTTGCACACCGAATACTGGGTTCCTCGCGCGACTCGTGGTGCGTGATCTGCCGGACGCGCGCACCGAGGGAGCGGGTGGCCCGGCTCCATCCGGCGGCGGCCATGTCCTCGGCGACCCGTTCGCGCCGGTAGTCAACCTGGGCTTGCACGTACTGCGTGGTCAGCGGGTTCATGGTGACTCCTCAATGACAATTGTGGTGATGTCATTCAGACTCGTCGCCTGAGGTAGTCGCAGACATCGGGCAGATGCCGCATCTTTGCTCGCATCCACCGTCTTAGGCTCGTTACGGTCTTAGCCGGGTCCCCGATCAGATGCGGGTGCTGGAGGAGCGGCCGACCGGAGCGAGTGATCGGACCGTCGCGCCATCGACCAACCGTTCGCGTTGGGCCGGGTCCACCGCCGCACGGGCAGCCGTCATCGCCAGGCCGAAGGCGCCGTCTAGTATCGCGTCGTCGGCTGACTGGGAGGTGCCGTAGGTCGCGAAGGCCGCCGTGTGCGGCCGCGCGTCGGCGACGTCGTAGCCGAGCAGCGGGTGGATGGTGGGCACCAGGTGCGAGACGTTGCCCATGTCCGTGGAGGCGACCGCGGCATCCGACAGCTCGACCGTGCGGCCACGAGCGATCATGGCATCCCGGTAGAACGTGGCCAGGGTCGCGTCCTGGCGAAGGTCGGCGAAGTCGTTGCCGACCGACGTGATGTCCATGGTGCAACCGGTGGCGATCGCACCCGCCTGCAGACAGGCGCGGACCCGCGCCTGGATGACCTGCAGGGCGTCCACGGAGGGCGAGCGCATCTCGATCGATGCTCTGGCCAGTTCTGGGATCACGTTGACCGCGCTACCACCTTCGGTTGTGATGGTGGAGACCACGGACTGCGGTGGGAGCTGTTGTCGGGCAAGCCCGATGGCCGTTTGGGCGATCACCAGGGCATCCAGGGCGTTGACACCACGCTCGGGTGCCGCAGCGGCATGCGATGCCGTCCCCGTGAAGGTGACATTCCACATGCACAGGGCCAAGGAGCGGCCGCCGACGGTGTCGTGGTGCGATGCGTGCGCCATCATGGCCAGAGCCGCGTCGTCGAAGTGCCCACTGTTGATCAGCGTGACCTTGCCCCCAAAGGTCTCCTCCGCAGGAGTGCCGAGCACCTTGACGCTGAGGTCCAGCTCGTCCGTGAGCGAGCCCAGTGACAGTGCCGCGCCGATGGCTGCAGCGGCGTTCACATTGTGTCCGCAGGCATGCCCGATGCCCGGCAGCGCGTCGTACTCGACACAGACCGTCACGACCATCGGCGACCGGCCCATTCGATAGCAGAACGAGGTCGGCAGATCCGTCGGCGTCTCCTCTCGTTCGAAGCCTGCATCACCCAGAAGGCGAGAGATGCGCTGCGCCGCTCGAACCTCCTCGCCACCCAGCTCCGGGTCGGCATGCAGGGCGTGGCTCAGCCCGACCAGTAGCGGCCGATGCTCCTCGAGGTGGGCGCCAACCCGCTCCAGCACGTCGCAGGGCACGCCGACAATGCCCGTCACGCGCTCACCTCGGCGGTCGAGGCGAGGACGGGTCGGGTATAACGCGTGGCGATCAGCGCGGCAACCAGGGCGGCCGCAGCGAGCGTCGTCCAGATCGCGACGAAGCCGTGCGACGTGATGTCCCCGCCCGAGAGGAACGCGGAGGAGAGCAGCTTGACGACGGCAGCACCCACGGCGATCCCAACCGAGAGCGCGAGTTCGTTGATGCCTGCTGCGGTCGCGGTGAGCGCGGGCTCCACCCCTTCCACGGCAAGGGCGCGAGTAGAGGCCTGGTAGATCCCGAGGCCGATGCCGAAGAGTGCGAGTCCCACGCAATATCCAGGCAAGGACTGGTGCAGCAGCGCCATGGCGGCGAAGGCGAGGCACAGCATCAGCCCCGCGCCGACCAGGGTGATGCGCTCGCCGACCTGTCGCAGCAGCCGGGTGGTCAGCATGGACGCCAGGAAGGACGTCAGAGACACGATGAGAAACAGTGAGGCGATCTGTAACGAGCTGAGGCCGAACCCGTAGCCGGCCTTGTTCGAGTCCGAGTAGAGGAAGATCGCATTGGAGCTGATGTAGCTGATTGACGCGAACCCGAAGAAGAACGTCGCGCCGGAGATCACGCGCACCTGTCGGATCTGGAACATCGCGAGATTGACGAAGGTGCGGCGCTGGGTCGAGTCCCATCGGATCCACACCGCGAGCAGCGCGAGCCCCAGTAGGCCCGAGCCGATGGTGCGCACGTCGGTCCATCCCCAGTCGGGCCCCATCGAGATGGCAGTGACGAATCCGATCAGACCCAGTGAGCAGGCCAGCAGCGGGACGATCGCCAGTCGCTCGTGGGTGGGGGTGTCGACGTCGGGCATCAGAACAACCAGGACGAGCGCTGCCACGGCGAACGGCACAGCAACCCAGAATCCCTTGGTGGGCGTGTTCATCCCGACGACGCCGGCGAGGAGGCCTCCCGTCCCGACCGTGACCATCAGCATGGCGATCATCGAGCTGACGCCGATGCGCATGTGGCTGGGGCTGGCCGTCCGCAGGATTCCCATCATCAGCGGGATGAAGCCGACGACGCTGGTGAGCAGGACGACGCCGATCATGATGGTCCACAGCGTGGGGAACATGGCCATGAGGAATACGCCGACGGCGACCACCAGGATGCTTCCTCGAAGGACCGGGCGATAGCCGAAGGAGTCGCCCATTCTGGAGATGATCGGGGTCAGCACCGCGAAGCCGACCTGGGACAGCAGGAAGATGCCGTTGATCGTCGAGTCGTTGATCTTCAGGACCGGTCCCAACGCCGGCAGAATCGGGTTGATGTACCCCTGGGTGATGCCGCTGAGCGCCTCGATCAGGGCCATCGCCACGATGACCGTGCCGATGCTGCGGGTGGTTGGCATTCGTACGGCGCTAGGCGTGTCCGTCACCATCGCGATCCTCACTCTCGTTCGGTCCGGCCGGTGCCGGTCGGATGCCTGCCCACGGTAGAGTGACGGCCGTCACAAACAAGAAAATCGTTTGAAACGGTGATGAAGAGAGTATTAATGGAAGAATCGTCCATTTTATCCGAGCTGGATCTGGCAATCATCAATGCACTGCAGATCCGGCCGCGCGGCGAGTGGGCCCGCATCGGGTCCGCCCTCGGCGTCACCGGGGCGACCGCGGCGCGGCACTGGGCACGACTGCGAAGCGAGCGCCTCGCCTGGATAGCCACCGTGCCCGGCCCTCAGTTCGCCGACAACGGCCATGCTGCGCACGTGTTCCTCTCGGCTGCACCCCGCGCCCACGAGACCCTGGCCGAGCGACTGTGCGCGGAACCGGCTGCGGCCACCGTCGCGCTGGTGACTGGTGGCCACGACTTCCGTATCGACTGCTTCTCCGGCACCCATGAAGATCTGAGTCGGACCATCTCTGAACGGTTTGCGTCCCTTCCGGGCGTGACCCGCACCGAGACGGCCTTTGTAACTCGAGTCCACCGGCAGAGCTCGTTGTGGCGCAGCGGCGTGCTCGACAAGCAGCAGTCCGCCTCCGTGGCGGCCGCATCGCAGACGGCGCTCCCACGGCGCACGACGGTCGACGAGATCGACTCAGCTCTCCTCGATGTTCTGGCGGGCGATGGGCGTCTCAGCTGGGCGGAGCTTGCCGCAGCGTGCGATGTCTCGCCGCAGACGGCTCGCCGGCGCGTCGAGCAGCATCTAGCCTCCGGGTATCTAGTGCTGCGCTGCGAGTTCGCAGGCTCCGCAGGCCAGCCGACTCGGGAGGCAAGCCTGATCCTCAGCGTTCCTGCGCGACATCTGGAGGAGGCCGGCCGCTATGTGGCGAGCCTGCCGAACTGTCGCATCAGTGTGCAGACCCTCAGCGTTCACAACCTTGTCGCGACCTTCTGGGTGCACGACCTCAGTGAGATTCACGCCTACGAAAGGGAGATCGAGGCACGTGCTCCGGGCACAGCGGTCCTGTCCCGGAGCGTGACCTTGCGCACCTACAAGCGAGTCGGGCACATCCTGGATCGCGAGGGACGTAGCGCCGGGCGGGTCCCGCTGTCGATGTGGGAGCCGCCACCTGTCGAGACCGGATAGTGCCGCTCAAGTGAACTGTTGGCGCAGCACTCGCTTCAACACCTTGTGCGACGGGCCAAGCGGCAGATCGTGCACAATCTCGACCCGTCGAGGGTACTTGTGCTTGCCCAGACGCTCACGCGACCACGCGATCAGCTCGTCGGCATCCACCTCGGAGCCCTCCCGGGGCACCACCACCGCGAGGATCTCCTCGCCGCGCTCGGCATCGGGTATGCCGATCACCGAGACCTGGGCGACCGCGTCGTGTCGACTCAGCGTCTCCTCGACCTCGCGGGGATAGACATTGAAGCCTCCGCGGATGATCAGATCCTTGGTGCGGTCGACGATCGAGATGAACCCGTCCGAGTCCTTGATCCCGATGTCGCCGGTGCGGAACCAGCCGTCCTGCAACACTTTGGCGGTGGCTTCTGGGTTGTCGAGGTACCCGGCGAAGATGTGATGCCCGCGCAGGACCACCTCGCCTCGCTCGCCGGTGGGCAGCAGTTCGATCCGGTCGGGCGTCTCGGGATCGGCGATCTCCGCCTCCGTTCCCCACACCGGGTGCCCGACAGTGCCGGCACGAGTGCCGAACGCCGGCTGGTTCGTCGTGGCGGTCGGGGACGTCTCGGAAAGGCCGTAACCCTCATAGATCTTGGCATTGAATTGGTGCTCGAATCCTTCGAGCACCGCGACCGGCAGCGATGCACCGCCGGAACACGTCCAGCGCAGCTGGGGCAGCTCCTCGGTGGCCGACTCGGCCGCATGCAGCAGCTGCACGAACATCGTCGGGACGCCGAAGAACAGGGTGATCCGCTCCCGGCGCATCAGGTCGATGGCGGCCGCTGCGTCGAAACGCGGCTGCAGCACGAGCGTTCCGCCGATCCGGAAGACACCATTGAGCGCAACCGACTGCCCAAAGATATGGAAGAGCGGCAGCGACCCCAGGGTGATGTCGTCGTGGCGGACGTCCTGGCAGTCGAAGGCGTTCACGGTCGCGTTCAGCACCAGGTTGAGGTGCGTCAGGACGGCGCCCTTGGGTCTTCCGGTGGTGCCGCTGGTGTAGAAGATCACCGCAGGGTCCTCGGGTGCCCTGCTCGTATAGGTCTGCACGGGCTCGTGGTCGTCCGCGAATCCAACGATCGAGGCGTCCTCGACACCCGCTGAGTTCGCAGCACCGCGTGCGGCATCGGTCAGGGCGGGATGATGCAGCAGCAGGGTGGCTCCTGAGTTCTCCAGCAGGTAGGCCGCCTCCTGAGGCTGGAGCAGCGTCGGCACCGGAATGACGACCGCGCCCAGCGCCTGCACGCCGTAGTAGGCGAGCACGAACTCGATCACATTCGGTGCCATGATCGCCACGCGGTCGCCCGCACCCACTCCACGAGCCTGCAACCCGCCGGCATACCGGCGCGCGAGATCCCACGTCTGCGCGTAGGTCAGTCGCCGATCACCTTCAATGACAGCCGTCTTGGTCGGGTATCGGCGGGCAGGCTCGGCCAGGACGGACGCGAGCGACAGCGTGGCGGTGAGCGTCACGGCACAACCACGGTCACTGTCTCGGCGACGCACGCCGGTCGGTCGCTGCCGTCGAGCTCGACAGTGACCTTGAAGACGCACTGCACGCCCTTGGGCCCGGGCGTCACCTCGGTGACCTCGACCCCGGCTCGCACCCGCGAGCCGACCAGCACCGGGGTGGGGAAGCGAACCTTGTTGGAGCCGTAGTTGATGCCCATGCTGACGCCTTCGACCTTGTAGACCTCCCACGCCAGCATCGGGATCATCGAGAGCGTCAGGTAGCCGTGCACAATGGTGCCGCCGAACGGGCCGGACTTGGCCTTCTCCGGGTCGACGTGGATCCACTGGTGGTCGCCGGTGGCATCGGCGAATGTGTTGACCTGATCCTGCGTGATCTGGTGCCACTCGCTGTAGCCGAGGTGCTCGCCGACGGCCGACTGCAGATCTTCAACGCCGTTGAATGTCCTCATGGAAGGCTCCTCAGTCCTTTGGTCCACCGGCGACGTAGAGCACCTGGCCGCTGACGAATCCGGCTTCCTCACTGCAGAAGAACGATGCGGCGGCGGCGATGTCCTCCGGCTCGCCTGCACGGGCCACCGGGATCTGGGTGGCCGCAGCCTTCTTGAACTCCTCGAACTCCATACCGACGCGCTCCGCGGTCGCCTTCGTCATGTCGGTGGCGATGAACCCGGGAGCAATGGAGTTGGCGGTCACACCGAACTTGCCGAGCTCGATGGCCAGCGTCTTGGTGAAACCCTGCAGGCCGGCCTTCGCCGCGGAGTAGTTGACCTGGCCGCGGTTGCCCTGTGCGGAGGTGCTCGACAGGTTGACGATCCGGCCGTACTTCTCCTTCGTCATGTACTTCTGAGCCGCACGGGTCATCAGGAAGCTGCCGCGGAGGTGGACATTCATCACCGTGTCCCAGTCATCGGCGGACATCTTGAAGATGAGGTTGTCGCGCAGGACGCCGGCGTTGTTGACGAGCACCGTCGGCGCACCCAGCTCGGAGGCCACGCGGTCGACGGCAGCGCCCACTGCGTCCTCGTTGCTGACGTCACAACCCACGGCGAGCGCCTTGCCGCCGGCCTCGGTGATCTGGTCGACGACCGCCTGGCAGGCCTTCTCGTCGAGATCGAGCACGGCAACCGCCATGCCGTCGGTGGCCAGACGCTTGGCCACGGCTGCGCCGATACCTCGTGCGGATCCAGTCACGATGGCGGTGCGGGAGATCTGGTCGGACACGTTGACTCCTTAGGAAGGTTGGTTGTCACTCAATGTAGTTGGGGTCTCTCACCGGTCGGTGAGAGGGCGGGCAGCGTCGAGCTTCGCCTGAAGGCTCTGCATTCCGCTCAGCCACTTGTCCGTGTGCGTGGCGCGGTAGCGGTAGTAGTCGGCGACCTGCGGGTGTGGCAGGACGAGAAAGGTCTCCCGCTCGACGGCATCGACCAAGGCCTGCGCGACATCCGAGGGTTGCAGGGCGCCATCGGCGGAGATGATGGCTGCTGCTGCCTCATCGATGCCGGCCAGCATGTCTGTCTGCACGCCCTGCGGACACACGGCATGCACCTTGATGCCGTGCGCGCCGTAGGTCGCGGCGAGCCATTCGGCGTAGGCCACCGCGCCGTGCTTGGTCACGGCATACGTGGGGCTGCCGAGCACCGTGAGCAGGCCGGCCGCCGACGCCGTCACGATGAAGCGTCCGCTGCCCCGCTCGAGCCATCGCGGGATCAGCAGGCGGGCGGCGCGAGCATGCGCCAGGACGTTGACCTGCCAGGACAGGTCCCACGACGCTTCGTCTGCGTGGAGTCCTTGGCCGGCGTCCACTCCGGCGTTGCCGATCCATACATCGATGTCGCCGAGGTGCTCTGTCGCACGATCGACCAGCTGCCGGATGCCCTCGGATGTGGAGCAGTCTCCCTGCACTGCAATGGCATTCGTACGTTCTGCAACCGACCGCAGCCCTTCTGGCTTCAGGTCCGCGAGGACCAGCCGAGCGCCCTCCGCCGCCAGGCGGTCGGCATACGCCGCGCCGATGCCCTGGGCCGCTCCCGTAATCACGACCCCTGCGCCGTCCCAGGTGCTGTCAGAGTCCGTGCCCCTTCTCGGCAGTTCCTCGTGCTCCGCTGCGGCCGCGTGCTCGCGAGCTTGCCCGCAACCTGCGCTGCGCCCTTCGTCACAGTCCGAGGTCACGACCGATCAGCTCCTTCATGATCTCGTTCGACCCCGCCCAGATCTTCGTCACCCGAGCATCGCGCCAGGCTCGCGCGACGCGGTACTCGTTCATGAACCCGTAGCCGCCGTAGAGCTGCACGCAGTCGTCGAGCACGTCGTTCTGCACCTCGGCGGAGAACCACTTCGCCTTCGCCGCGTCGATCGGCGTGAGCGTGCCCTCGGCGTGGGCCTCGATGCAGTCGTCGACGTAGGCCTCGGCGACCTCGATGCGGGTGACCATCTCGGCGAGCTTGAACTTGTTGTGCTGGAAGGAGCCGATGGACTGACCGAAGGCCTTGCGCTCCTTCACGTACTCCAGCGTCTCCAGCAGGATCGCCTTCGCGTGGGCCACGTTGGAGACCGCCGCACCGACCCGCTCCTGGGGGAGTCGCTGCATCATCGAGATGAATCCCATGCCCTCCTCACCCAGCCGGTTGGTGTCGGGCACGCGGACGTTGTCGAAGAACAGCTCGGCGGTGTCGGACTCCTCCTGGCCCACCTTGTCGAGCTTCCGGCCGCGGCTGAAGCCCGCCATACCGTCCTCGATCATGAAGAGGGTGATGCCCTTTGCACCCTTGCTCGGGTCGGTGCGGGTCGCCACGATGACCAGGTCCGCCTGGAACCCGTTGGTGATGAACGTTTTCGAGCCGTTGATAATCCAGTCGTCACCATCTCGGACGCCTGTCGTCTTGAGGGCAGCGAGGTCGGAGCCGCCGGACGGCTCAGTCATCGCGATGGCGCAGATCTTTTCACCCGTCGCCATGCCGGGCAGCCAGCGCTGCTTCTGCTCGTCGGTGCCGAGATCGATGATGTAGGGCGGGCAGACGTCGGAGTGGATGCCGAAGCAGGAGGACGTCGCCGCGTTGAAGGCGGACATCTCCTCGGCCAGCACGGCGTTGAAACGGTAGTCGGGGGAGCCGGCGCCGCCGAACTCCTCCGGGATCTCCAGTCCGAGCAGCCCCTTGGATCCGGCCTCGAGCCAGATCTCTCGTTCGATCGCCTTCGCCTTGAGCATCTGCTCGGCGTGCGGCTGCAACGTGCGCTGCACGAACTCACGCGCGGTCGAGCGGAGGGCCTCATGGTCCTCGGTGTAGATGTTGCGGGGCATGGAGGAGCCTTTCGACGTCGGACTGACTAAGCGCTTGCTTAGCGTCGCATCATGCGGCATGCTCGTCAATACCTGGCGGCGGGGACGTCCGCGGCCGTGCCCGACGTAGGAGTGGTGCTGGTGACCGAGCGCACTGAGAAGGGCGAGCTGGACTCTGCCCGTGCCCGGTTGCTCGAGGCTGCCCGGGATGCCTTTGCGGACAAGGGATTTTTCGGCACGACGACGCGTGACATCTCCGCCGCGGCGGGCATGAGTCCGGCAGCGGTCTATGTGCATCACCGGTCCAAGGAGGCGATGCTCTATGAGATCTCGCTGACCGGCCATCGTGACATCCTCCAGCGCATCCGAGCGGTACCGACGAAGGACCCGGCCCTGGCCCTGCGCGAGATGGTGCGGCAGTTCGTGCTCTCCCATGCCGAAGGGCACACGACGGCGCGAGTGGTCAACTATGAGCTGGGCGCGCTGTCCGCAGAGCACCGGGCCGAGATAGACGGACTGCGTCATGAGATCCAGGCGTCCTTCCGTGACTTGATTGCCGCCGGCGCGCGTGCCGGTGTCTTCGGGTGCGACGACATCGGGATGACGGCCAACGCGATCATGGGGATGGGCATCGACGTCGCCCGCTGGTATCACGATCCTTCGGCAGGCTCAGGACGGCGCGGCGGATCGTGGTCTCCCGGGCAGGTGGCCGAGCACCACGCACGGATGGCACTCCATATGGTCTCCGCGCACTGACCCGCAACGCTGGACGAGTAGCTCGCCTCCCGCCGACCCGCAGCCGGTCGAGTAGCTCGCGAGCCGACGCCCCGTCCCGCTGGTCGAGTAGCTCGCGAGGCGCCACCCCGTCCCGCTGGTCGAGTAGCTCGCGAGGCGCCACCCCGTCCCGCTGGTCGAGTAGCTCGCGAGGCGCCAGCCGAGCGGCGTATCGAGGCCCGGCAACCACCGACCTCAACCCGGCACGGATGGTCGAATCACCCTGCCCCACACCGCAACACCACCGATAAGCGATGCCCTTAAGCTGTTGACCTCAAACATTTGTTCGACATGTGATGGGTATGGAGTTCAGGGACGACGACCAGCAGCCACGGCGGGGAGACGCATTCACCCCACCGGACTCCGGCAGCCCCCGGCAATGGCTCACTGACCGCGCCCCGCACCTCGAACCGGGACAGGCCTCCCGGATCGTGACCGCGGCAGACGCGATCAACCAGCCCCGGAACGCCCCGGTGCGGGCCGCGCTGGATGCCGGCGAGATCAGCACCCGGGCCCTGATCGTCGCGCTCCGCGAGGTCGACAAGGCCCACCCGGTACTACCCGGCGCGTCCCGCCTGCAGGTGCTGGGCTACTACCTCGCGGTCGCCCACGACGGGACCAGCGCCGACCTGAAAGCCGTCACCGAACGAATCGTCGCGGTCTTCGCCGACGAGAAGGCACCCGTCGACGAAGTCAAAGCCCGCACCATGGAGTCACTGCGCTGGCACGACCTCCCCGGCGGAATGACCCGCATCGAGGGCGAGCTCTCCCCCGGCAACGCCGCGATCTTCGCCTCCGCCATCGAGACCCTGGCCTCACCCCGACACACCAACCACACCGACACCCACACCAGCACCGACACCGGTGACGTCACCAACCACGACGACGTGGAAGATCCCGCTCCGGCGGATCTGGGGTCCCCGGGCAAGCGCCGCGCGGACGCGGTGGGTGGGGGTACCCCCGCACGAAGCGAAGCGAGGCGGGGGAAGACCGGCCCGCACCCTGGTGCGAGGCCCACCACGCGATCCCTGGTGGGTCGGTGGCCACAGCGACCTAATCCAATGGGACGTTGTTGTGCTCACGACATCACCACCTAGTCCACGCCAACGGATACCTACCGATGGGGGTACCGCCCGCACGGAGCGAAGCGAGGCGGGGGAGATCAGCGCAACCCAAGTGACCTGGGACCTGACCACCGACCGAATGCCGACCCAGCCACTGCACCCGGACGACCCCCTGACCCACGGCCCCGGCGCACCACCAGACCACGCCCAAACCGCCTAACCCCCAGCACACGGCAGTCACACCAAGCTCGTGGTGTGACTGCCCCTGCGCGTCACCAGGCTTCGACCCTCCCCGCGCTACGCGCTCGTCTATTGACCGTCATCCTGAACGACGACGTTGGGGCTGGGTAACGGGGATTCACGAGCATGCCGTTCGGACGCCCCTGGCACCGTCGATCCTGCACCGACACTCCGGGGCGCGCCGAGGCCGTCGCTCGCATCGACTGGTGCATCAGCCAGTACGCCTTCGGCGTGATCACCGGCGAGGGCGGCGTCGCTAAGACCGTCGCCATCCGCGCGGCGACCGCCGCCCTGGACGCCTCCCGGCACGTGACCATCTACCTACGCAACCCATCGGTCGGCGTGCGCGGCATGCTGCACCACATCGTGGCCACCCTCGGGCACGTGACCAGCTGCTACACCGCGGCGCTGGCACCTCAGGCAGCCGAGGCCCTCGCCGCACTCGACCAGCGCATCGCGGTGCGCTACGCGATCGCCGGGATGCGCCCTACCGAGACCGGTGACTACATCACCCACCACCTGGGGCTCGCCGGACGGACCGACACCCTGTTCAGAGCGGACGCGATCACCCTGATCGACAACGCCTCCCACGGCTACCCGAGAGCGGTCAACAGCCTCGCCGTCAACGCCCTGACCGCCGCGTTCGCCAAGAACAGCACCATCGTCGACGAGAAGGCCGCGCGCGTTGCCATCACCGAGACCGGAGCCGACTAACCAGCCCAACCGTCACCACGCCGAGCACCCCGTCACCGCGCCGATCAAGGCCCCGCCCGCAACCCGCGGGCGGCGGAAACCGCGTCAGGTGCGAAGGGGCTTGGTGGCGCGGATGATTGCGGCGTGCATGCCGGGGGCGGCCTCGTGGGTGAACTCGACATTGGTGTCGACGAAGCCGGCCTCGGCAAGCCCGGTCAGGTACTCGGACCGCGACAGCGCGCCGGCGATGCAGCCGACATAGGAGCCACGCTCGCTGCGTTGTGCCGGCGTGACATCGTCCGCCGCGACCACGTCGGAGATCCCGATCCTCCCGCCAGAGACCAGGACTCGGAACATCTCAGCCAGCACGGCCGGCTTGTCGGTCGACAGGTTGATCACGCAGTTGGAGATGACCACGTCCACGGACCCATTCGGCAACGGCACGTCCTCGATGGTCCCCTTGAGGAACTCCACATTGGTTGCTCCGGACTTCGAGGCGTTGGCACGTGCCAGGTCGAGCATCTCATCGGTCATGTCGACGCCGTAGGCGAATCCGGACTCACCGACGCGTCGAGCCGAGAGCAGCACATCGATCCCGCCACCGGAACCGAGATCGAGCACTCGTTCTCCGGGGTGCAGGTCGGCGACCGCGGTCGGGTTGCCACAGCCAAGGCTTGCCGCCAGCGCCTCGGCAGGCAGCTCGTCCTGGTGGTCGACGCCATACAGGCCGGCACCGAACGCATTTTCCACCTCGACGTCAGCGGCGCCGCTGCAGCAGGAACTGGTGCCGCACTGGTCGATGATGTCCAGCTGGGTGTTGCCGGCGCCTTCCTGGACAGCCATTGCGGCCTGCGCATAGCGAACCCGGACCTGCTCGCGCAGAGCCGACCCGCTCACTTCTGTTGGGTCCGACATCCCCTGCTCCTTGCATATCGAAGGATATCAATGTATTGACCATCGCCGATTGATCGATGACTGTCAATGGGTGTGGCAGGATTGAGGCATGTCCACCGAGTTGTCGCTGCTTATGGATGCTGCGCTGGATGCGTGCTGCTCACCGGTCACGGGTGGCGTCCTTGACGCCGAGGCAGCCGAGCGGCTGGCCCACATCTTCAAGGCGCTCGGGGACCCCACGCGAGTCCGGTTGCTGTCCCTGATTGCAGCGCAGTCCGGAGGGGAGGCCTGCATCTGCGACCTCACGGAGCCGGTAGGGCTGTCCCAGCCGACCGTGTCCCACCATATGAAGCTGCTCGCGGACGCCGGACTGGTCGTTCGCGAACAACGTGGCCGGTGGGCGTTCTATCGCGTCGCCGACGACACGCTGGCGGCGCTCAGTCAGGCCCTCGTGCCGCCGGCTCCAGTCGCTCGATGACCTGCGACCTTGCCAGGTGGTCCACAACGCCGACCACGCACCTCCCAAGACAGGGACGCAGATGACCGCAAGCACGCCACACCGGGCCGTCCTGCTCATCGGCGCATCTCGGGGTCTCGGTCTCGCGATCACCGAGGAATATCTCAGGCGCGGGGCGAGCGTCGTTGCGACTGTGCGGGGGCCGGTCCACACCCCACTGCACGACCTGCGGGCCGGCTACGCCGACCGGCTCGAGATCGAAACGGTCGACATCACCGAGGTAGATCGGGTGGCGGGCCTGCGGGACCGATTGGCCGGACGCAAGTTCGACCTGCTGTTCGTCAATGCCGGTGTCACCAATGACGAGCAGGAGACTCCGGCCGATGTCAGCACCGATGAGTTCACCCGCCTCATGGTCACCAACGCGCTCAGCCCCATGCGTGTCATCGAGAGACTTGGCGACCTGGTGCCGCCGACCGGCACGATTGCGATCATGTCATCAGGTCAGGGGAGCGTGACCAACAACGAGCGCGGCGGCTTCGAGATCTACCGTGCCAGCAAGGCCGCGCTCAACCAGCTGATGCGCGGCTATGCCGCTCGGCATCGCGATGACTCGCGCACGCTGCTGCTGATGGCGCCGGGCTGGGTGCAGACAAGGCTCGGCGGGCCGCGCGCGAGGCTCACGATCGACGAGAGCACTCCCAAGCTCGTTCGGACCGTCGATGCCCAACATGGCACTGGCGGCCTTCAGTTCCTCGACTATCTCGGTCGCACCATCGCCTGGTGAACGGGCGAAAGTGCAATGACCGCACTCAGCGGTAGTTGGTGAACTGCAGCGCGAGGTCGAGGTCGGTCTCACGCAGCATCTGCTGCACCTGCTGCAGATCGTCGCGGGACTTGGAGGTCACGCGCAGCTCATCGCCCTCGATGCGCGCCTTGACCGACTTGGGCCCCTCGTCGCGGATGATCTTGGAGATCTTCTTGGCGTTCTCCTGGCTGATGCCGTCCTTGAGGCTGGCCTCCAGGCGGTACTCCTTGCCGGAGAGCTTGGGCTCGCCGTCACCCGCCAGGTCGAGGACCTTCAGCGACACCTTCCGCTTGACCAGCTTGGTCTGGAACACGTCGAGGACGGCGAGCGTGCGCTCCGGCGTGCTCGCCTTCATCAGAATGTTCTCGCCGGACCACTCGATCGAGGCCCCGACGCCACGGAAGTCGTACCGCGTGGAGATCTCCTTGGCCGCCTGGCCGAGGGCATTGCTGACCTCCTGCTTGTCGACCTTGCTGACGACGTCGAATGACGAATCGGCCATGGCATGCACTCCTTTTCCTGCTGTGGCGAAGACCTTCCTCGAGCGAGTATGCCGGACGACCGGGCGGTCTCTCGAGCGGCGTCAGACCGACGCGATTGGAGCGACCGGCCGCATCTTGTTATTCTTCTCGCGCACACCATGCCAGGTTGCCCGAGCGGCCAATGGGAACGGACTGTAAATCCGTCGCGAAAGCTTCGAAGGTTCGAATCCTTCACCTGGCACCACGTGCGAAGAGCGGGCCCGACGCCGTTGGTGGCGGGCCCGCTCTTGTTGTCAGCAGGTCAGCAGATCAACTTGGCCAGGTGGCGAGGGCAGCAGCGAGCGCGTCCTGCCAGGCGCGGATCTGTGGACCATCCCCGGGATGGTCCAGCACGCTGTACGCCGGTCGCGGCGCGGGCCGAGGAAACGCGGCCGTCGTGGTCGGCTCCACCCGGGAGGGGTCGAGGCCGCGCAGTCGGAAGATCTCCTGGGTGAACTCGCACCAGCTGACGCTTCCGGTGCTGGTCGCGTGGTAGTAGCCACCGGGTGCCTCGCCATCGGCGAGCTGCAGCACCGATTCGGCGACGTCCCGGGTCCAGGTGGGTTGCCCGACCTGGTCATCAACCACGGAGAGGGTCTCGTGTGCAGTCGCCAGCCGCAGCATCGTGCTGACAAAGCTGGAGCCGTGCGCGCCGTAGAGCCAGGCAGTCCGTACGATGCACGCACCGGGATGGGCCGCGCGCACGGCCCACTCGCCCGCGGCCTTCGTCCGGCCGTATGCGGACCGCGGCGCCTGGGGTGCGTCGACCGGGTAGGGCGACGTCGCGTGGCCGTCGAAGACGTAGTCGGTCGACAGGTGCACCAGTGGCAGATTCGCCCGGGCGCAGGCCCGCGCCACGTTGTGGGCGCCAACCGCGTTGAGCGTGAACGCATCCGGCTCGTGGGTTTCGGCATCGTCGACAGCGGTCCAGGCAGCCAGGTTGACGACGACGTCGACGTCAGCGAGCCGATCCTGCAGACAGTCGGGCTCGCGGATGTCGCACTCGGACGACCGAGGGGTCACCACGTGCCGACCCGCCGAGCGCAGCACGTCCTGCAGGTCTGTGCCGAGCATCCCGTGCCCGCCGAGCAGCAGCCAGGTGTGCATCTGGTTCCTCATCTGGAGGCGATGATCTGTTGGCCCGCGTACCGCTGCTCCGCGGCGGCCTTCTGCGGGCGCCACCAGGGTTCATTCGCCCGGTACCAGTCGATGGTGGCCGCGAGGCCGGAGCCGAAATCGGGATAGCGCGGCGTCCAGCCGAGCTCTGTGCGCAGGCGGGTGGAGTCGATCGCGTAGCGCCGGTCGTGGCCCGATCGGTCGGTGACGTGGTCGAAGTCGTCCGGGGCCCGCCCCATGTGCCGCAGGATGTCGCGGACCACCGCAAGATTGCTGCGCTCGCCGTCGGCGCCGATGAGATAGGTCTGACCGACCTCGCCCCTGTCGATGATGGTCCAGACGGCTTCGTTGTGGTCGTCGACGTGGATCCAGTCACGCACGTTGAGCCCGTCGCCGTAGAGCTTCGGGCGGCCGCCGTCCAGGATGGTGGTGATCTGCCGGGGGATGAACTTCTCCACGTGCTGGCGCGGCCCGTAGTTGTTCGAACAGTTCGACAGGGTTGCCCGGACACCGAAGGAACGCACCCACGCCCGCACGAGCAGGTCGCTGCCGGCCTTTGTCGACGAGTAGGGGCTGGACGGGTTGTAGGCGGTGTTCTCGGTGAAGCGTTGCTCATCGTCCAGCTCGAGGTCGCCATAGACCTCATCGGTGGAGATGTGGTGATAGCGCACGTCGTGCCGTCGGACTGCCTCGAGCAGCGTGAAGGTGCCAATCAGGTTGGTGCGGACGAACGGCGACGGATCGTCGAGTGAGTTGTCGTTGTGCGACTCGGCGGCGAAATGCACGACGACGTCGGCCTCCGCGACCAGCGGGTCGACGACGGCTGCGTCGGCGATGTCGCCCTCGATGACTCGCACCCTGTCGAGCCCGGCAAGCGAAGCGTGGTTGCCGGCATACGTAAAGGCGTCGAGCACCGTGATCTCTGTGTCAGCACGGTTCTTTCGGGTCAGATGAACGAAGTTGCTGCCGATGAAGCCGGCCCCGCCGGTCACAAGAAGTCGCACGGGTTGACCCTATTGCGTCCTAGGCGCGCAGTACACGCCGATAGGGTGTTTCGAATGAAAGGGATAGTGCTCGCCGGCGGCTCCGGCACGCGGCTGCATCCGATCACTCGAGGCATCAGCAAGCAGCTCATGCCGATCTATGACAAGCCGATGATCTACTACCCGCTGTCGACGCTCATGATGGCGGGCATCCGCGAGATCCTCGTCATCACCACCCCGGACGACAGCGCCCAGTTCCGTGGGCTGCTCGGCGACGGGTCGCAGTGGGGGGTCGAGCTGACCTACGCCGTGCAGAAGTCGCCGGACGGCTTGGCGCAGGCCTTCGTCATCGGCGCGGGCTTCATCGGATCGGACAGTGTGGCCCTGGTCCTGGGCGACAACATCTTCTTCGGTGCGGGCGTCGGGACGGCCCTGCACGGGAACGCCAGTCTGCGTGGCGGGCTGGTCTTCGCGCACCACGTCACCAATCCCACCACTTACGGCGTGGTCGAGTTCGATGCGGACGGCGTCGCTCTGTCGATCGAGGAGAAGCCGGAGCACCCGAAGTCGGCGTATGCCGTGCCGGGGCTCTACTTCTACGACAACGAGGTCGTGTCCATCGCCCGGGAGCTGCGGCCCAGCGTCCGTGGCGAGCTGGAGATCACCGACGTCAACAACCACTATCTGCGCCGCGGGGACCTGCGGGTCAAGGTGCTGCCGCGAGGTACCGCCTGGTTCGACACCGGCACGTTCCAGGGACTGATGTCGGCGACCCAGTTCGTGTATGCGGTGGAGCAGCAGCAGTCACTGATGGTCGGCTGCGTGGAGGAGATCGCCTGGCGCAGCGGCTGGATCAGTGACGATGTGATGGCGGCGCATGGGGACGCACTGGCCAAGAGCGGGTACGGCGACTACCTTCACCAGGTGCTGCGCGAGCGGGTCTACTGATGGAGATCTCGCCGCTGTCGATCTCTGGGGCGTTCGTCGTCACGCCGCGCCAGTTCCCGGATGAGCGAGGGGTATTCCTCGAAGGATTTCGCGTCGATCACCTGGCGGAGGCGATCGGGCACAATCTGCAGGTCATGCAGGACAACATCTCGGTGTCGGCTCGTGGCACCGTGCGCGGTGTGCACTTCGCCGACGTGCCTCCCGGACAGGCGAAGTACATCACCGCGGTGCATGGCGCGCTCATGGACTACGTGGTGGACCTACGCGTCGGGTCGCCCACGTTCGGCCGGTGGGAGTCGGTGCTGCTGGACACCACCACCCGGCGCGCGGTGTATCTCGCCGAGGGACTGGGCCACGCGTTCTGTGCCCTGGAGGATGACACAACGGCACTTTACCTGTGCTCGACGGCCTACAACCCGCAGCGCGAGCACGGCGTGAATCCGTTGGATCCGGACCTCGGACTGACCTTCCCGGAGGGCATCACGCCACTGCTGTCGCCCAAGGACGAGGCGGCTGCGAGTTTGGCGCAGGCCCGCGACGACGGGCTGTTGCCGAGCTGGCAGGTGTGCCGCGAGTTCGAGCGGTCCCTGCGGTCGGGGTAAGGATTTGGTCGCAGGAGACGCGTCCGGCTATTCTTGATCCTCGTGTGTGGCTCTGCCCTGCCTGCGCAGCGATGAGCGATCAGCGCTTCGATGCGGATGCACCAGACCACCACGCGCCCTCGCCGGGCAGTCGTCGCATCGCCAGTTTGCCAAAGTAGCCCCGATCCGGGACTCCAGTGGCCGACTGATGCGGCGGAAGTGCGGGGGAGGGCGCCGGATCGACACACCCGACCTCGGGGGTAACACCCGGGGGTTCCTGCGAAGTAACGAAATGGACTTCGTGGGGTGCTCGAACCGGTCATAACCCAAGGAGCTGGTGCACGGCGGCGACGCCGGAGCCAGCAGACAAGACTCGACATCAGACGGAGACCAGGTTGCCTACCATCAACCAGCTCGTCCGAAAGGGTCGGCAGGACAAGACCACCAAGGTCGCCACGCCGGCACTCAAGGGCAGCCCCCAGCGACGCGGAGTTTGCACCCGCGTCTACACCACGACCCCGAAGAAGCCGAACTCGGCGCTGCGCAAGGTGGCCCGCGTTCGGCTGACCTCCGGCATCGAGGTCACGGCCTACATCCCCGGCGTGGGTCACAACCTGCAGGAGCACTCGATCGTGCTCGTCCGTGGTGGCCGTGTGCGCGACCTGCCGGGTGTGCGCTACAAGATCATCCGCGGCTCTCTCGACACCCAGGGTGTCAAGGGTCGTCAGCAGTCCCGTTCCCGTTACGGCGCGAAGAAGGAGAAGAAGTAATGCCTCGCAAGGGCCCCGCTCCGAAGCGCCCCCTCGTCGTAGACCCGGTCTACGGTTCTCCGCTGGTCACTCAGCTGGTCAACAAGATCCTGCTCGATGGCAAGAAGTCCATCGCCGAGCGCATCGTCTACGGCGCCCTGGAGGGCTGCCGTGAGAAGACCGGCACCGACCCGGTCGTCACGTTGAAGCGCGGACTGGACAACATCAAGCCGTCCCTCGAGGTCAAGAGCCGCCGCGTCGGCGGTGCGACCTACCAGGTGCCGATCGAGGTCAAGCCGGGCCGCGCGACCACGCTGTCGCTGCGCTGGCTGGTGGGCTACTCGCGTCAGCGTCGTGAGAAGACGATGACCGAGCGGCTCATGAACGAGATCCTCGACGCGTCCAACGGTCTGGGTGCCGCGGTCAAACGCCGCGAGGACACCCACAAGATGGCCGAGTCCAACCGGGCCTTCGCTCACTACCGCTGGTGAACCGCCGCCGTCCTGGGTGCAACGCACAGCGGTGCACCCAGGCGGCACATCTCGCGTAATGCGAGGTGGCGCACCAGCCCCAAGCTCACTATTCAGCACACGAACGAGACGAGAGAGACACCGTGGCACTCGACGTCCTGACGGACCTCACCAAGGTCCGCAACATCGGCATCATGGCGCACATCGATGCCGGCAAGACGACGACGACTGAGCGCATCCTGTTCTACACCGGGATCAACTACAAGATCGGCGAGACGCACGACGGCGCCTCGACCATGGACTGGATGGAGCAGGAGCAGGAGCGCGGCATCACCATCACGTCGGCCGCGACGACCACTTTCTGGAAAGAGCACCAGATCAACATCATCGACACTCCCGGACACGTGGACTTCACGGTCGAGGTGGAGCGCTCGCTGCGCGTCCTGGACGGCGCCGTTGCCGTCTTCGACGGCAAGGAGGGTGTCGAGCCTCAGTCCGAGACCGTCTGGCGTCAGGCCGACAAGTACGGCGTGCCGCGCATCTGCTTCGTCAACAAGATGGACAAGCTCGGTGCCGACTTCTATTACACCGTGCAGACGATCATCGACCGCCTCGGGGCAACCCCCATGGTGCTCCAGCTGCCGATCGGCTCCGAGTCCGACTTCATCGGCGTCGTGGACCTGCTGCGGATGAAGGCTCTGGTCTGGCGCGGCGAGACCAAGCTGGGCGAGGACTACGAGGTCGAGGACATCCCCGCGGACCTGCAGGCGAAGGCCGAGGAGTACCGCAACGTCCTCGTCGAGAAGGTTGCCGAGTCCGACGAGGAACTGCTGGAGAAGTATCTCGGTGGCGAGGAGCTCACCATCGATGAGCTCAAGTCCGGCATCCGCCAGCTGACGCTGGCCGGCGAGGTCAACCCGGTGATGTGTGGCACGGCGTTCAAGAACAAGGGCGTCCAGCCGATGCTCGACGCGGTGCTCGACTACCTTCCCAGCCCCCTGGACGTGCCGCCGATGATCGGCCACAAGCCGGGCGACGAGGAGGTCGAGGTCATCCGGAAGCCGAGCGAGGACGAGCCGTTCTCGGCGCTGGCGTTCAAGGTTGCCACCCACCCGTTCTTCGGCACGCTGACCTACGTGCGGGTCTACTCCGGCCGCCTGGCGACCGGTGCGCAGGTCATCAACACGACCAAGGGCCGCAAGGAGCGCATCGGCAAGCTCTTCCAGATGCACTCCAACAAGGAGAACCCGGTCGACCACGCCTCGGCGGGTCACATCTACGCGTTCATCGGGCTGAAGGACACCACGACCGGTGACACCCTGTCCGACCCGAACCAGCAGGTCGTGCTGGAGTCGATGACGTTCCCGGAGCCCGTCATCCACGTGGCGATCGAGCCGAAGACCAAGGGCGACCAGGAGAAGCTCTCCCTGGCCATCCAGAAGCTCGCGCAGGAGGACCCGACCTTCACCGTTCGTCAGGACGAGGAGACCGGCCAGACCGTCATCGGCGGTATGGGCGAGCTGCACCTCGACATCCTGGTGGACCGGATGAAGCGGGAGTTCAAGGTCGAGGCCAACGTCGGTGCACCGCAGGTCGCTTACCGCGAGACGATCCGTCGCAAGGTCGAGAAGTACGACTACACCCACAAGAAGCAGACCGGTGGTTCGGGTCAGTTCGCCAAGGTGCAGGTGACCATCGAGCCGCTGGACACCAGCGAGGGTGAGCTCTACGAGTTCGTCAACGCCGTCACCGGTGGTCGCATCCCGCGGGAGTACATCCCGTCGGTCGACCAGGGTATGCAGGAGGCCATGCAACTCGGCGTCCTGGCCGGATACCCCCTCGTGGGTGTCAAGGCGACGTTGCTTGACGGTGCCTACCACGACGTCGACTCCTCGGAGATGGCGTTCAAGATCGCCGGTTCGATGGTGCTCAAGGAGACCGTCCGCAAGGCGGACCCCGCACTGCTCGAGCCGATGATGGCCGTCGAGGTTCGTACACCCGAGGACTACATGGGTGACGTGATCGGCGACATCAATGCCCGCCGTGGCCACATTCAGGCCATGGAGGACATCAGCGGCGCCAAGATCGTTCGGGCGATCGTGCCGCTGTCCGAGATGTTCGGGTACGTTGGCGACCTGCGAAGCAAAACGCAGGGCCGTGCCAACTACACGATGCAGTTCGACTCGTACGCCGAGGTTCCCCGGAGCATCGCGGACGAGATCATCAAGAAGATCCGGGGCGAGTGACGCGGGTAGACTCCCGTCGGTCCACCCGTTAGTCCCATATATAAGAAATCCGAAAACGCCGACCCGTGCCTTCAAGAGGAAGTCTGCGGCGGTTAGTAACGACAAGTCCTGAGGAGGACCCCCAGTGGCGAAGGCGAAGTTCGAGCGGACGAAGCCGCACGTCAACATCGGCACCATCGGTCACATTGACCACGGTAAGACGACGCTGACGGCTGCGATCTCGAAGACCCTGCACGACCGGCTTCCGGAGCTCAACCCGGGCTCCAAGGCGTTCGACGGAATCGACAACGCGCCGGAGGAGAAGCAGCGCGGTATCACGATCTCCATCTCGCACATCGAGTACCAGACGGAGCAGCGTCACTACGCGCACGTTGACTGCCCCGGTCACGCCGACTACGTCAAGAACATGATCACCGGCGCTGCCCAGATGGACGGCGCGATCCTCGTGGTCGCCGCGACCGACGGCCCCATGCCGCAGACGAAGGAGCACGTGCTCCTGGCTCGCCAGGTTGGCGTGCCCTACATCGTCGTGGCGCTCAACAAGGCCGACATGGTCGACGACGAGGAGATCATGGAGCTCGTCGAGATGGAGGTCCGCGAGCTGCTGTCCGACTACGAGTTCCCGGGCGATGACCTGCCGGTCGTCAAGATCTCGGCGCTGAAGGCGCTCGAGGGTGACGAGAAGTGGGCCGACTCGATCATGGAGCTCATGGCGGCCGTGGACGAGAGCATCCCGTCCCCGGAGCGCGACGTCGAGAAGCCGTTCCTGATGCCCGTCGAGGACGTCTTCACGATCACCGGTCGCGGCACCGTCGTCACCGGTCGTATCGAGCGCGGTGTGCTGAAGGTGAACGAGGAGGTCGAGATCGTCGGCCTGCGCCACGAGGCGGCCCCGGCCAAGACCACCGTGACGAGCATCGAGATGTTCAACAAGATGCTGGACACCGGCCAGGCCGGTGACAACGCGGCGCTGCTGCTGCGTGGCATCAAGCGTGAGGACGTCGAGCGCGGCCAGGTCATCGCCAAGCCGGGCACCACGACGCCGCACACCAACTTCGAGGGCAGCGTCTACATCCTGTCCAAGGACGAGGGTGGCCGGCACACGCCGTTCTACGACAACTACCGTCCGCAGTTCTACTTCCGTACGACGGACGTGACTGGTGTCGTGACGCTGCCCGAGGGTACCGAGATGGTCATGCCCGGTGACAACACCGACATGGCGGTTGAGCTCATCAACCCGATCGCCATGGAGGACGGGCTGAAGTTCGCGATCCGTGAGGGTGGCCGCACCGTCGGCGCCGGTCGGGTCACCAAGATCCTCAAGTAGTAGTAACTCCCGCTTCCGCAAGGAAGCGCTAGGAGGGCCCCGAGTCTGCGGACTCGGGGCCCTTTTGTGCGCGAGACTCCCCGACGAGAGTGCGCGGCCATGCGCAAGGATGTCCCGGTGATACAAGACAGGTATGCCGCGCCGTTGCCGGTGCGTGGGCGACGGGTTGTCGTAGTTGGGGCGGGGCCGGCCACGCTGGGACAGGTTTCCGCACTGGTCGACGCGGGTGCAGTGGTGTCGGTGGTCGCCGGGCAGGCGGCCGCCGCGATCGACGACCTCGCCGACCGCGGCGTGATCACCTGGCATGAGCGCGAGTGGCACCCGGATGACCTTGTCGACACATGGCTGGTCATTGCCGCCGTGGACGACGACCGGCTCGTGCATGAGTGCGAGACACGACGGCTGTGGTGCCTGCCCGTGTATCCGGTCGCGACTCCGAGCGGTCAGCCGTCGACGCAGGGCCGCGTGACGCTCGTCGGCGGGGGCCCGGGCGATCCCGACCTGCTGACCGTCGGAGGTATGGCGGCGCTCCGGTCGGCCGACGTGGTGGTCGTGGACCGCCTGGCACCGCTCGCGGTACTGGCGGACCTCCCGAAGGCCCCGACGGTCATTGATGTCTCAAAGATTCCGGGCGGACGGTCAACGTCTCAGGAGCGCATCAATGCGCTGCTCGTCGAGCACGCCGAACGCGGCGCCCAGGTCGTGCGCCTCAAGGGAGGCGACAGCTTCGTGTTCGGGCGCGGGGGCGAAGAGGTCATCGCCTGCGCGAAGGCCGGTGTGCCCGTTCGGGTCATCCCCGGAGTCACCTCCGCGGTGGCGGCCCCGGAACTGGCCGGCATACCGGTGACGCACCGGGGCCTGAGCCAGGGCTTCACCGTCGTGTCGGGGCACCTGCCGCCCGGGCACCCGGACTCGACCATCGACTACGGCGCGCTGGCGCGCGGCGGCACGACCCTGGTGCTGCTGATGGCCGTCGCCAACCTGCAGGCGATCTCTGTGGCGCTGATCGACGGTGGCCTGTCGCCGGCGACGCCTTGCGCGGTGGTGGCCGACGCGGCGATGGCGTCGCAGCGCAGCATACGGTCGACACTCGATCAGGTTGCCGCGGACGCGAGTGCGGCGGCAGTGGTTGCGCCGGCGGTCACGGTCATCGGAGACGTGGCTGCTCTCATCTCCGACGCGGGGGCGGGGGCCGCCGACGTCCTGGCCCGGTAAGCCACCCGCGTCGAGTCAGCGGGGTCCGGAGGGGATGAAGGGGGCACCGGCCGGCACGCCGTGCCTGACCAGGTCGACCAGGGCGTCCACGTCTACGTGCTGCTCCAGCAGGTCGGCCAGTCGGTCGATCCGCGTCAGTCTCGCGGCCGCGAACGACAGCTGGGGGTCGGGCCGGAAGCTGCGGCGGCCGACCTGCCCCGCCACCTCGGTGAGGAACGCCCGGCGGAAGCCGTCGCTCTCCAGCACGCCGTGCCACATCGTCCCGTAGACCGTGTGGTTGCGTGCCCCGTCGAGGAACGGCTCCGCGTGAGCGCCGCGCCGGATCCGGCCGTGGTGGATGAGATAGCCGGTGGCCTCCGTGCCCAGCTCGACGCCCTCGACGAGCCGAAGTGTCTTCTGGGCCTCGAACGTCGTGCTGACGTCGAGCAGTCCGAGACCGGTGACCCCCGCCCTCGATTCACCCTCCACTCCGTCGGCGTCGCTGATGGCGCTGCCAAGCATCTGGCATCCCCCGCAGATGCCGAGGACCGGCCGGCCGGCGCGCGCATGTGCCCGGATGGCACGGTCCAGACCGCGGGAGCGCAGCCAGCCCAGGTCCTTCACCGTGGCGCGAGTGCCGGGAATCACGATCAGGTCGACGTCCACCAGCCCGGCCGGACCGCGCACGAAGGAGACGTCGACGTCCGGCTCGAGCGTGAGCGCGTCGATGTCGGTGAAGTTGCTGATTCGGGGCAGCAGCATCACCGCCACGCGTAACGCGCCCGAGTGGTCTTCGGGTCGTCTCGGGCGCGAGTCGAGCGCAAGGGCATCCTCCGAGTCCAGCCACATCCCGTCGGCCCAGGGGACCACGCCGTAGGTCGGCCGGCCGGTGAGCGCCCGCAGCCGATCCAGCCCGGGTGTGAGCAGGGTCGGGTCACCCCGAAAGCGGTTGATCAAGAATCCTGTGACCAGCCGCTGGTCCGCCTCGTCCAGCACCGCCAGCGAGCCGTAGAGCGAGGCGAACACGCCGCCCCGGTCGATGTCGCCCACGACGATGGTCGGGATCGAGCCGTGTTGGGCAAGGCCGAGGTTCACGTAGTCCCAGGGCCTCAGGTTGATCTCGGCGATGCCGCCGGCTCCTTCGCAGATCACCGCGTCGAAGCGTGTGCTCAGGTCGTCGAACGCGGCAAACGCAGCATCGCGCAGGTGCGCCCGGCCGCCGGCATACTCCTGTGCCTCCAGGCGTCCGGCCGCCTCGCCCATGACGACGACCTGACTGCGCAGGTCGCTGCTGGGCTTGAGCAGCACGGGGTTCATGGCCGGCTCCGGCGTCGCGCCGGCGGCCACCGCCTGGATCCACTGAGCCCGGCCGATCTCCGCGCCGGCCCGCGTGACCATGGAGTTGTTCGACATGTTCTGGGCCTTGAACGGCGCCACCCGCATCCCGCGTCGCGCCAGCGCGCGGCAGATCGCGGTGGTGATGACGGTCTTTCCGGCATCGGAGGTCGTCCCGGCGACCAGCAGGCTGTGCGACACGTGATGAGGGTATCCGGCAACGTTCCCGCTCACCCCTCCGTCACGCGTGGGATGCAGTGGATGCGTTGGCCATAGCGCGCGGAACCACCGCATCCTGAAACGGCCGCGCCGGTGCTGCAGTGGATGCGTTGGCCATAGCGCGCGGAACCACTGCATCCTGAACGGCCGCGCCGGTGCTGCAGTGGATACGTTGGCTATAGCGCGCGGAACCACTGCATGGCGTGGTGCCGCGAGTTATACAAGAGGCATTGTGTATAGCTGGGAGCGCGCCTAGCGTCGTCGTCATGCCACGCAGACCTGCCGACGAACGGCACGCCGACTCGCGGCCGACCACCGCTGCTGACGAGACCACGGCGCTGATCGATGACCTGGTCGCGCTGCACCATCCGACCCGGCGGATGCTCTATGACGCGCTGCTGGTCCACGGGCCGATGCCGGTAGGCCAGATCGCCGAGCTGACCGGGCTGGCCGTCGGAAGCGTCAGTCATCACCTGAAGCCCTTGCATCGCACCGGCTTCATCGAGCCCGCACCCGATCTCGCACGAGACACCCGGGAGTCCTGGTGGCGCCACGTGCCGCGCCGGTTGTCCTGGAGCAGCGACGACTACGAGCCGGGCACGGCAGCACACCAGGTGACCGAGACCGCGGAGCAGCTCAACACGTCCTACAACCACCGAGCCCGGCGCCAATGGCAGGCGGACCGACAGCACCTGCCGCAACCCTGGCGCACGTTGGGTCTCGCCAGTGACTCGCTGGTCATGGCGACGCCGGAGCAGTTTCGCGGGCTGGGTGCTCGTCTGGAGGACCTGTTGAAGACCTGGCGGCAGGAGTGCCTCGAGGATGAGAAGGCGCACCCGGACGCCGACCGCAGGCCGGTGAGATTCGTCGGCACTGCCTTCCCGAGCGGACCAGTTCGCCCAGGACCCCGGTCGTGAACGCCGCTGCCTCCACCGATCTCGCGGAACCGGTGCTCATCGATCGGGACCCGCCGCCGATCTCCCGCGACCGGATGATTCTCGCCTGGCTCGGGGTCGTGACGGTGTCGTATGCCGGGGACGCGGCCTGGCTGGTAGCCCTCGCCTGGACGGCGGTGCGGCACCTGGACCCCACCATCGCCGGGCTCGTGGTGGCGATCGGCACAGCGCCTCAGGCGTTGCTGATGCTGGTCGGCGGGGTCGTCGCGGATCGGTTCGACCCCCGCCGGGTGCTGGCTCTCGGCGCAGTGGGGCAGGGGCTGACGCTGGTCGTGGGCGCGACGCTCTGGCCGGCCCGGACGCAAAGTGCCGGGGTGCTCTTCGGCATCGCGCTGGCCTTTGGCGTCGCGGCCGGTCTGACCCTGCCATCGCTGAACACGCTGCGGCGGCAGATTGTGCGCGCGGAGGACCTGACGACCTTGAGCGGCTGGACCCAGGTCGCCGGCCGACTGGCTCGGCTGCTCGGCGCACCGGTCGGAGCCTTCCTGGTGGCTCGCGCCGGTCTGGCCGTGGTGATGCTGGTTGACGCCGCGACGTTCGCGGCTGTCGCCCTGGTGATGTGGCGAGTGGTGCGGCCGAGATATCGGCTGCCCAAGGGCGTGGGGCAACCGCACTGGTTTGCCAGCCTGCGCGACGGACTGCACTACCTGGCCACAACGCCCGTCGCGCGGACCTTCGTGATCGGGCTGTCCAGCCTGAATGTCTTCGTCAGCCCGGTCATCGGCATCGGTGTGGCCCTGAGCGTCAACGGCTCGCACTGGTCGTCGACCTGGCTGGGCTGGGCGGAGGCCGCTTTCGCCGCAGGTGCGATCGGCGGCTCGATGCTCGGCATCCGGTGGCGGCCGCCCCGGATGGCCGCCGCAGGTTTTCGAGCGCTGATCGTGCAGGGCGCCGCAATCGCCCTGGTCGGAGTGAGCAGCCGAGGCACCCTGCTGGGCGCCATGCTGCTGCTCGGCCTGACGGCAGGGCTGGCCAGCGTGTGGCTGTCGTCGACCTTCCTGCTGGCGATCGCGCCCAGCCATCTCGGGCGGGTCTCGTCCGTCAACAACCTCGGGGACCTGATGCTGCTGCCGCTGGTCACACCGGCTTTCGCGGCCTGCGCGCAGCTGGCCTCGGTGCTCGCGGCCACCGTCACCTGCGGCGCCGCGATGGCCCTGCTCTGCGCCGTGTTCGCGATGCGACCTGAGATCAGGTCGTTGCGGCAACCCTGAAACAATGAGGCCGCGGGACCCCGCGCACTCAGTCCAGAGTTGAGAGGCCAATGTGTCATCGTCCGAGCTGTCCGCCCTGTCTCCTGCCGATCTGACCACCTTCGTGGCGACCCAGCGCACCGCCTACGACGCGCTGAAGGCCAAGGAGCTGAAGCTGGATCTCACTCGCGGCAAGCCGTCGGCTGCGCAGCTGGACCTGTCGGAAGAGCTGCTGTCGCTGCCCAACGGTCACACGTCCGCCGCCGGCACCGACGTGCGCAACTACGGCGGCCTGGAAGGTCTGCCGGAGCTGCGCGAGATCTTCGCGGAGCTGCTGGGCGTCGAGCCGTCGCAGATCATCGCCGGCGGCAACGCCAGCCTGACGCTGATGTCCAACACGCTGATCAACGCTCTGCTGCACGGCGCCGTGGACTCCGAACGTCCCTGGTCGCAGGAGGAGACGATCAAGTTCGTCTGCCCGGTTCCTGGCTACGACCGCCACTTCGCCCTGCTGGAGTCACTCGGCATCGAGATGGTGACCGTGCCGATGACCGACGACGGTCCGGACCCGGTGGCCACGGCCGCCCTGGTCAAGGACGACCCGAGCATCAAGGGCATGTGGATCGTGCCGACGTATGCCAACCCGGCCGGCTCGGTGTGCACCCAGGAGGTGGCCGCCGCGCTGACCTCGATGCCCACGGCCGCACCGGACTTCAAGATCTTCTGGGACAACGCCTACGCGCTGCACCACCTGACCGCCGCCGAGACCAAGAGCGCCGACGTGCTGTCCCTTGCCACCGCGGCCGGCAACCCGCACCGACCGGTGATCTTCGCCTCGACCTCGAAGATCACCTTCGCCGGGTCCGGGGTCGCCTTCCTCGCCGGCTCCGTCGACACCATCGCGTGGTACCTCAAGCACCTCTCGAAGTCCTCCATCGGCCCGGACAAGGTCAACCATCTGCGGCACGTGCAGTTCTTCAAGGACGCGGCCGGTGTGCGCGCTCACATGGACAAGCACCGCGCCATCATCGCCCCGAAGTTTGCCGAGGTGCAGCGGGCGCTGACGGACGGCCTCGAAGGGCGCGGGATCGCGGAGTGGACCAAGCCCGCGGGCGGGTACTTCGTCAGTCTCGATGTGCTTGACGGCACGGCATCCCGGGTGGTCGAGCTCGCCAAGGGGGTCGGCGTTGCGCTCACTCCTGCCGGTGCGTCCTTCCCGCACGGCGATGACCCGCGTGATCGCAACATCCGTCTCGCCCCGACGATGCCCCCATTGAGCGAGGTTGCCGCAGCGATGGAGGTCGTGGTCACCTGCGTGCTGCTGGCCGCGGGGGAGAAGCTCACCAGCGGCCTGTGAGCCGGCCCACATAGGACGTGGTCGACCATCGGGTCACAGATGTGGGAATCTGACCCCATGACCCTGTCCAGCACGCCCGAGGCGACTCCGGTCTTCTTCCTGGCCGGAGGCACCGGTATCTCCGCGGAGACACTGGGCAACACCATCCTCCAGCAGTTTCCCAGCGTGCACTTCGTGCGTCAGAAGATCCCCTTCGTGACAACCGTGGAGCAGGCGCGCAAGGTGGTCGCCACGTTGGACGCGGCCAAGACGGAGACCGTGACGCCCCTGGTCTTCTCCACCGTCGCCGTGGAGGATGTGCGCGCCGAGCTGGCCACGACCGAGTGCGCCATGATCGACCTCTTCGGTTCTCACCTGTCCACGGTGGAACGCATCCTGCACGTGAACGCCGTCCGGCTCTCCGGCAGCGCCCACGGGGTGGGCGACCCCGGCGAGTACGACGCCCGGATGAAGGCCATCGAGTTCGCGATGGAGCACGACGACGGTCAGAGTATGCGGGCGATCCACCGCGCGGATCTGATCCTCACCGCGCCGTCGCGATGCGGCAAGACGCCGACCACGATGTATCTCGCGTTACAGCACGGGCTCCTGGTGGCCAACTACCCACTGGTCGAGGAGGACTTCGACACCACTCAGCTCCCGGCGCCGATTCGCGACCTGAGCGACAGGTGCTTCGGCATCCTGTCCACGCCTGCCAGACTGAGCCAGGTGCGCAACGAACGCCGACCCGGCACGCGATATGCGTCCCTCGCGCAGTGCCAGTACGAGCTGCGGCGCGCCGAGGCACTCTTCCATGCGCACCGCATACCGTCCATCAACTCTGCCGCGATGTCGGTCGAGGAGATGGCCGCCGTCATCATTGAGACTCGAAAGCTGAAAACAGCTCACTGAGCACGAAGATCCTTGAAAGGACCTGCAATGACCAACAACGTCGAGTGGTTTGCCGACCTCGGCCTCGATGACGTCGAGACCGTGGGCGGCAAGAACGCGTCGCTGGGCGAGATGGTGCAGCACCTGTCTGCGGCGGGGGTGCGCGTCCCGAACGGTTTTGCGACCACGGCGGCGGCCTATCGCCGGTTCCTTTCCGAGACGGGCCTTGCCGACACCATCAACGCGCGGCTCGATGAGCTGGATGTCGACGATGTGCAGGAGCTGGCGAGGGTAGGCCGGGAGATCCGTGCCGAGGTCGAGCAGCGGCCGTTCCCGCCGGACCTGGAGAGCGACATCCGTTCGGCCTATGAACAGCTGGTCGGCGATCAGTCCCCGTCCGAGGTGTCCTGGGCCGTACGCTCCAGCGCTACTGCAGAGGACCTGCCCGATGCGTCCTTTGCCGGGCAGCAGGAGACCTTCTTGAATGTCAACGGCATCGACAACATCCTGCAGGCGATCAAGTTGGTCTTCGCCTCCCTCTACAACGACCGGGCGATTGCCTACCGCGTACACAGCAACTTCGATCACGCATCAGTGGCGCTGTCCGCCGGCATCCAGCGGATGGTGCGGTCGGACATCGGTGCGTCCGGCGTGATGTTCACGATCGACACCGAATCGGGGTTCGCCGACTCGGTGTTCATCACCTCGAGCTACGGGCTGGGCGAAGCCGTCGTGCAGGGTGCGGTCAACCCCGACGAGTTCTACGTCTACAAGCCGGCGCTGCGCGCGGGGCGGCCCGCGATCCTCAAACGCGGAATCGGCAGCAAGGCCACCAAGATGGTCTACACCGATGACCCCTCCATCGGGAACACCATCCACTTCGTCGACGTCGACGAGGCAGACCGGCGGCGCCTCAGCCTCACCGATGACGAGGTCGAGGAGCTGGCCCGGCACGCGCTGGCGATCGAGGAGCACTACGGCCGGCCCATGGACATCGAATGGGGTCGGGACGGCACGGACGGCAAAATCTATGTCCTGCAGGCCCGCCCGGAGACCGTGAAGTCTCGCCAGGGTGGGTCGCGGCTCGAGCGCTACGTTCTGGGCTCGCGCGGGCAGATCATCATCGAGGGGCGCGCCATCGGCCAGAAGATCGGTGCCGGCGCGGTGCGCAAGATGACCTCCATCGAGTCGATGCACGAGTTCGTGCCGGGCGAGGTGCTGGTCGCCGACATGACCGACCCGGACTGGGAGCCGATCATGAAGCGCGCCAGCGCGATCATCACCGACCGGGGCGGACGCACCTGCCACGCGGCGATCATCGCCCGCGAGCTCGGCATACCGGCCGTCGTCGGCACGGGCAACGCGACCAAGGTGCTCGAGGTCGGTGCCGACGTCACCGTGTCCTGCGCCGAGGGCGACACCGGGTTCGTCTATGCGGGCAAGCTGGACTTCGAGGTCCAGGAGACTGCGCTCGACGCGATGCCGGAGATCCCGGTGAAGATCATGATGAACGTCGGCACGCCGGAGCAGGCGTTCGAGTTCGCGCGACTGCCCAACAAGGGGATCGGGCTGGCTCGGCTGGAGTTCATCATCAACCGGCAGATCGGCATCCACCCCCGAGCCCTGCTCGAGCTGGATGACCAGGAGCCGGAGATCAAGGCGCAGATCGGGGAGCTGATCTCGGGGTATGCGAGCCCTCGTGAGTTCTTCGTCAACCGCGTCGCCGAGGGGGTCGCCACCCTGGCCGCCGCCTTTGCGCCGGAGCCGGTCATCGTGCGGATGTCCGACTTCAAGTCCAACGAGTACGCCGGCATGGTCGGCGGTGAGCGCTACGAGCCCGACGAGGAGAACCCGATGCTCGGCTACCGCGGAGCCTCGCGGTATCTCTCGGAGAACTTCGCCGAGTGCTTTGCCATGGAGTGCGAGGCCCTGCGGTTCGTGCGGGAGCAGCAGGGACTGACCAATGTGAAGGTCATGATCCCCTTCGTGCGTACCATCACCGAGGCCAAAGGAGTGCTCGACCTGCTGGCCAAGAACGGGCTGAAGCGCGGCGAGAACGGCCTGCAGGTCATCATGATGTGCGAGGTCCCCTCCAACGCCGTAGCGGCCGAGGAGTTCCTGGAGTACTTCGACGGGTTCTCGATCGGCTCCAACGACATGACCCAGCTGACCCTGGGGTTGGACCGGGACTCGTCGCTGGTCGCGGCCGGCTTCGACGAGCGCGACCCAGCGGTCAAGAAGATGCTGACGATGGCCATCCAGGCCTGCCGCAAGCAGGGCAAGTACGTCGGCATCTGCGGGCAGGGGCCCAGCGACCACCCGGATCTTGCGGACTGGCTGCTGGACCAGGGCATCGAGTCGATGTCCCTCAACCCCGACACCGTCGTCGAGACCTGGCTGCGCCTGGCTAAGCGGGTCGCGGCCAAGAAGGACGCCAAGGCCTGAGCGGCCACACCGCCGAGAGGCATACTTAGGCATCGAGAGGTCCACAAAATGTGTGGACCTCTCGATGTGTATGTGGGCCTCTCGGCACCAGGTGAGCGGCAACGTGACGCAGATCGCGTGGCCCCGTCCGGGCTCGATTTGGACCAGCTGGCACCTCTCTGGCACACTGATCAGGTTGCTTGACGCGCGCTGGTGACGCATGTGCCCGAAGACTCGGGTCCATACGTCATGGGCGCCGCTCCGGAACCACCGGCGCTTGATCGCTCACGGTCGGCGCCAAGGATTCGGAAAGTTCAAGCCCTGGTCCCTTCGGGGTGCGCAGGACAACCACTCGGATGAATCGTTCGGGTGTGCCGTGAGGCACACACGACACACCCGAACGCGGGGGTCGGATGCGGACCGTGGGGGGAGCAGCCATAGACAGCAAATTGATGTACGGCGAGAGAGAGACGCACGCGAATGGCGGGACAGAAGATCCGCATCCGGCTTAAGTCGTATGACCACGAGGTCATCGACAGCTCGGCGCGCAAAATTGTCGACACGGTGACTCGTGCCGGTGCAACGGTGGTCGGCCCGGTGCCGCTCCCCACGGAGAAGAACGTTTTCTGCGTGATCCGTTCACCGCACAAGTACAAGGACAGCCGCGAGCACTTCGAGATGCGCACGCACAAGCGACTGATCGACATCGTCGACCCCACTCCCAAGGCGGTTGACTCGCTCATGCGTCTGGACCTGCCGGCCGACGTCAACATCGAGATCAAGCTCTGATCGCGAAGGGCGGAATGACTCACAATGACTCACACAACTGAGCGCCCCGTGAAGGGCGTCCTGGGCGAGAAGCTCGGCATGACCCAGGTCTGGGATGCCGACAACCGTCTCATCCCGGTCACCGTCATCCAGGCCGGCCCCTGCGTCGTCACCCAGCTGCGCGGCGACGACGACGGCTACCACGCGGTCCAGATCGCCTACGGTGCGATCGACCCGCGCAAGGTCAACAAGCCGATGACCGGCCACTTCGAGAAGGCCGGGGTCACCCCGCGCCGCCACCTCGCGGAGATCCGCACCGCCGATGCCTCGTCCTACGAGCTCGGCCAGGAGATCACCGTCGAGACCTTCGAGGCCGGCCAGTCGATCGACGTTGCCGGTCGGACCAAGGGCAAGGGTTTCGCCGGTGTCATGAAGCGGCACGGCTTCCACGGCGTCAGCTCCTCGCACGGTTCGCACAAGAACCACCGCAAGCCGGGCTCGATCGGTGGCTGCGCCACCCCGGGCCGCGTGTTCAAGGGCATGCGTATGGCCGGCCGCATGGGCGGCGTGCGCCAGACCACCCAGAACCTCACGATTCACGCCGTGGTTGCTGACAAGGGCCTGCTGCTCGTCAAGGGTGCCGTTCCCGGCCCCAAGGGCGGTCTCGTTCTGGTCCGCACGGCTGCCAAGGGAGCCTGAGCGACATGACGACTGTTGACATCTTGAGCCCGTCCGGGTCGAAGGAGGGGACCGTTGAGCTCCCCGCCGAGATCTTCGACGTGCCGACCAATGTGCCGCTGATCCACCAGGTTGTGGTGGCCCAGCTCGCAGCGGCCCGTCAGGGCACGCACTCGACCAAGACTCGCGGCGAGGTTCGCGGCGGTGGCCGAAAGCCGTTCCGGCAGAAGGGCACCGGCCGCGCCCGCCAGGGTTCGACCCGCGCACCTCAGTACAACGGTGGTGGCATCGTGCACGGCCCCGTGCCGCGCGACTACAGCCAGCGCACGCCCAAGAAGATGAAGGCGGCCGCCCTGCGCGGTGCCCTCTCGGATCGGGCCCGCCACGGCCGCATTCACGTGCTGACCGGTGTCGTCGAAGGCGAGAAGCCGTCCACGCGCTCGGCTTCCGGCGTGCTGAGCGGCCTCACCGAGCGCCGCAACCTGCTGGTTGTGCTGGAACGGGACGACAACGTCTCGGCGTTGAGTGTGCGCAACCTCTCGGACGTCCACGTTCTCGAGGCAGGCCAGCTCAACACCTACGACGTGCTGTGCGCCGATGACGTGGTCTTCACGCAGGCCGCGCTGGAGCGATTCCTCAGCACGGTGAACAAGCCCGGCCAGAAGGCCGCTGCAGGCGTAGCGACCGACGGCGCCGACTCCGCCGAGCCGCTGGCCGACGGCAGCTCGCCGGACGCCGCAACGTTCACCGTCAAGGGCAACAAGGACTCGATGAAGTACCACGTGCCCGGTTCGCGTTGGTTCGACGCGACTGTCGCCGAGGTCTGGTTCACGACGGCACAGGCCGCCGAGACGGCCGGCTTCGCGCCGGCCGGTGGCGCCGCCGCACAGCAGGTCAAGGAGGACGACAAGTGAGCAGCATCCAGAGCACCTCGGTGAAGGACCCGCGCGACATTTTGATCGCGCCGGTCGTCTCCGAGAAGTCCTACGGTCTGCTCGACGAGGGGAAGTACACCTTCATCGTCGACCCGCGGGCCAACAAGACCGAGATCAAGATCGCTGTGGAAAAGATCTTCGACGTCAAGGTCGAGTCGGTCCACACGATGAACCGCAAGGGCAAGACACGTCGCACCCGCTTCGGCATGGGTAAGCGCAAGGACACCAAGCGCGCGATCGTCTCCCTCAAGGAAGGCTCGATCGACATCTTCGGCACGGTGGGCTGAAGGTCGGGCGACAGGACTTAAGGACAGACAATGGGTATCCGCAAATACAAGCCGACGACGCCTGGTCGCCGCGGCTCGAGCGTGGCCGACTTCGTCGAGATCACACGCTCGACGCCGGAGAAGTCGCTGGTGCGTCCGATCAACAAGACCGGCGGTCGCAACGCCTCCGGTCGGATCACGACGCGGCACATCGGTGGTGGCCACAAGCGCGCCTACCGGGTGATCGACTTCCGTCGTGCCGACAAGGACGGGGTCAACGCCAAGGTCGCACACATCGAGTACGACCCGAACCGCACCGCGCGCATTGCGCTGCTGCACTACGCCGACGGCGAGAAGCGCTACATCATCGCGCCGACCAAGCTGCAGCAGGGCGACACGATCGAGAACGGTTCGTCCGCCGACATCAAGCCCGGCAACAACCTGCCGCTGCGCAACATCCCGACCGGTACGGTCATCCACTGCATCGAGCTGCGGCCCGGTGGCGGTGCGAAGATCGCCCGCTCGGCCGGTGCGCGCGTGCAGTTGGTTGCCAAGGACGGCCCCTACGCCCAGCTGCGTATGCCGTCCGGCGAGATCCGCAACGTCGACGCGCGCTGCCGCGCGACCGTCGGCGAAGTGGGTAACGCCGAGCAGAGCAACATCAACTGGGGTAAGGCCGGCCGCATGCGGTGGAAGGGCAAGCGCCCGACCGTCCGTGGTGTCGTGATGAACCCGGTTGACCACCCGCACGGTGGTGGCGAGGGCAAGACCTCTGGTGGTCGACACCCGGTCAGCCCGTGGGGTCAGCCCGAGGGCCGCACCCGTCGCCCGAACAAGCAGAGCGACAAGCTCATCGTGCGTCGCCGGCGTACTGGAAAGAAGCGGTAGAACATGCCACGTAGCCTGAAAAAGGGTCCCTTCGTCGACGATCACCTGGTCAAGAAGGTTGACGCCCAGAACGAAGCCGGCACCAAGAACGTCATCAAGACCTGGTCCCGCCGGTCGATGATCACTCCGGACATGCTTGGCCACACGCTGGCCGTGCACGACGGCCGCAAGCACGTTCCGGTCTTCGTGACCGAGTCGATGGTCGGCCACAAGCTCGGTGAGTTCGCACCGACCCGGACCTTCAAGGGTCACGAGAAGGACGACCGGAAGGGCCGCCGCCGCTGACGCGGGGGAGTGAGGACTCATGGCAAAAGAGACAGTTGAAGGGACAGCGATGGAAGCCAAGGCGCAGGCGCGGTATGTCCGCGTGACGCCGCAGAAGGCTCGCCGTGTCGTGGACTTGATCCGCGGCAAGCAGGCCGCCGAGGCGATCTCCCTGCTCACGTTCGCGCCGCAGAGTGCGAGCGAGCCGGTGCTGAAGGTGCTGAACAGCGCCATTGCCAACGCTCGTGTGCGGGCCGACAAGCTGGGCGTGGCGTTCGACGAGCGCACGCTGCGGATCAACGAGGCCTTCGTCGACGAAGGCCCGACAATGAAGCGTTTCCGCCCACGGGCGCAGGGCCGTGCGAGCCAGATTCTGAAGCGCACGAGCCACATCACCGTTCATGTGACACAGCCGGAGCGAAAGGACGGTGGCCGCTGATGGGTCAGAAGGTCAACCCGAATGGTTTCCGTCTCGGCATCACGACCGAGCACAAGAGTCGCTGGTTCGCTGACAGCAGCAAGCCCGGTCAGCGATACCGCGACTACGTCAAGGAAGACGTTGCGATCCGCAAGCTCATGTCCACGGGCATGGAGCGCGCCGGCATCAGCCGTGTCGAGATCGAGCGGACCCGGGATCGGGTGCGGGTGGACATCCACACCGCACGTCCGGGAATCGTCATCGGTCGCCGTGGCGCCGAGGCCGACCGGCTGCGCGGAGAACTCGAGAAGCTCACTGCCAAGCAGGTGCAGCTGAACATCCTCGAGGTCAAGAACCCCGAGGCGGACGCTCAGTTGGTTGCGCAGGGCATTGCCGAGCAGCTCTCCGCTCGAGTGTCCTACCGGCGCGCGATGCGCAAGGGTATGCAGTCTGCGAACCGAGCCGGTGCCAAGGGTATTCGGGTCATGGTGTCCGGTCGTCTGGGCGGCGCCGAGATGAGCCGCACCGACTTCTATCGCGAGGGTCGGGTGCCGCTGCACACGCTGCGCGCCAACATCGACTACGGCTTCTACGAGGCTCGCACGACCTTCGGCCGCATCGGCGTAAAGGTCTGGATCTACAAGGGCGACCTGACGGCGAAGGAGCTTGCCCGCGAGCAGGCTGCTGCACCGTCGCGCCCCGCGCGAGGCCGTCGTGACGAGCGCGGTGGTGGCCGAGGTGGCGACCGTGGGGCCCCCCGTGGCCGTCGTGACGCCGCCCCGCGCGATGCCGAGAGCACCGCCGCTCCGGCAACCGCGGCGCCCGCTGAGCAAGCACCGGCCGCGGCCGAGAGCAGCGCGCAGGGAGGTAACGCCTGATGTTGATTCCTCGTCGCGTCAAGCACCGCAAGCAGCACCACCCGAAGCGCGGTGGTATGTCCAAGGGCGGCAACACGGTGGCGTTCGGTGACTTCGGCATCCAGGCTCTGGAGCCGGCCTACGTCACGAACCGCCAGATCGAGGCCGCTCGTATCGCGATGACCCGCTACATGAAGCGTGGCGGGAAGGTCTGGATCAACATCTACCCGGACCGCCCGCTGACCAAGAAGCCGGCAGAGACCCGGATGGGCTCCGGTAAGGGCTCACCCGAGTGGTGGATCGCCAACGTCAAGCCCGGCCGGGTCATGTTCGAGCTGTCGGGTGTCTCCGAAGAAGTTGCACGCGAGGCCCTGCGCCTGGCGATGCACAAGCTGCCGATGAAGTGCCGCTTCATCGCGCGTGAAGGTGGTGACTTCTGATGGCTACTGGTTCCAAGGACCTGATGCCACAGCAGCTGCGTGAGCTCGACAACGACGCACTCGCGGCCGAGGTGACGAAGGCGAAGCAGGAGCTGTTCAACCTGCGTTTCCAGTCGGCGACCGGCCAGCTCGAGAACAACTCGCGTCTGCGCGCCGTGCGCAAGGACATCGCGCGCCTCTACACGGAGATGCGCGAGCGCGAGCTGGGTATCGGCCGCGCCGGGTCCACCGACGAGAAGAAGGTGGGCTGACCATGAACGACAGCAAGACGGAGCACGCAGTGGACCAGAACGCCATCGACCGCAACCATCGCAAGACGCTGCGCGGCTATGTCGTCAGCGACAAGATGGACAAGACCGTCGTGGTCGAGGTCGAGGACCACGTCAAGCACGCGCTCTACGGCAAGGTCATGCGTCGCACCAGCAAGGTCCAGGCTCATGACGAGGAGAACTCGGCCGGTATCGGCGACCTCGTCCGACTGATGGAGACCCGCCCGCTGTCCGCGCGCAAGCGCTGGCGCCTGGTGGAGATCGTCGAGCGCGCCAAGTAGACCAACCGGTATGAAGTGACTTCCGTCACGAGTACCGCAATTCGACCATCATCCCCTTGGGGTCCCCGCGAAATGCCGAGCGAGGGACGAGCGAGGACCTCGCGGGGTAAGAGTTCCGCAAGGCTTGGGCTCTGGCCTGAGAACCAGTGAGACAGGAGAAGAACTGTGATCCAGCAGGAGTCGCGACTTCGTGTCGCCGACAACACCGGTGCCAAGGAGATCCTTTGCATCCGTGTGCTCGGCGGCTCGGGCCGTCGCTACGCCGGCATCGGTGACACCATTGTGGCGACCGTCAAGGACGCCATTCCGGGTGGCAACGTCAAGAAGGGCGACGTCGTCAAGGCCGTCATCGTCCGCACCCGCAAGGAGAGGCGTCGCGCTGACGGCAGCTACATCCGTTTCGATGAGAACGCGGCCGTGATCCTCAAGAGCGACGGTGACCCACGTGGCACCCGCATCTTCGGCCCGGTGGGCCGTGAGCTGCGCGAGAAGCGCTTCATGAAGATCATCTCGCTTGCTCCGGAGGTGCTCTGACCCATGGCAACGAAGAGTCCGAAGATGAAGATCAAGAAGAACGACCTGGTGCAGGTCATCAGCGGCCGCTCGCAGCAGAACGGCGGCGACAAGGGCAAGCAGGGCAAGGTTATTGCGGTGTTTCCCGAGAACCAGCGGGTGCTGGTCGAGGGCATCAACCGGATCACCAAGCACGTGCGGGCCGGTCAGCCCGGCGGTGGCTCCGGCGGTATCGAGGTCACTGAGGCACCGATCCACGTCAGCAACGTGGCCGTTGTCGATCCGGAGGACGGCAAGCCGACCCGGATCAGGATCCGCACCGAGACCGTCGACCGCGACGGCCGCTCCAAGACCGTCCGGACCCGTGTGTCCGCCCGTTCCGGGAAGGACCTGTGATGACAACGCAGACCACCGCAACCGCACCCCGCCTGAAGTCGCGTTACCAGGAGGAGATCAAGGCTGCTCTGCAGTCCGAGTTCGCCTTCGGCAATGTGATGCAGGTGCCGTCGGTGACCAAGGTCGTCGTGAACATGGGCGTCGGTGATGCGGCGCGTGACTCGAAACTGATCGAGGGCGCGATCCGCGACCTGGCGGCCATCACCGGTCAGAAGCCCGCAACGACCCGGGCCCGCAAGGCCATCGCCCAGTTCAAGCTGCGCGAGGGTATGCCGATCGGTGCGCACACGACGCTGCGCGGCGACCGCATGTGGGAGTTCCTGGACCGCCTGGTGTCCGTGGCGCTGCCGCGGATCCGCGACTTCCGGGGCCTGTCGCCCAAGCAGTTCGATGGGCACGGCAACTACACGTTCGGTCTCACGGAGCAGTCGATGTTCTATGAGATCGATCAGGACAAGATCGACCGCGTCCGCGGTATGGACATCACGGTCGTCACCACCGCGAGCAACGACGACGAGGGCCGCGCACTGCTGCGCCACCTCGGCTTCCCGTTCAAGGAGAACTGACCGTGGCTAAGACCGCACTGATCAACAAGGCCAACCGCAAGCCCAAGTTTGCGGTGCGTGGCTACACGCGCTGCCAGCGCTGTGGCCGCCCGCACTCGGTCTACCGCAAGTTCGGCCTGTGCCGTATCTGCCTGCGGGAGATGGCGCACCGGGGCGAGTTGCCCGGTGTCACCAAGAGCAGCTGGTAGATACCCCACGAAGTTCTCCGCTCGTGGCTCGCTCGAATACTTCGCGAGGGCCCGAGTCGAGGAACTCACCGAATCGAAATCTCACACTAACTACACCGTAGGTCGGTCCACGAGACCGTGAACTGAAACCCCGGTGAGGGAGCAGGCAAGCCCAATGACCATGACCGACCCGATTGCGGACATGCTGACGCGAGTACGGAACGCCAACTCGGCGCACCACGACTCAACGTCAATGCCGTACTCGAAGCTCAAGTCTCATATCGCAGAGATCCTCCAGGCGGAGGGCTACATCGGTGGCTTTCACGTGGAGGAGGCGGAGGTCGGCAAGAAGCTGACCGTCGACCTGAAGTACGGCCCGAACCGGGAGCGCTCCATTGCGGGTGTGCGCCGGATCTCGAAGCCGGGACTGCGGGTCTACGCCAAGTCGACCAACCTGCCCAGGGTGCTCGGTGGCCTTGGCGTGGCAATTTTGTCCACTTCGTCCGGCCTGCTGACTGACCGGCAGGCGGCCGACAAGGGTGTTGGCGGGGAAGTCCTCGCCTTCATCTGGTGACCAGGAACAAGTAAGGAGATCCACGATGTCACGTATCGGACGTCTTCCGGTTCCTGTGCCCAGCGGTGTCGATGTCACGATCGACGGCCAGTCCGTTGCGGTCAAGGGACCGAAGGGTGAGCTGTCGCTGACGGTTCCGTCGCCCATTGCCGTCGCCCGGAGCGAGAATGACACCATTGCGGTGTCTCGCCCCTCCGACGACCGTGAGGCGCGCAGTCGGCACGGCCTGACCCGCACACTCATCAACAACATGGTCATCGGTGTCACCGAGGGCTACACCAAGAAGCTGGAGATCCACGGCACCGGTTACCGCGTGACCGCGAAGGGCTCGGACCTGGAGTTCGCTCTGGGCTATAGCCACTCGATCCTGATCAAGGCGCCCGAAGGCATCTCGTTCGCGGTAGAGAACCCGACCCACTTCTCGGTCTCGGGCATCGACAAGCAGCAGGTCGGAGAGGTCTCGGCCAACATCCGCAAGCTGCGTCGTCCCGACCCGTACAAGGCCAAGGGCGTGCGCTACGAGGGTGAGCACATCCGCCGCAAGGTCGGAAAGGCTGGTAAGTAAGCCATGGCAAAGATCATTAAGCGCGCGAAGGGCAAGTCCGCCGCACGAGGCCGTCGCCACCTGCGCCTGCGTAAGCGGGTGTCGGGCACGACGCAGCGGCCGCGTCTGGTCGTCAACCGTTCGGCCCGCCACGTCTTCGTCCAGGTGATCGATGACACCGTCGGCAAGACGGTGGCCTCGGCCTCCACGATGGAAGCGGACCTGCGGGCCCTGGACGGCGACAAGACGGCGAAGGCCCAGAAGGTCGGCGAGCTCGTCGCTGCTCGCGCAAAGGCGGCCGGCGTGGACACCGTGGTCTTCGACCGCGGTGGCAACCGGTATGCAGGTCGCGTCGCGGCCATCGCCGACGGTGCCCGCGAGGGTGGCCTGACCCTGTGATGACCCCGGTCGAGATGAACATTCCCGAGAAGATGAGGAACCACTGATGCCTGGACCCCAGCGTCGTGGCGCCGCTGGCCAGGCCAGCGGCACCAGCAACGACAACAAGTCGAACGACGGCCGCTCCGGCGGCCGCTCCGGCGGTCGCGGTGGCCGCGACAACCGTCGTGGTGGTGACGACCGCAACCAGTATCTGGAGCGCGTCGTCGCGATCAATCGTGTCTCCAAGGTCGTCCAGGGTGGGCGTCGATTCAGCTTCACGGCGCTCGTGGTCGTCGGCGACGGTGACGGCACCGTCGGCGTCGGGTACGGCAAGGCCAAGGAAGTGCCGTCGGCCATCGCCAAGGGCGTCGAGGAGGCGAAGAAGAACTTCTTCCGCGTTCCGATGATCCAGGGCACCATCCCGCACCCGGTGCAGGGTGAGGCCGCCGCGGGCGTCGTGCTGATGCGTCCGGCAAGCCCCGGTACCGGTGTGATCGCCGGTGGTTCGGTGCGCGCCGTGCTGGAGTGCGCGGGTATCCGCGACATCCTGTCCAAGTCGCTCGGCTCGAGCAACTCGATCAACGTCGTTCACGCGGCGGTCGCGGCCCTCAAGGGCCTCGAGCGTCCCGAGGCCGTGGCAGCACGCCGTGGCCTTCCGCTGGACCGCGTTGCACCGATCCAGATGCAGCGGGCGATGGCCGAGGGCGCAGCCGAGAAGGCAGGTGCGTGATGTCCCTGAAAGTCACGCAGATCCGTTCAGACATCGGTGGCAAGCCGCAGCACCGTGAGACCTTGCGTTCGCTCGGGCTCAAGCGCATCGGCCACACCGTCGTGAAGGAGGACCGCCCGGAGTTCCGGGGTATGGTCCGCGCGGTTGCCCACCTGGTGACCGTTGAGGAGGTTGACTGATGAGCGAGAAGCGGGAGCACGCACTCAAGGTGCACCACCTGCGTCCGGCCCCCGGAGCCAAGACCGCCAAGACCCGTGTGGGTCGCGGCGAGGGCTCCAAGGGTAAGACTGCGGGCCGGGGCACCAAGGGTACGAAGGCGCGTTACCAGGTGCCGGCGAACTTCGAGGGTGGCCAGACACCGCTGCACATGCGGCTGCCGAAGATGCGGGGCTTCAAGAACCCGTTCAAGATCGAGTACCAGGTCGTGAACCTGGACAAGATCTCGGCGCTGTTCCCCGATGGGGGACAGGTGACCGCGTCGGAGCTCGTCGCCAGGGGCGCGGTTCGCAAGGGCCAGCCGGTGAAGGTGCTCGGGACCGGTGAGCTGACCGTGAAGGTCGAGGTGACCGCGGCCAAGTTCTCGGCCACGGCCAAGGAGAAGATCGAGGCTGCGGGCGGTTCCATCACCGTGTTGTGATGGACGCCGACCAGGCTGCTTGACCAAACGCCCCGGGCGAGAGGGACCGACAGGGTCCCACCCGCCCGGGGCTGACGTCATCCAGGTAAAGTTCTGCACGACGCCCCGGTCGGGTCGGCATACGGCTCAGCCCGACCGCTGGTGACCGTGATCCGGTCCGCCAGCACATATTCGCCGCGCGCCCACGTGGCACCAGGAGGAGTAGTTGCTAACCGCCTTCGGTCGCGCTTTCAAGACGCCTGAACTGCGCAACAAGATCCTGTTCACTCTCGGGGTCATGGCCCTGTTCCGTCTTGGCTCCCAGCTGCCCACACCCGGCATCTCCTACTCCCTGGTGCAGCACTGTCAAAAGGGTGCGACCGGGTCGGGCCAGAGCCTGCTCGGGCTGGCGAACCTCTTCTCCGGCGGCGCACTGCTGCAGCTGTCGGTGTTCGCGCTGGGGATCATGCCCTACATCACCTCGAGCATCATCGTGCAGCTGCTCACCGTGGTCATTCCACGGTTCGAGGAGCTGAAGAAGGAGGGACAGTCCGGCCAGACGAAGATGACGCAGTACACGCGTTATCTGACGATCGGCCTGGCGCTCCTGCAGTCCTCGACCTTGGTTGCCGTGGTGCGTGCCCGCCCGTCGACGCTGATCGGTGGCAGCTCGTCGTCCTGCCCGACGGTGATGCCCAACAACGACCTGCTGCACGTCGCGATCATGGTGCTGGTGCTGACGGCGGGCACCGGACTGATCATGTGGCTGGGCGAGCAGGTGACCGAGCACGGTGTCGGCAACGGCATGTCGCTGCTGATCCTTACGGCGATCGCTGCGCGGGTGCCCGGCTCGGTCTGGGCCATCCACGACCGCGGCTGGGGCACCTTCTTGCTGGTGCTGGCCATCGGCCTGGCGATCATCGTTGCGGTGGTCTTCGTCGAGAACTCCTACCGGATGATCCCGGTGCAGTACGCCAAGCGGATGATCGGCCGGCGGATGTACGGCGGTACGTCGACCTACATACCGCTCAAGGTCAACATGGCGAACGTGATCCCGATCATCTTCGCCTCCTCGCTGATCGCACTGCCGATGATGGTGGCGCAGTACATGCAGCCGCAGAACGGGAAGCCGGCCCCGGGATGGGTCATCTGGGTGACGAACAACCTGGCGCAGGGTGACAGCAAGAGCTACATGCTCATCTATACGGTGCTGGTGCTGTTCTTCACGTTCTTCTACGTGCAGATCACCTATCAGCCCGACGAGGTCGCGGACAACCTGAAGCAGGCCGGATCGTTCATCCCCGGAGTGCGGGCGGGCAAGGCCACGGCCCAGTACCTGGCTTACGTCCTGAACCGCATCACCGTGGTCGGCGCGATCTATCTATCGGTGCTGGCACTGATCCCGCTGGTCGCACTCGGTATTGTGGGGGCCAACACCAACTTCCCGTTCGGCGGGGCGTCGATCATTATTCTGGTTGGTGTCGGCCTGGAGACGGTCAAGCAGATCGACTCCAAGCTTCAGCAGCACCACTACGAAGGGTTCCTTCAATGACCCCACGAAGTTCTCGCTCGTCCCTCGCTCGATACTTCGCGGGGCCTCCGGCATTGGCTGCTGGGGTCCGCGTTCTGCCCGACCTTGCAGGAGTTTTCGCATGCGTCTGATCATTCTTGGACCTCCCGGAGCCGGAAAGGGCACGCAGGCGGAGCAGATCGCCGCGTCCCGCTCGATCCCGCACATCTCCACCGGAGACATCTTTCGGGAGAACATCAAGGATGAGACGCCCCTGGGGCTCGAGGTGAAGCACATCCTGGACGCCGGTGGCTACGTCACCGACGACATCACCAACAAGATCGTTGCCGACCGGCTGCACGCGAAGGACTGCGCTGCCGGGTTCCTGCTCGACGGATACCCGCGCACCACGGCGCAGGTGGAGGCGCTGGACTCCGTCCTCGCGGCCGACGGGCACCGGATCGACGCGGTGATCGAGCTGGCGGTCCCCGAGGACGAGCTCGTGCGGCGACTGCTGGCCCGCGCCGAGACCAGTGATCGCAGCGACGACACCGAGCATGTCATCCGAGAGCGTCAGGCGCTCTATCGTCGCGAGACTGCACCCCTCACCGACATCTACGGCTCCCGCGGTGCGGTTCACCAGATCGACGGTCTGGGCACGGTTGAGGAGGTCAGCAAGCGCGTGCTGTCCGCGCTCGACGAGGTGGCTGACGGCGTCGACGCCTGAACCGTCGGATGTTTTCTCGCAAGGAGCGGCTGGAGCTCAAGACCCCCGATCAGATCCTGGCGATGCGCCGTGCGGGACTGGTGGTGGGCCGGTGCCTGCAGGAGGTCCGCGACGGCATCCGGGACGGTATGACGACCGGCCGGCTCGACCGGCTGGGCGAAACCTTCATCCGGGACCAGGGCGCGACCCCCTCGTTCCTCGGGTATTCAGGCTTCCCGGGATCGTTGTGCATCAGCGTGAACGACGAGGTCGTGCGCGGCATACCGGGGGAGCGGGTGCTGCAGGACGGCGACCTCGTGTCGATCGACTGCGGCGCGATCGTGCAGGGCTGGCACGGGGATGCGGCGCTCACGACGGTGGTCGGTGGTGACGGTGCCGCGCGGCCGCAGGACCTGCTGCTGTCCGCGGCGACCCGGGACGCCATGTGGGCGGGCATCGGCGCCTTCCGCCCCGGGACGGGGGTTTATCAGATCGGTGGCGTGATCGAAGACGCCCTGATGGCTGCCGAGCAGGACCTGCGTGAGCGTGGCGGGGCGGGCACCCCGGTGCACTTCGGCATCGTGGACGGCTACACCGGTCACGGCATCGGCGCCGAGATGCACATGGAGCCCACCGTGTTCAATGAGCGGGTGCGCCCCAAGGGTCCGCAGATCAAGGTGGGAGCGACCGTCGCGATCGAGCCCATGGTCACTCTTGGCACCCACGAGACCCATGAGCTGGCTGATGACTGGACGGTCGTCACGGACGACGGTGCCCGGGCGGCGCACTGGGAGCACACCGTGGCGGCCACCGAGCACGGGCTCTGGGTGCTGACCGCAATCGACGGTGGCCGCGAGCGGCTGACCGCTGCCGGCCTACCCTTCGGCCCGCTCGACTGACCTTCGCTGCTCCGTCGAGGACAACCGAGCCGGTCGCCACCTTGAGTTCGATCGGGGTGAGAGGTTAGCCTGTCCTAAAGTTGGTGTAGTGAGGCTTGCCTCAGTCGTTCGGAAGGTGGGTATGTCGATCGGAACCCTGCGCTTGCACGAACGGCACGCGCGCGTGACCCCTGCGGCCCGTCAACCGGGCGCAGAGGGTCGACTGGCCGACCTCCGCAAGGGCATGACCGCCGAGATCGTCGACCTCGATCTCGCGCTCGGCGACAGCACCGCCCGCCGGCTCTTCGACCTGGGCTTTGTGCCCGGTGCCCGGGTGAGTGTGCTGCGAAAGGCGCCCATGGGCGACCCGGTGATCTTGCAGGTGGCCGGCTACGAGGTTGCCCTGCGCAAGGCGCAGACGCAGAGCGTCCGGGTGCGACGCCTCTCGTGAGCGCCCACCGCAGCACAGTTGCCGCGGCGGTCACCGGCCAGGCCCGGCTGGCGCTGGTCGGCAGCCCGAACTCGGGCAAGACCACGTTGTTCAACGCCCTGACCGGGTTGCGCACGAAGACGGGCAACTACCCGGGAGTGACCGTTGCACGGTATGAGGGTGTAGCGCGAGCCGGCGGCCACGACCTGGTCATCGAGGATCTGCCGGGGACCTACAGCCTGGCGCCGATCAGCCCGGACGAGCAGGTCGTCGCCGATGTGCTCGACCCGGACAACGCCAACATCACGACGCCCGATGCCGTCCTGGTGACTCTCGACGCGACGACACTGGGCCGATCGCTGGGTCTGCTGGCCCAGGTGCTGCAGACCGGGCTACCCGTCTGTGTCGTGCTCACCTTCACCGATGAGCTGGCCCGACGCGGCGGCACCCTCGACGTCCCGGCGCTGCAGCGGGCGCTTGGCGTGCCGGTGGTCTCGGTGACCTGCGGGTCTCGCGTCGACCTCGGACAGCTGCAACGGCTGCTGGCCGACTCGGCGGACTGGCAGCGGCCCGTCATCGCGCCCCCGACGGAGCCCACGGCCGCGCACGCCTGGGTCAAGTCGCTGACCCTGCGGGCCTGCTACACGGTGCCCGTGGCCGATCGACGCACGCAGCGCATCGACGCAGTGCTGTTGCATCCCGTCTGGGGGACCCTGGTCTTCTTCGCGACGATGTTCGCGTTCTTCCAGATCATCTTTACGGTCGCCGCCCCGCTCCAGGACGGCGTGCAGAGCGGATTCAGCTGGCTGGGCACACTGGTCGCCGATCATGTCTCCAACCCGTTGCTTGCCGGCTTCCTCGGCAATGCGCTCATCGGTGGGGTGGGCAGCGTGCTCACCTTCGTGCCGCAGATCGCGCTGCTGTTCTTGATGATCTCGCTGCTGGAGGGGACCGGGTACCTCTCCCGGGCGGCATTCTTGATGGACCGGTTGATGGCACAGGTCGGCCTGGAGGGGCGGGCCTTCGTCGCGCTGCTGTCCTCCTTGGCCTGCGCCATCCCGGGAATCATGGCGACGCGCTCACTGCCGTCCGCGAGGGACCGGTTCGCCACAATGATGAGCGCGCCGCTGATGACCTGCTCGGCCCGGTTGACGGTCTACGTGCTGCTGATCGGCATCCTGGTCAACCCCGACGCGAGCGTGGGGCCGTTCGGGGCACAGGGCGTGGTCATGTTCACGCTGTACCTCGTCGGCGCACTCTCGGCGATGGCCACGGCGTGGGTGTTCAAGGCGGTCAGCAGCCGCGGTGGGCCGGCGCTGCCGTTCTACATGGAGATGCCGTCCTACCGCCTGCCCCGTGCGCGGTCGATCGCCCTGTCGGTGTGGGACTCCTGCCGGGGCTTCCTGCGCAAGGTCGGGCGGATCATCCTGGTGGTGACCGTGGTGCTGTGGCTGCTGCTGAACCTGCCCATGCGGGGTGACGCACAGCTGCGCTCGGCCGGCGTCAACCCGGCCGACAAGCCGGCGGCGGCGACGTCCTACGTGCTCGACCACAGCTACGCGGCCAACGTCGGGCACGCCGTCGAACCGGCCTTCGAGCCACTGGGATTCGACTGGCGGATCAACATCGGAGTGCTGGCATCCCTGTCGGCGCGAGAGGTCTTCGTGGCCACGCTCGGGCAGGTGGCCGCAGCCGAGAACCCCGATCAGCCCACGAAGGTTCTGCAGCAGATGACATATACCGACGGGCCGCATCAGGGCAAGAAGCTGTTCACCCCGGCAACCACCGCCGCCCTGCTGGTCTTCTTCCTCTACGCGCTGCAGTGCATGTCGACCATCGGGGTCATGCGCAGGGAGACCGGTGGCTGGCGATGGCCGGCCGTCGCCTTCGGCTACATGTTCGTCCTGGCCTGGACCATGGCACTGCTCACTCACGTCATCGTGGGGGCGCTGACGTGAACCCGGCGCCGGTCCCCATGCACCCGGAGGCCACGCTCGACCCCGCGGTGATGCGCTGGATCATTCCGGCGGGGACGCTGCCGGTCGTGGGCGAGATCGCCGACGTGCCGGCGCCGCTGGGTGACCTGTGGTCCTCGGGCCGGATTGCCTCGATCACGGTGGAGACCCGAGCGGTCCTCATCGGCCTCCCGGGGGAGCGCAGCTGGGCGCTCGAGGGCGCCCAGGTACGGGACGCCCTGGCGAGCGCCCTGCAGGAGCCGCACCGGTGGCAGTCCGTCGAGGTGGTGACCGAGGACGACATGTTGCGCGCCGCGCTCCAAGACGTCCTGAACGGCGGGGCCGGTGACTACATCCGCTCGCACGGGGGCGAGGTGGCCATCGTCGCTGCCCAGGACCGTCGGGCGCGGGTGCGGATGTCCGGTGCCTGCTCACACTGTCCGGCGGCCGGCTTCACCTTGCACTCTCGGCTCGAGTCGGAGCTGCGCGAAAGATTTCCCCAGCTCGTTGAGCTGTGCGCGGAGGAGGACCCGGGCGGGTCCGGGCGCGCCCGCCGGCCCACCTGGCTCGCCTGGCATCGCGCCGGCTCCTGACCTGTCGATCCGGGGCGGTCGGCGCACCCGATTTGGGCGCAATGGTGCGGGGCGGTAGGCTAGTGCTTCGGTTCACGAGCGTCTTGTGACGTCCGAGCATCTACTCCTCGCAGACCGGTCGGACCTCCACTTTATTTTGGGGTGTCCCACTCGGGGTGATGAGTCTGTGCCGGCGCGGGATCTGGCGAACCGAACCCAGGCGAAAGTCAACAGGACTTTGGCTGAATCAGCAGGTTGTGGAGGATATGGCCAAGAAGGACGGTGTCATCGAGATCGAGGGCACGATCGTTGAGGCGCTCCCGAACGCAATGTTTCGGGTGGAGCTGACCAACGGTCACAAGGTGCTCGCGCACATCTCGGGCAAGATGCGGCAGCACTACATCCGAATCCTCCCAGAGGACCGGGTCGTGGTGGAGCTGAGCCCGTATGACCTGACCCGTGGCCGCATCGTTTTCCGCCACCGCTGACGCAAGAGAACACCGCCCATCAGCTCCGCCCAGTGGGTGGGGCCCGACTTCAAGACAGTAGGCAGATGAAGGTCCAGCCGAGCGTCAAGAAGATCTGCGACAAGTGCAAGGTGATCCGCCGTAACGGTCGGGTCATGGTGATCTGCGAGAACGCCCGCCACAAGCAGCGGCAGGGCTGAGCACGCTCCACCAGCACGAATCGCGTCTTCCAACAGGCGCACAGATAGTCATCATCCGCAGCACCCGGCCCCTGGGCGACCAGGACGTCACCTTCGGTTCGAAGGCCGAAGACCCGCAGGAGCCACTCCGGCTCGACACGGGACTGGTGCCTGCACCACACCTTCGAGAAGATTCAGGAGATTCGCCGCTATGGCACGTCTGATCGGTGTCGACCTACCGCGCGAGAAGCGCGTCGAGGTCGCCCTTACGTACATCTTTGGGGTGGGTCGTACCCGCGCCCACGAGACGCTGGCTGCAACCGGCGTCAACCCGGACACCCGTGTCCGTGACCTCAGCGAGGAGGAGCTGGTCCAGCTCCGAGACCACCTGGAGGCCAGTTTCCGCCTCGAGGGTGACCTTCGCCGTGAGGTGGCCGCCGACATTCGCCGCAAGGTGGAGATCGGCTCTTACCAGGGTCTGCGCCACCGCCGAGGACTGCCCGTCCACGGCCAGCGCACCAAGACCAATGCGCGCACCCGCAAGGGCCCGAAGCGCACGGTCGCAGGCCGTAAGAAGGCCAAGTAGTCCGCTGACCAGCAACCGCTGGTCACTCTCGGTGATCCGACGAGCAGGCCGGATTGCACAACCTCATTCGCTGAGTTCAACAAGGAGTTACAGCTATGCCTCCCAAGAGCCGGACGGCTGCGGGCGCCAAGAAGGTGCGTCGCAAGGAGAAGAAGAATATTGCGGCGGGCCACGCCTACATCCGCAGTACGTTCAACAACACCATCGTGTCCATCACCGACCCCAATGGGGCGGTGATCGCGTGGGCCTCGGCCGGCCAGGTCGGCTTCAAGGGCTCGCGCAAGTCCACTCCGTATGCCGCACAGATGGCCGCTGAGGCTGCCGCGCGTCGTGCGATGGAGCACGGTATGCGCAAGGTCGATGTTTTCGTCAAGGGTCCGGGTTCGGGCCGCGAGACCGCCATTCGCTCGCTGGCCGCTGCCGGCCTCGAGGTCGGCGGTATCCAGGACGTCACGCCCCAGCCGCACAACGGTTGCCGTCAGCCCAAGCGCCGCAGCTGACGCCTGACGACTTGCCCTAAGGAGAACAGACACAATGGCCCGTTACACCGGCCCCATCACCAAGAAGTCCCGTCGCCTGAAGACCGACCTGGTCGGCGGCGACAAGAACTTCGAGATGCGCCCCTTCCCGCCCGGCCAGCACGGCCGTGGCCGGATCCAGGAGAAGGAATACCTGTCCCAGCTGCAGGAGAAGCAGAAGGCTCGCTTCACCTACGGCGTCATGGAGAAGCAGTTCAGCCGCTACTACAAGGAGGCCGCCCGCCGGTCCGGTAAGACCGGCGCCGAGCTGCTGACCATCCTCGAGTCGCGTCTGGACAGCGTGGTCTACCGCGCGGGCCTGGCCCGCACCCGCCGCGCCTCGCGCCAGATGGTGACCCACGGTCACTTCGAGGTCAACGGCCAGCGCGTCGACGTGCCGTCCTACCGCGTCTCGCAGTACGACATCATCACGGTCCGCGAGAAGTCCCGCGAGAAGTTCCCCATCCAGCTGGCACGGGAGACCTTCGGCGAGCGTCAGCCCCCGGCCTGGATGCACGTGAGCGACGGCACGCTGCAGATCCTCATCCACCAGCTGCCGACCCGTGAGCAGATCGACACGATCCTCACCGAGCAGCTCATCGTGGAGTACTACTCCAAGAACTGATCCGCTCCTTCGTCGCGGATCGGTTCTTCTCGTCGATGTCTTTTGGGCCGACTCCTCGCGCGTCCCGTGGCGGTGCTCGCAAGTTCGCCTCGCCACGGGCCGCGGTCGTCGTCGGCCCGCCGGTCGGCTTCCAGCCTGGCTGGGGTGGTCTGGGCCCTCACCGGCCCGCACCACACACGCTGGTCGTATCGAGACCTCGTGAGCCGTACCAAAAACTGAAAATCGCCGGACGTCGACAGATGCGGCCGGCTGCTTCGCGAGGCGTCAAATAGCGGACGCCCGTGGGAAGGAAACGTAACCGTGCTTATCGCACAGCGCCCCATTCTCAGCGAGGACGTGGTCTCCGACTACCGCTCGCGGTTCGTCATCGAGCCGCTCGAGCCGGGATTCGGCTACACCCTCGGCAACTCCCTTCGTCGCACCCTGCTGTCGAGTATCCCCGGTGCCTCGGTCACCAGCATCCGGGTCGACGGCGTGCAGCACGAGTTCTCCACGATCCCCGGTGTCAAGGAAGACGTCACCGAGATCATCCTGAACATCAAGCGTCTCGTGGTCTCCTCGGAGCACGACGAGCCGGTCGTGATGTACCTGCGCAAGCAGGGCCCGGGTGCGGTCACCGCAGCCGACATCGCGCCGCCCGCCGGCGTCGAGGTGCACAACTCCGACCTGCAGCTCGCCACTCTCAACGAGAAGGGCAAGATCGAGATGGAGCTGACCGTCGAGCGCGGTCGCGGCTACGTCTCGTCGCAGCAGAACAAGTCCGCGGACAATGAGATCGGCCGGATCCCGGTCGACTCCATCTACAGCCCGGTGCTGACCGTGACCTACAAGGTCGAGGCGACCCGTGTCGAGCAGCGCACCGACTTCGACAAGCTGATCGTCGACGTCGAGACCAAGAGCTCGATGGCCCCGCGGGATGCGATGGCCTCCGCCGGCAAGACCCTGGTGGAGCTGTTCGGCCTGGCCCGTGAGCTCAATGTCGAGGCCGAGGGCATCGACATGGGTCCGTCGCAGGCCGACGCCGCAATGGCCGCCGACATGGCGCTGCCGATCGAGGACCTGGACCTGACCGTCCGCTCATACAACTGCCTCAAGCGCGAGGGCATTCACACCGTGGGTGAGCTCGTCGGGCGCAGTGAGGCCGACCTGCTGGACATCCGCAACTTCGGTGCCAAGTCCATCGATGAGGTCAAGGACAAGCTGGTCGAGATGGGCCTGCAGCTCAAGGACAGCCCACCCGGGTTCGACGCGAGCGCCATCGCCGACCGTTACGACGAGGACGAGGCCGGCGATGCCGGCTTTGCCGAGGACGAGCAGTACTGAGCCGCCTAGGGCAGCGCTCCTGACATTGTCGGGAGCGCTCCCTCGACCAAGGAGAAAGCATGCCTACCCCAACCAAGGGCCCCCGCGTCGGTGGCGGCCCCGCGCACGAGCGGCTCATCCTGGGCAACCTGGCCCGGGCGCTGTTCGAGCACGACCGCATCACGACCACCGAGGCCAAGGCCAAGCGGCTTCGTCCGCTCGCCGAGCGTCTGGTCACCTTCGCCAAGCGTGGCGACCTGCACGCCCGTCGCCGGGTGCTGACGGTCGTTCACGACAAGGGTGTGGTGCACCGGCTGTTCACCGAGATCGCCCCCGACATGCAAGAGCGTGCGGGCGGCTACACCCGCATCACCAAGATTGCGCCGCGCAAGGGTGACAACGCACCCATGGCCGTGATCGAGCTGGTGCGCGAGCCGGTCAACGCGAAGCCGAAGCGTGCCGCCGTCGCCGAGGCGGAGGGCGTCACCAGGCGCGCCGTCAAGGAAGAGACCGCGGCGGCTGCCGAGGCCCCCGAGGCCGCCGACGGCGGGCACGGCGCGGACTCCGCGGCCCCGCTCGAGGGTGGCGCGTCGCCCGATGCGGAAAAGTTCACCGTCAAGGGCAACGCCGACTCGATGAAGTACCACGTGGCAGGGTCGCGCTGGTATGACTCGACCGTCGCCGAGGTCTGGTTCACCACCGCCGAGGCGGCCGCTGCTGCCGGCTTCGAGCCGGCCGGTGGCGAGGCCGCCCAGCAGGTCTCCGAGGACGCCGAGTCCGACGACGAGCAGGGCTCGAACGACGCCTGATCCTGTCGCATCCCGACGAGGGGCCCGGTGCATGTGCGCCGGGCCCCTCGGCATACCCGCCGTGTGGAGTAGGTAACGCTCGAGTGGCGTAGAAATAGGTACTCCACTGGACGGATAGGTACTCCACTCCGCGGGTGTGGGGGGTGCGGTGGGGACCGAGCAGGTCAGCGGGTCCGGCGGTTGCCGAAGTGCTTGGCCAGTGGCAGGATCCCGAGCACGAGGATCATCGGCACCGCAAAGCCGTAGCGCAGCGAGTCGTTGCCGACGGCGCCGGTCATGACCGAACCGAGAATTGCGCCGAGATAGTTGAACTGGTTGAAGCGCGCAATCACCGCGTCGACCTTGGCCCGGACGGCGATGGGGTCGTCGCTGTCCACCGACTCGCGGGCGATCAGCGCCGCCGCCGAGTAGCTGAGGGGCGCGATCACGGCAATGCCCGTGCCGAGGATGAGGAAGCCGACCATGACGAGGGGCCACGCGGGGGCGAAGACCACGGTCGCTAGGCCGACGACGGCGATGAGCGTGCCGCCGCGGAGCAACGGGGCGGCCCCGAAGCGGGCGGTCAGCCCGTCACCGAGGCCGCGCGCGGCAAGGGACGCCAGCAGGTAGGGCAGGGTCGCCACGGCAACGATCGCGTTGGACGCACCGAACGTCTTGTCCAGGTAGGTCGGGCCCCAGGTTGTCGTCGCTGTGTCGACCATGTAGAAGAGCACGATCGCGGCACCGACCAGGAGGATGCGCCGCCACGGGACCGGGGCGCCGTCGTCGCCGATCGGCACGATGACCCCACCGACCTTCAGCAGTGGGGCCCCGAGTATCAGCAGCGGCAGCACGACGAGAATCGTTGCGCTGGCGCCGAGCGACAGGTCCTTGGTCGCCAGCGACACGAGGGTGCCGAGAATTCCGCCGAGGGTCCACGCGCCATGGAAGGTCGGCATGATCGGCCGGCCGTAGTCGTGCTCGAGCGCGACGCCCTGCATGTTCGTGCCGGCGTCGACCATTCCCAGGCCGAGCCCATAGACCGCCATCGCCAGGCCCAGCCCCCACAACGAGCCAGAGAGGCCGAGCACCGGCAGTGCGATGACGATCAGCACGAAGCCGACGCGCAGGCCGAGTGCACTACCACGGCGGGGAGCCAGCCACTCGGCGGACAATGAGCCGACACCGGCACACAGCACGAGCATCAGCATGAGCCCGGAGAAGGCCAGCGGTGACAGACCGAACTTGTCCTGGATGGCCGGCAGCTTCGTGGTCAGCGCGATGAACACCATGCCCTGGACCAGGAATGCTCCGGCGATCGCCGCACGGGAGCGGCGTGCCTCTGGTGCGGGGGCGGCCAGGTGGGTGGTGCGGATCACTCCGGCATCCTGGCACGTCCGCAGCCGGCATGGGGACCAATTGGACGACCGTCCTAGTTCGTGCGCGCGGATCACCGCGTCCGTGACCGTCAGGGCAGGACCACCGTAAGGTTCACGGGCGCGGGACGGACGCTGGGCGGGTGGCTGCGGGCCGCCTGGTCGGCGGGCGTTATCGTGCTCCTGTGCGACTCCGGATCGACTTCGCCTACGACGGCACCGACTTCTCCGGTTGGGCAGCCCAGCCCGGCCGGCGCACGGTCGAGCAGCTGCTGTCAGAGGGGCTGGGCACGATCCTGCGGCTGCCCCAGCCGCCCCGTGTGACCGTCGCCGGCCGCACCGACGCCGGGGTGCATGCGAACGGCGCGGTCTGCCATGTCGACGTGGACGACCAGGCGTATGCCGCGCTGCCGGGCCGGTCCGACCACACTGCCGACGAGGCGGCGCGCGCTCGACTGACCGGAGTGCTGCCGCGTGACATCGTGGTGCATCGGGTTGCGGTGGCACCCCCTGGGTTCGATGCACGGTTCTCAGCGGTGCGACGCCGCTATCGCTACCGGCTGCTCGATGACCCAGCGCTCGCGGATCCGCTGCGGCGTCGCGACACGGTGATCGTGCGGCGGGCGTTGGACGTCGAGCGGATGAACCTGGCCGCCCGAACACTGGTCGGCCTGAAGGACTTTGCGGCGTTCTGCAAGAAGCGCGACGGCGCCACCACCGTGCGCACGCTGCTGGAGTACACCTGGCGGCGAATGGACGACGGGGTGGTGGAGGGGACAGTGGTCGCCGATGCGTTCTGCCACTCCATGGTGCGCGCCCTGGTCGGCGCGGTCGTCCCGGTGGGTGACGGGCGCAGACCCGCACAGTGGCCCGTGCAGGTGCTCACGGGCGCGCGGCGACATCCCGCCGTCACGGTGATGCCACCGCACGGCCTGTCGCTCATGGAGGTGACCTACCCCCCGGACGACCAGCTGGCGGCTCGCGCGCACGAGTCCAGGACGGTGCGGACGCTCGGCGTGCCGCCGAATCCGCCCGGGTAGGACTCGGGCTCGCTACGGCATCCCGGCGCTCGCCCGCGTGCGGTCGTGCTCCAGCCAGCGGGCGCGCCGCAGATGCAGTCGCAGGCGTTCACCCGGGCGCAGTTGCGCGAGCCGGTCGGTGTCGGCGTCGTCCATGACCGCGACCACGGGATAACCCCCGGTGGTCGGATGATCGGCCAGAAAGACGACCGGCTGACCGGACGGCGGCACCTGCACGGCGCCACGCACGATCCCTTCGCTGGGCAGCTGCTCAGGGCCGCCGCTGCTCAGGGCCGGACCAGCTAGGCGGACGCCGACCCGGTCCCCTTCGGCGGTGACTTCCCACGCCGCGGCGCCCAGCACTTCGACCGACTCGGGGGTCAACCAGTCATCGCGCGGTCCGAGAGTGGCATGCAGATCCAGCTCGCCACCGGAGCTCCCTACCGGGGGCACCTCCAGGTCGTAGCGCGGGTTGCCTGCGACGACCGCACCCACCTCGATCCGGTCACCGGCGGCGAGCGGCGCCGGTCCCAGACCCGAGGTCGGGTCACTGCTCGAGCTGCCGAAGTGCCGCGTGTCGCTCGACGCGAGCAGTCCGCCGCGCACGACGAGATAGCTGCGCAGCGCAGCAACCGGCACCCCGAGCCGCAGCACCTGCCCGGGGCGCAGTGGCAGGGCGGCGCCGAACCCTACCGGGCGCCCATCGATCGAGAGGGGACACGGGGCGCCGGTCACGACGAAGACGATGGTCTCGTCCACGCTCACGGCAAGGCCACCGAGCAGCACCTCGATCCCTGCGGCCTTATCCGGGTTGCCGAGCAGGCGGTTGCCCTGTGCCAGTGAGACCCGATCGACCGCGCCCGAGGGGGGTACGCCGATCGCGGCCAGGCCGGGTCGACCCTTGTCCTCGAGCATGGCCAGTGGGCCGACGGCGTGCACCTCAAGCGTGGCCATGACCGGATCCTTTGTCGGTGAAATCGGATGCGCGCGCCAGGGGTCAGCACTGCGGCTGGATCCCGAAGCGGGTCGAACATCACCTCGTCGGTGTGGCCGATGAGTTGCCAGCCGCCGGGTGACGGCGAGGGATAGACGCCGCTGTAGCTGCCGGCCAGGGCAACGGATCCGCGGGGGACACGGGTGCGTGGGGAGCGATGCCGGGGCACCTCGAGCCCGCCGTCAGCGCCGGTCAGATAGCCGAAACCCGGTAGGAATCCGGCAAATTCCACGGTCCATACCTGATCGGTGTGCCGGGACACGACCTCGTCGACCGCGATGCCGAGGTGCCCTGCGACCTCGGCCAGATCCACGCCGTCATACGTCACGGCGATCTCGTGAAGGTCGCCGACGGCCCAGGCCGCTCGGCCGCTGTCGGTCAGGTCGATCTCCTGCAGCCGGCGCACCAGAGGGAGCAGATCTGCGGGTCGGCCGGCGCGCACGAGAACCGTGCGATCTCCTGGCACCTGCTCAACGACCTGTGGCGGTGGGGCGTCCCGCAACGATGCCTCCAGGGCCCGACGCTCGTGCCTGGACTCGAGTTCGACCAGCACGGCGGACTCGCCATATGGCCGAATCCGCATCGAGTGAGGACTTCGCCGGCTGGTCATGTGAAGGCCTCCACCTCGATGTGAGCCAGCGTCAGGGCGCTGCGTACGGCCTTGGCCATGGCGACCGCACCGGGCGAGTCGCCGTGCAGGCAGACGGAGTCCGCGTCGATGTGCAGTTGCGTGCCGTCGACTGCCTCAAGAGTGTGCGTGGTGACCAGGCGGACGACCCGTCGAGCGACAACTTCTGGGTCATTCAGGAGGGCGCCGGCCTCCTGGCGGGGCACCAGCGTGCCGGCTGCGGTGTATCCGCGGTCCGCGAATGCCTCTGCAACGGTGGATTGTCCGAGCGATGCAGCGTGCTGAAGCAGAACCGAACCGGGTAGGCCGAGCAGCGGCAGCCCGGGGTCGACCGCGCGCACTGCGGCGACCACCGCCTCGGCCTGCTCACGGTGGGTGACCACCGTGTTGTAGAGCGCGCCGTGCGGCTTGACGTAGGTGACACGGCTTCCCTGGCTGCGGGCGATCGCGTCGAGCGCGCCGATCTGGTAGACGATGTCGGCGAACAGGTCGGCCGGGGCGACATCGATGAATCGCCGCCCGAACCCGGGCAGGTCGCGGTATCCAACCTGGGCGCCGACACGCACATCGCGCTCGGCGGCAGTCGCGCACGTGCGCACGAGGGTTGCGGGATCACCGGCGTGGAACCCGCAGGCGACATTTGCCGAGGTCACGGTCGCGAGCATCGCACCGTCATCGCCAAGCTCCCAACGGCCGAACGACTCACCAACATCGGCGTTCAGGTCGATCCGAGCATCGCTCATGACCCGATTGTGCCCGATTGCCAGGGAAGAGCAAGGGCCCTGCGAACTCCGGGAGCCCCCGCTCTGCGGTCCTGTTCATGGCGCCGCCCCTGGCGCGAAGGGGTGTCAGCCCAGTTTGGACTCAAGCGCCGACGGGTCGGTCGCCGCGACGGCAGGAGAGTCGGCGGCGCGCTGATGGCGCACATTGCGCCGGGCGAACACGCCAAGCTCACGCAGGGCGCTGCGTGCCTCGGGCAGGAAGGAGGCTGCCGCCTGAAAGACATGCACCTGCCCCCGCCAGACCTGCAACTCGCAGGGGACCCCGGCGTGGCCGAGTCGCTCCACCATCTCCTCGGCGTCCGGACGCAGGATCTCGGGGGAGCCGATCTGGATCAGCGTCGGCGGCAGGTCATGCAGGTCGGCGTCGATCGGCGAGACGCGTGGGCCCGTCACCTGGTGTGAGGCGTCCACCGAGGCGGTGTATCGGGCCAGGCCGTCACAGGCGCGCACGGTGAAGACATCGCACCGGTCGTGGAATGGACTGGCGGCCTTGCGCGTGCAGTCGAGATCCAGCAGTGGTGACATGCAGGTGAGCGCGGCCGGCCGCGGCAGGCCCTCGTCGCGGATGACGAACGCGGTGAGAAAGGCGAGGAAGCCGCCGGCGGAGTCTCCCGCGATCACGATCTGGTCGCCGTCATAACCGCGAGCGAGCAGCCAGCGGTATCCGTCGAGGCAGTCGCTGACCATGTCCTCGATGGTGACCTGGGGCATCATCCGGAAGTCCACGTTGAGGGCCGGCGCACCGCATACGCGGGACACGTCTGAGACAAGGCCACGATGCGTGGCCAGGCTGCAGGTGATCAGTGCACCGCCGTGGAGGTAGAGCACCGCAGTGTCGTCGCGTGCCCCGCGGCCGTGGATCCACTCGGCCTTGCAGCGGCCGAGGTGAACCGTCTCGATGCTGGTGCCCGGCGATGGTGGCAACTGCTCGGCGAGGCGATCCAGAGCCCGCATCGGCCAGATGGTGGACGGTGCGTAGCTCCAAGCGTGCAGGACCGGCTTGGCCGTCACTCGCAGCACCTTCGCCAGCGCCTGTGAGCGCAGGCCGCGGTGCGTGCGCTTGCTGTGGACGGGGGATACCAGCGCGACGTGTGCCAACTCCCTGCCTCCTTTGACGGAATTCGAGACGGTGCGACATCTGTGAGCCACACCACATTAAGTCCGGGGTAAGGTTACTCATTGGTAGCCAGGCACGACAACGGAGGTGGGGCGGATGCCCGCGATGGGACCGATCGATTCCGGATTCCTGATGGTCGAGACGCGCGAGCACCCGATGCACGTCGGCGGCTTGCAGCTGTTCACCCCGCCGGACGGTGACGGCGGGCAGTTCGCGCGCGACCTGGTGCAGACCATGCACGACAGTCCGGTGGGCAAGCGCTGGCGGATGCGCCCGGCGACGCCGGTCAGCAGCCTCGGCAACTTCCGCTGGCAGGTGGACGACCAGGTCGATCTCGACTACCACGTGCGCCGTTCGGCTGTCCCCAGCCCGGGCCGCCTGCGCGAGCTCTTCGAGCTGACCTCCCGCTGGCAGAGCGGGTTGCTGGATCGGCATCGTCCACTGTGGGAGGTGCACGTCGTCGAGGGCCTGGAGGACGGCCGGGTCGCGGTGTTCACCAAGGTGCACCATGCGCTGGTGGACGGGGTGTCCGCGCTACGGCTGATGCAGCGCGCGTGCAGCCCCGATCCCGATGCGCGGGACTGCCTTCCGCCGTTCGGGCTGCCCGACTCGAGCAGCGCGGCTGTGCAGAGCTCGGGGCTGCCGATCCCCTCCCTTGGCGACGTGATGCGTGGCGGTGGGGGCCTGGCGAAGGAGCTGGTAACGCTTGCACCCAACGCCCTCAAGGTGGCGTCGCGTGCGCTTCGGGACACCGGCTACACCACGCCGTTCGAAGCGCCCAGGACCGTTTTGAACGGAAGGGTAGGCGGGGCACGACGGTTCGTGGCGCAGAGCTTTGCCATGAACCGGTTCCGCACGATCGGCAAGGGCGCGGGGATGTCCTTCAACGACGTGGTCCTGGCGGTCTGCGGCGGCGCGCTGCGCGCCTACCTTGAGGAGATGGGCGAGCTGCCGGACACCTCGCTGACGTCGATGGTGCCGGTCAACCTGCGCAACGATGTGAATGACGTCGGCGGCAACAACATCGGTGCCATCATCGTGAGCCTCGGCACGGATGTTGCGGATGCGGCACTGCGGCTGCAGGTCGTGCACGAGTCGGCCCTTGCGGCGAAGACCACGATGCGCGAGCTGGGCTCACGGCAGATCATGCTGCTGTCGGCGCTGAATGTCAGCGGTCTCGGGCTCGCCGGCATACCCGGCTTCCTGTCCGTGGGTCACCCGCCCTTCAACGTGGTGATCTCCAATGTGCCCGGCCCCAAGAAGCAGATGTACTTCAATGGCGGTCACCTGGAGGGCACCTACCCGGCGTCGATCGCCTGCGACGGGATGGCGATCAACATCTCCCTGGTGACCTATGACGACCAGGTCGACTTCGGCATCACTGCCTGCAGGTCGAGTGCACCCTCTGTGCAGCGGCTGATTCATCACTTGGAGGACGCGCTCGCGGACCTGGAGGCCGTGTACGCCTGACCGCCGCAGTCGGAATTGAGGTGACGCGCGGACGGTCATACGTCACAGTGGGCGCGTGGGACACCTGGAGATCAACTCGATCGAATACTTCCTGCCCGACGGGCGCCCGTTGCTCGGTGGGGTGAACTTCCGGGTCGGCGACGGCGCGAAGGTGGCGCTCGTCGGCCCGAACGGTGCGGGCAAGACCACCCTGCTGCGGATCGTCGCCGGTGAGCTCACGCCGCACGACGGGGCGGTCACCCGCAGCGGCGGGCTGGGTGTCATGCCCCAGTTCATCGGTAAGGTCGGCCGCTCCGGTGACTCCATGACGGTGCGCGACCTGCTGGTGAGTGTTGCGCCGCACGCGGTGCAAGAGGTGGCGCGGGAGGTGGACGCGGCCGAGCTGGCGATGATGGAGCGCGATGACGAACCGGCGCAGATGGCGTATGCGCAGGGGCTCGCCGACTGGGGCGAGGTCGGGGGCTACGAGCAGGAGACGCAGTGGGACGTGTGCACGGTTGCCGCTCTCGGGGTGGCCTACGACAAGGCCCAGTGGCGCGACGTCAACACCCTGTCCGGCGGTGAGCAGAAGCGGCTCGTGCTCGAGTCGCTGCTGCGCGGGCCGGAGGAGGTGCTGCTGCTCGACGAGCCGGACAACTATCTCGACGTGCCGGCGAAACGCTGGCTGGAGGATCAGCTGGTCTCCTCGCCCAAGACGGTGCTGCTGGTCAGTCACGACCGTGAACTGCTCGATCGCGTGGCAACCCGGGTCGCCACCTTGGAGCCGGGCGCTGCGGGAGCCACCGCCTGGGTCCATCCCGGGCGGTTCGCGACCTATCACCAGGCGCGCCTCGACCGGAACGCCAAGCTGGAGGAGCGGCGCCGTCGCTGGGACGAGGAGCACGTCAAGCTCAAGGCCCTCGTGCAGCGGTTGAAGGTCAAGGCGACCTTCAACGACAGCATGACCAGCCGATACCGCGCCGCACAGACCCGACTGGCGAAGTTCGAGGAGGCCGGACCTCCGGAGGCGGTGGCGTTCGAGCAGCACGTGACGATGCGGCTGAAGGGTGGTCGCACGGCCAAGCGTGCGGTGATCTGCGAGCGGCTGGAGTTGTCCGTCGGCGATGGTGGGTCGCCTGCCGAGTCGGGGGAGCCCGGTGACGTGCGACCCTTCGACGCGGAGCTCTGGTATGGCGAGCGGGTGGCCGTGCTCGGGCCGAACGGGTCGGGCAAGTCCCACTTCCTGCGCCTCCTGGCGGCGGGCGGCAGCGACCCCGCACCCGAGCATCGCCCGGTGGGCGACGTGCTGCCTCCACCGGTGCGGCACCGCGGCGTCGCGCGGCTCGGATCGCGTGTGCGCCCAGGCTGGTTCGCGCAGACCCACCAGCATCCGACCATCATGCAGCGGACGCTGCTGGAGATCCTGCACCGTGGCGACAGCCACCGCGACGGTATGCCGCGCGAGCAGGCCGCGCGGGCGCTGGACCGCTATGAGCTCGCCCGGTCGTCGGAGCAGACCTTCGCGTCCCTGTCGGGCGGCCAGCAGGCACGCTTCCAGATCCTGCTGCTGGAGCTCAGTGGTGCGACGCTGCTGCTGCTCGATGAGCCGACCGACAACCTCGACCTGCACTCGGCGGAGGCGCTGGAGGACGGCCTGAACGCGTTCGAGGGCACGGTGGTCGCGGTGACTCACGACCGGTGGTTCGCGCGCGGCTTCGACCGGTTCCTGGTATTCGGCGCCGATGGCTTGGTCATCGAGTCGGCCGAGCCGGTCTGGGATGTGCGTTGACGAGCCGGGCAGGCGGCATACCGCTCAAGCGCTGCTGCAGCCCCGAGCCGGTGTTGGCGCAGGGCTGACTCACCAAGGATCGCTAGGGAAACGCTGATTTATTGCCGGGTTGGGGCTCCGGGTCGCTGGGAGGATTGGGGTGTGCCTGGATCTGATGCGCAGCAGCCGAGTTTTGCCGATGTGGAGTACGGGAATCGTCGTCGGCGGACGCGGCGGGATGAGTTTCTGGGGATGATGGTGAAGGTGATCCCGTGGGATGAGTGGACCGGCTTGGTCGTGCCGTTCTATCCCACGACGGGTCGTCGTGGCCGGCAGCCGGTCCCGGTGGAGACGATGCTGCGGATGTACTTGTTGCAGGTTTGGTTCTCCTTGTCGGATGAGGGCACCGAGGACGCGATCTATGACTCGTCCGCGTTCTGCACGTTCATGGGTTTGGACTTCACCCGGGCGCAGGTGCCGGACGCGACGACGATTTTGCATTTCCGGCACCTGATCGAGGAGCAGGACTTGGGTGCGGCGTTCCTGGAGGCGCAGACCCGGTTCTTCGAGTCTCATGGGTGGATCATGCGGGGTGGGTCGGTGATCGACGCGACGATCATCAACGCCCCGTCCTCGACGAAAAACGCTGCCGGTGCGAGGGATCCGGAGATGCATCAGACGGCCAAGGGCAATCAGTGGTTCTTCGGGTTGAAGGCGCACACCGGCGCGGACGCGGGCACCGGGTACGTGCATACCGTGCGGGTGACCGCGGCGAACGCCAGTGACATCACCCAGGCCGCGAATCTAGTGCGCGGCGATGACGAGGTCGGCTACGCCGACTCCGGGTACCAAGGCGTGCAGAAACGGCCGGAGATCACCGGTGATGAGCGGCTTGCTCGTATCGAGTGGCGGGTCGCGGCACGCAAGTCAAGGCTGAAGGCGATGCCTGCGTTCGATCAGCAGTTGGAGTCCAGGAAGGCGTCGGTGCGGGCCAAGGTGGAGCATCCGTATCTGATCGTCAAACGCGACTTCGGGTTCACCAAGACCAGGTACCGCGGGTTGGCCAAGAACCATAACCTGCTCAAGCGTGCCCGTGCTGTCCGTCTTTAAACCGCGCTGGCCGGGCGGTAGCCTGCCCAAAACCTGCCAGCCGGCCCCGCAAACCGGGGCCACCGGCCAAAACCACGGCATACCCGCCCGATTCATCGACACCCCACCCGGTCATCACGCCCGGAACCACGTCGATTGCCCTTAGACCAGCGATTCCCTAGTGGATGGCTCGTACCGCCACGACTCCAGGTCCGGGAAACCACTGCCACAAGGGGTAGAGCAGGTAACTCTGATCGTAGAGGTGGAGCGAGCCTCCGAGGAAGCCGATCATGGTATCCCCGCTGGTCCAGTAGGCTGGCGCCACTATCGCGGGATGCTGACCGTAGGCGTCCTTGGGTGTCACGGATTCCTGCTGCCACTGGAATCCATTGGCCCTCAGGAATGCGAAGGCCTTGTCCCCGAGTCCTGGGGTCAGTGCGGCGAATTGGGCGTAGGACGGAATGGTCCATCCGGTAAGGCCATCGATGACCGTGGCGGGAGCCGGTAGGACTGAAGCCGACCAGTTGCATTGTGTCCAGCAGAAATATGCACTGCCGGCTAAGGTCAACCTCGAGCGCGACCACATGAGGCCGGTCGTGGTGTCAGCAACGACGCCCTCGGGAAGCCGCCCGACCCCGCCGGTGGCCAGCTGGCTCCAGTGCGCCAGCTGCGTCGGCACGAGGTTTGCGTACGTCTGCACGACTGCGTCATTGGCGGCGAAGGGGGTGCCGCCAGTGGTCCAGCTGAGATGGTTGACCTCGGCCAGCATGTTGAATGCCTGGACGGTCAGGCTCTCGTAGTAGTCCAGCATGTCGGACATGGGAGTGGTGAAGTCACTGGTGTAGAAGCGATCTGTCGGATACGGCGTTTGGTCTTGGATGACGTTTCGGTAGATCGCGATCAGCCCTCGGGAGCCCGTAGCGCCGGTCATGGCGAGGTTGATGTGCTGGATGATCACTCCCAAAGTGCTGCGCATGGTCTGCAGCTCGCTGCTCTGCGAGCCATCTACTGCGGTCCCGGGGGCTCTCTTCAGCCAGGAGTCGAGCTGGATCTGGTAATCGGCCAGCTCGGCCGCGTCCGTGTTGGCCTGGGCTGCCACTTCGTCGTAGGTGTTCCGGTCGGCCTGCGTCATCAGTTTTTTGAGGGAGTCATCCAGCTTGGCATCCAGGCTGTGCACCTGAGTCTGGAGATCGGTCATCTGGTTTTGTAGCCCGTCGAGCTGTGCCTTGAGCTCATCGGTGGGTGTGGCGGAGGACCCGAAGATCGAGTCGAGGGCCCACCCCGCGAGCGCTCCGCCGATCTTGTTCCCCGCCGACTTGGCCAACGTCGAAAGGAGTGTTTCGGCCAAGGATGTGGCGTCGATCGACGACATTGCGCCGGCAGCTGGGCTGGTCGGGCTGGTCAGGCAGGGGGAGCCCGGCCGGTGGTGGTCATGGCGGTGCTGGTCCTGGCGGCGCTGATCAGGGTGTCGGCAGGACCGTTCCGACGACGCGGCTCGGGCGTTGCTCATGCTGGCGGCGCTGGCATCGGTGGCGAACGGGTAGCTGATCAGCATCGCGAGGACGAGCACGGTGATAGAGACCAGCATGCTCACTCTCACCCGTGTCCCTCCTCGAGGGTCAGGGACTCTGAGCTGCATCACTGCTCCTCCTCGATTGAGGTGCGGTCGCTGTCTGCATACCGCGCGATGTCATCTAGCCTGCAGCCCACGCGAGCGTCCGGCTACGGTGTCGACCCCCTGACGTACCCCCTGAAATTGGGCGGAGCAGTGGTCCGTGCGCGCGTCGGGCAGCGGCTCGGCCTCCTCGGCCCGCACGCTCAATATTCCTGCTCAGGCCGCGCGCTCAACATTGTTGACGGGATGCCTCGTTGCGGACCTACGATGCCCCATGGTGGCGATTGGACCAAGTGGCCGGGCGTGAGCGATAGCGGCCCGCTGTTCGAGCGCGATCGTGAAGTCGAGGTGCTCGAAGGGCTGGTCCGGAGCGCCCTTGGGGGAGACGCCGTTCTGGCGCTGGTCGAGGGTCCGGCCGGGATCGGGAAGAGCCGCCTGCTGGCCGAGGCGCGTGAGCGGGCGCGAGCTGCCGGGTTCCGCGTCCTCGCGGCGCGCGGTAGTGACCTCGAGCAGGAGCTGCCCTACGGCGTGGTGCGGCAGCTGTTCGAGTCGCTGTTGCTGGAGCCCGAGCGCCGCGAGCGTTGGCTGCGCGGCTCGGCCGGCGGGGCGGCGCGCGTGTTCGCGCCGCCGCAGGACGAGGACCATGCGGTGGGCCCGGGCTCGTTCGGGATGCTCCACGCCTTGTTCTGGTTGACGGTCAACGCGGCGGCCGACGGTCCGCTCTGCCTGGTGATCGATGATCTGCGGTGGTGCGACCGCGCGTCGTTGCGGTTCATTGCCTACCTCGAGCATCGGCTCGAGGGACTCGGGGTGCTGGTGGTGGCTGCCACCCGCATGGAGGAGGCCGGATCGGAGTCGCAGCTGGTCTTCGACATCATCGAGGATCCGGCCGCGGTCCTCATTCGCCCGTTACCGCTGAGCGAGGGTGGGGCCGCGCAGATGGTCCGCGACCGGCTGGCAGAGGATGCCGAGCGCCGGTTCTGTGCGGCGTGCCACCACGCGACCGGCGGCAACCCGCTGCTGCTGCGCGAGCTGGTCAAGACGCTGCAAGCCGAGAACATCCGGCCCGACGCCGCCCACGCGGACGCGATCCGGAAGGTCGGACCCCGCGCCGTGTCGCGCACCGTGCTGCTGCGGCTCTCGCGTCTTCCGTCGGATGCGGTCACGATCGCGCGGGCCGTCGCGGTGTTGGGCGATGGCGCGAGCCTACCGGCGACAGCGGCTCTGGCGGGCCTGGACGAGGGCAAGGTCGCCGAGGCCACCCACACCCTCGTGGCCGCGGAGATCCTTCGGGCAGAAGCCCCGCTGGGTTTCGTCCACGCGATCGTAGGCGACGCCGTCTACCTCGAGCTGTCGCTGTCTGAGCGCGAGCTGCTACACCAGCATGCCGCCAAGGAACTTGCCACTCTGGGCGCTGCACCCGAGGTGGTGGCCGGCCAGTTGCTGCTCGTGCCATCGCGCGGCGACCCATGGGTCGCGATGGTGATGCGTGACGCAGGCCTGCTGGCCATGCGCCGCGGCGACGCCGACAGCGCGGTGTCCTACCTACGGCGCGCCCTGGAGGAAGGCGTTGCGGATGAAGATCGACTGCGCCTGTTGTGGGAGCTGGGCGCCGCCGAGGCGCGCGTCGACTCGGAGGCTTCCGCCGAGCGTCTGCGAGAGGTGCAGGGTCGACTCGACGACCCGCTACAGCGGGCACTGGTCGCCGACGTGCTCGCGCGATCGCTGCTGTGGACGGGACCGGCCCACGAAGCGGTGACCGTGGCGCAGCATGCGATCGTCGAGCTCAAGGAGACACACCCCGATCAGAGGCGGGCATTGGAGGCGATCGAGCTCTACGCCGTCTTCTTCGGAGGCGCTCGCGTCGCGCATTGGGAGACAAGGCTTGCGCGCGTGCGTGCCGACGGTGTTCCTGAGCATCTGGGCGCCAAGATGCTCGCTGCGGTGGCGGCCTGGGACTGGGCGCTCAACGGCGGGTCCGCGCGGGAGTGCTCGGCGTTCGCCCAATCGGTCCTGGCCGACGGCGCGCTGATCGCCCGGGATCCAGGCTTCGGCGCCGCGGTGGCCGGCGCGGCGCTCGCGTTGGCCGATCACGACGAGGCGCTCCGGGTGTGGGAGGAGGCAATCAGCGCGTCGCGCCGACTCGGCTCTGCGCCCTACGTCTGCTCGGTGAACCTCTGGCGCGGCTGGACCTGGCTCCGGCGTGGTGAGCTCGCCGAGGCCGAGGCATCGCTACGCGAAGCCAACGAGCAGCTGCGGAGAGGGTTCGGCAACAACGGCCCTTCCCTCGCCTACGGTGCCGCGTTCCTGGCCCGGACGCTGATTGAGCGAGGCGACCTTTCCGGTGCGCGTCGTGCCCTGGCCGGTCGGGGCCGCCCCAACCCGCAGTCCGACGGCGACTGGTTGGTCAACCGGGCCGGGATCGAGCTTCTGCTTGCCGAGGGGCGATGGGAGGAGGCGCTCGCCGCGGGCGAGCGTCACAGCCCGCCTCCACGAGGAGGGGACAACCCCGCATGGGCGCCGTGGCGCTCGCTCGCGGCCCGCGCCCTGGACGGCCTGGGCCGGCACGACGACGCGCTCGCGCTGCTCATCATCGAGCTCGACGCGGCACGACGTTGGGGTGCGCCAGGAGCACTAGCCCACACGCTCAGGCTGCTGGGGACACTGCGCCAGAACGACGACCACGAGCTTCTGCGCGAAGCGGTGGCCGTGACCGAGGCGTCGCCGGCACGGCTCGAGCATGCCAAGGCGCTGACCGCCCTCGGGTCCGCGATGCGCCGCAGCAACCAACGGTCCGACTCACGCGATCCACTGGGTCGGGGCCTCGAGCTCGCGCTTCGCTGTGGTGCCACGGCGCTGGCTGAGACGGCCAGGACGGAGCTCTACGCGGCCGGCGGCCGTCCTCGCCGGGAAGCGCTCAGCGGACCAGCGTCATTGACCCCGAGCGAGCGGCGGATCGCAAATCTCGCCGCGCAGGGCCAGACGACGCGCGACATCGCGCAGTCGCTCTACGTCACGCCGCGAACGGTCGAGGGGCACCTCACCAACATCTATCGCAAGCTCGGCGTCTCGACCCGCACTGCACTGCCCGGCGCCCTGGCCGGCCAGGTCTCCGCCTAATTCCGGGGGTCCGTCAGGGGGTCGCCACGGTGCCGGGGGTTCGGGTCCGGCCGCACGCTGGGGTGATGAGCGATCAGCTGCTGCACATCACGATCGATGTGACCCTCGCCGAGGACCAGATCCACGGCCTGGTGGGCGACGGCGTGGCGCAGCCTACGCCGTTCCGCGGATGGCTCGCGCTGATCGGACAGCTCGACGAGATGCTCGGCTCCGTGCCCCGACCGGTGGCCGCCACCGGCGACCTCGTGCCCTCCGAGGAGGAGCAGTGATGCAACGAAGTGTTCGCGTCCGTCGAGGACGCTCATCGGCCACCCTTTCGATGCTGGCGTGCATCATCGCGCTCATCGTCTCCACGCTGATGATCTTCTCGTCTCCCGCCAATGCTGTCGTCACGCTGAAACAGAGCGCCTCGGTCACCCAGGACGTTGCGGGCCCCGCCAAGAAGCACAACGCGGGCGTGGCCCAGGGCGTTGCAGGCACCGCGAATCAGCACAACGGGCCGGCAGACCCCTCCACCAAGGTGTTCGGCGCGGCGTTCGCCTCCTGGCTGCTGGACAAGGCGGGAGGAGCCACGGCAGCCCAGGGGGTCGGCATGATCTTCAGCCTGAGCGGGCTCAACCGGGTGCTCTCGCCTGACCCCAATACCGTGCTGCTGCGAGAGATTCTGCGACAGCTCACGCAGATCCAGGGCGATATCAGGGATCTCAGGAGGAGCCTCGACGGCCTGATCAACCAGCTCAGCCGAGACAACCTGGACAGGTTGCTGGTCCAGCTTCGCGACACCGTGACGACGCCGCTGGACCACCTCTTCCGGGAGGAGTTCGCCCGGGTCGTCAGCGCGGCCGAGGCGTACGCCAACGCCAGGGAGCACGACCCGGTGCAGATCACGCCGACCTACGACGCCCTGATCCAACGGCGCAACGAGTTCTACATGGCATTCGACAGGTGCTGCACGACGGCCACCGCCCAGATCCATCACTTCCTGGTGCCCGGGCCGAGCTCGGTGCTCGCGGCGATGGGCCGCGTGCTGGCCGGCGAGCACCGCTACCTCACGGCGGCCGACTCGGCAGACCTGCGCAACCTGCACAACCAGTTCGCCGACTGGGAGGCGCTCGCGGCGTGGATGAAGATGGAGCGACTCCTTCCCTCGGTCGACCCGAGCCGAGTTCCGGCCGGGGTCTTCCCGGGCGACCTGGCCGCCTACAACCAGGCTCGTCGCGACTTCCTCGGCTACCGGCGTTCGGAGGCGCAGAACCTGGTGCCCGCGATCCCGCGCGACGTCGTGATCGATGGCTCGACGGCCGGCTCCACCACGACACTGACCGGCGCCAGGATGTACGTGCCGGCGTCAACCGGGCTCACCTATCAACCCGCCGTGGACCGGGCCGGATCGGTGCCGCGCGCCGTCACCGAGCTCAACGCCCGACACGCGGAAGGTCTCAACCACTGGCGGGTGCCGTCCCAGGCAGAGCTCACTCAGCTCCTCACCGGGAGGCCGACCCAACCGCCCACGACCGGTGTCGACTTCCTCAGGTCGCTCAATCCCACAAGTCGTGCGTGGGGGCAGATCGTGGGTGGGTCCTGGCCGTTTCTCTGGTCCAGCGACGAGGTCACCCGAACCACGTGGTGCTGGGTGTACGACGGCAGGGGGAGCCCCGTGCTGGATCAGTACCACCCCGTTCGCACCCACACCGCCGTCTCGATCGCGACGGCGAACCCAGCCTGGACCGCACGACCCCTAGTGCCACACCGTCCGACCGATCCGCAGGCCTGCGTCGCCCTGATCGCGTCGCAGTTCGCCGCCAACACGGGTGCACTGCTCGCTACCCGCACCGTCGGCGCGATGCCGATCGACTATCTGGGGCGGGGCGGGGGACCGACGCTGCGGCCCAGCGCCCACCTGCGCAACGCCGATCTGTCGGGGTTGGATCTGACCGGCACGAACCTGACCGATGCCGACCTGACCGGCGCGACCCTCACCGGCGCGTATTTCACCGACGACGAGGGTGCCACGGGCGTGAACCTGACTCGGGCGCGGCTGGCCGGCGTGACCTCGGGCGGGATCGTGGGTGACGCCACCCTCCCCACAGGCTGGCAGCTGACCAACGGCTACCTGGTCGGCCCGCAGGCGAACCTGACCGATGCGGACCTGCGAGGTGCGGACCTGAGCGGTGCCGACCTCAGGGGGGTGACCTCGGGCGGAGTCGACTGCACCGGATGCAAGCTCCCGGTCGGCTGGCACTGGACCGGGCTGAAGTCCGGTGGCTTCCTCGTCGGCCCGGGCGCCGACCTCCGAGGCGCTGACCTGCAAGGCCTCGACCTGAGCGGCGTCGACCTCACGGGCGCCCAGCTGGCCGGCGCGAACCTCACGCACGCGAACCTGAGTCGTGCGGTGCTGAGCGACCTCAGCCTTGCGGGGGTCAGGCTCACGGGAAGCAACCTGACCGGTGCCGAGCTCTCGCGCTCGACGATCTCCGGCGTCGGCTTTGCCGGTGCGACCCTGACCGGTGTGCGGAGCTTCTCCCTGGTCGACACCCCTGTGCCGGCCACGCTGCCGTCGCCCTGGCGCGTGCGGGCCGGATCACTCTTCGGTCCGGGCGCGAATCTGAGTGGCTTGGCGTTCATCGGCGCCGACCTGCGAGGCATCAAGGCGACCGGGGCTGACTTCACCGGCGCGAACCTGACCTTCGCCAACCTGACCGGCGTGGACCTGACCGGTGCGAGCTTCACCGGCGCGAACCTGACGAACCTCAACCTGACCAACGCGATCTTGGTGAACGCCCGGCTCACGCAGGCGACCGTCACCGGCGCGACGTTCACGACGGACAGTGACAACACGTTTGCCGGGATAGTCTCCGGGGGGCTGGTGGGCACGCCGGCCTCCCTTCCTGCCAGTGGCCGCTACCGCCTGGTGCAGGGTTACCTGGTCGGTCCGAGCGCGAACCTGGCCGGCGCAACGTTCACCAGCGCCGCCCAGCTAGGCGCCTCGTTGAGCGGGACCAACTTCACCGGCGCCACGCTCTCGGGCGTGAACCTCACCGGCGCGGCGCTGCGAAACGCGATCCTCACGGGGGCGCGACTGACGGGCGCGACCCTCAGCGGGGCCGACCTGAGCCATGCCATGCTCGACGGCGTCTCGTCGGGCGGGATCGTGGGGACGCCGAGTCTTCCCATCCGGTGGACGGTGAACGGGGGATACCTGGTGGGACCACGGGCGAACCTGCGCGATGCGAACCTGAGTGGTGCCCACTTCCTCTTCAGAGACCTGCGGGCCACAGACCTCCACGGTGCCAACCTGACGGATGCCCACCTGGGCGCCGCGAACCTCGACGGGGCCGACCTCACCGGAGCGGTGCTCACCGGGGTGCAGTGGGGGGTGACGATGTGTCCAGACGGCGTGCGCAGGGTGGGTGCCACACCGTGCGCCGCAGCCGTCTGGCGTGGCTCGTCGACGACCTCTGCGAGCGCGAACAAGAGCGCGGGGACCCTGATCGTCGATGTCGGACCCGGACTGCCGGACGGCGCCTTGTGGGAGGTCATCGTGCAGCGGCTCTCCGACAGCGGCGGTTGGGTCACTCTGAGCACCCACACCACCAAAGGTCCCGGCAACCCCCTGCGGCTCAACCTGCCGGCAGGTACCTATCGAGCCATCACGTGGCCACAGAAGAACTACCACGGGAGCGCGAGTCAGTCGATCGGGCTGGTGAAGTAGCGCGTCCTCACGGCCTGCCGGCTGTGCTTCCGCGGGGCGGGTCCACCGGCAGCAGGCAGGTGTATGCCGCGACACGGCGAGCGCCGGGCGTGCCCGCGCCCACCCGCCGGTAGCGGTCCATGACCTCGCCGATCTCTGCGGCGAACGCGGTCAGCTGCTCGGTGGTCACCAGGATCGGGTGATCGGACAGGCCGCAGGTCTCCTGCCAGGTATCCGGCCACTGCTCCTGCTTGGTGATCCACTGGTCGGCTCGTTCGGTGAAGTACTGCACGTAGTCCCGCTGCAGCCACAGGGCCGCGGCCGCTTCGTCCTCGTCGAGCGGCTCGGGGTTCGCGTCGGCAGGGGGCTGGGCCGCCGCCCATACCCGGCGTCGCCCCGTGCCGTGGCCGGTGTCCGCGACGAGACCGGCGGCCTCCAGGCGTCGCAGGTGATAGCTCGTGGCGCCGGTGTGGGTGCCGAGTGCGGTGGCGAGCGATGTCGCGGTGGCCTCGCCGTGCACGCGCAGCTGGGCCAGGATGCGTGAGCGCAGCGGATGGGCGAGGGCCCGTAGGCTCTCGGCACGGTGGGGCCCGGAAGTCGCCATGATAGCCACAATAGTTGTGCATAATCGCGCTGCGCAACCGGCCCGCGCGGCATCGTGGTCGCGGATTTTCCCGTTGTGACAGGGATGTCCCTCGATTTGGACTGCGCCTGTCGGGTCCGTAAACTGGGAGACCGTTGCGCTTTGCGCCCACTGACGTGGCCTTGGCGACTCGATGGCGGTGACGTGATCCGCCCATCATGAGCCACCGGCCGATCAAGGCCCAGCTCCATACGACAGAGAAGGTAACCAACAAGTGCGTACCTACACGCCCAAGCCGGCGCAGATCCAGGAGGACCGCGCCTGGCACGTCATCGACGCGTCGGACGTCGTCCTCGGCCGCCTGGCGACCCACGCAGCCAACCTGCTGCGCGGCAAGCACAAGACGATCTATGCGCCGCACATCGACACCGGCGACTTCGTCATCATCATCAACGCCTCGAAGGTCGCTCTGACCGGCGCCAAGCTGGAGAAGAAGAAGGCCTACCGCCACTCGGGCTTTCCGGGCGGTCTGACCACGACCTCCTACACCGAGCTCATGGCCAAGGACCCGGCTCGCGCCGTGGAGAAGGCGATTCGCGGGATGGTGCCCAAGGGTTCCCTCGGCCGCGAGCAGCTGACCAAGCTGAAGGTCTACGCAGGCGCCGAGCACCCGCACGCGGCTCAGAAGCCCGTCCCGTACGTGATTTCCCAGGTCGCGCAGTAAGCCGCGCCGACAGACTTCGCCGAAAAAGCACCCAAGGAGAACCGTGGCTGACCAGACCACCGAGCTCGACGCCCTAGAGGCGGACGAGCCCCAGCTGACCGAATACACCTCGGAGTCCCAAGAGGCTCCCACCGACGCTCCGGTAAGGCGCCCGAGCGCCTCCGCCCCCAGCGCCGGCACGGGCCGCCGCAAGCAGGCCATCGCCCGCGTGCGCATCGTCCCGGGCACCGGCGAGTGGAAGATCAACGGCCGCACGCTGGCCGAGTACTTCCCCAACAAGGTGCACCAGCAGATCGTCAATGATCCGCTGACCATCCTCGAGCTCGACGGGGCCTACGACGTCCTCGTGCGCGTGCATGGCGGTGGCCCCTCCGGCCAGGCCGGCGCGGTCCGCCTCGGTGTCGCGCGGTCGCTGAACGCCGTGGACCCCGAGCTGAACCGGGCAACCCTCAAGAAGGCCGGCTTCCTGACCCGTGACCCCCGTGTCCCGGAGCGCAAGAAGGCCGGTCTGAAGAAGGCCCGTAAGGCGCCGCAGTACAGCAAGCGCTAAACCTCACGAAGCGCCGCTGAGGTGGCTCGGCCCCGGACTCTTGCCAGGAGCAGAGGTCCGGGGCTGTTCGCATCTTGGGTTAGCGTTTGACGAGCGAGCCGGGATATCCCGGCTCCCGGGAGAAGGTTGTGGTTGATGGGTCGCATGTTTGGCACCGACGGAGTGCGAGGAGTGGCGAACAAGGTCGTCACGGCAGAGCTGACGCTTGGCCTGTCCGTGGCGGCAGCCCGCGTGCTGTCCGAGAAGGGCGAGTTCGCCGGGCACCGCCCGGTCGCCGTGGTCGGGCGGGATCCGAGGGCCTCCGGGGAGTTTCTCGGTGCGGCCACGGTGGCCGGCCTGGCCTCGGCCGGCGTCGACGTCTACGACGCGGGCGTGCTGCCCACCCCGGCCATCGCCTACCTCACGGCCGCGGTCGGCGCGGACATCGGCGCGATGCTCTCGGCGTCCCACAACCCCATGCCCGACAACGGCATCAAGTTCTTCTCGCGCGGTGGGCACAAGCTGCCCGATGCCACCGAGGATGCGATCGAGGCGCGGCTCGGCGACGAGTGGGAGCATCCGGTCGGGGCGGCGGTAGGCCGGGTCCTGCCCTACCCGGAGGGCGCCACCCGATACGTCGAACACCTGCTGTCCACCCTGCCGCATCGTCTGGACGGCATGCGTATCGTGCTGGATGCGGCCAACGGGGCCGCGAGTACGGTCGGTCCCGAGGTCTTCCGGCAGGCGGGCGCGCAGGTCATCGTGATCGGTGCCGAACCCGACGGGCTCAACATCAATGACGGTTATGGTTCGACCCACCTGGAGCATCTGCGGGACGCGGTGACCCGCGAGCACGCCGACATGGGACTGGCCTTCGACGGCGACGCGGACCGCTGCCTGGCGGTTGACGGGTTCGGGCAGGTGGTCGACGGCGACCAGATCATGGCCGTCCTGGCGATCGACCTCAAGGAGCGTGGTGTGCTCGCCGGCAACACGCTGGTGGCCACGGTGATGAGCAACCTCGGGATGCTGCAGGCGATGGAGCGCGAGGGTATCCAGGTGCTGCAGACCGCCGTGGGTGACCGCTACGTTCTGGAGGGTATGAAGGCGGGGTCCTACTCGCTCGGCGGCGAGCAGTCGGGCCACGTCATTCTGCTCGAGCACGGGACGACCGGTGACGGGATCCTCACCGGCCTCACCCTGGCATCCCGCGTGGCGGCCACCGGCAAGTCGCTCGCGGACCATGCGGCATGCATGACCCGGTTGCCGCAGGTGCTGGTCAATGTGCCGGGGGTGGACAAGCACGCCGTGGACGACCATCAGGTGGTCCAGGCCGCGGTCGATGCCGCCCGGGCTGCACTCGGCGATCTGGGCCGGGTGCTGCTGCGCAAGTCGGGCACCGAGCCACTCGTGCGGGTCATGGTCGAGGCTGACACGGCCGAGCGGGCCGAGCGGGTGGCTGACGACCTGGCGCTCGTTGTCCAGCGCGAGCTGTCCCTCGGCTGACAGCCGACCGGCGACGCACACCAGTTAGTGGGGCCCGTTCGTTAATGCGCCCGACGCGCAATCCGGGCAACATCGTCGATTGGTGGCTGTGTCCAGGTGCCCGGTGGCTAGGCTCATCAAGGGTTCTACCGTGTCCGCGGTCACTCCCTATGACGCGCGGCGGGGCCCACGAAGGGCGGCCCCATGAGCAAACCCACGATCCTGACGGTCGATGACGACCCGATGGTGTCGGCGGCGATCACCCGGGACCTGCGTGACCGGTATGCCGCCGACTACCGGGTCGTCCGCGCGGCCTCCGGCCCGCAGGCGCTCGAGGTGCTGGCCACGCTGGCTCTTCGTGGAACTCCGGTGGCACTGATCTGCTCCGACCAGCGGATGCCCCGGATGACCGGCATCGAGCTGCTCGAGCAGGCCCGCGTCCACGCACCGGGCGCGAAGTGCCTGCTGCTGACCGCATACGCCGACACCGAGGTCGCCATCAAGGCGATCAACGACATCGGCCTGGACTACTACCTGCTGAAGCCCTGGGACCCGCCCGAGCAGCGGCTCTACCCGGTCGTCGACGGCCTGCTCGACGACTGGCGGCAGGCCAATCCGGACCACACTTCGGACGTGCGGGTCGTGGGGCACCGGTGGTCCGACCGCAGTTATGAGATCAAGACCTTCCTGGCTCGAAACCACGTGCCCTACGCCTGGTTCGACGTGGTGCTCGACGCCGAGGCGCAGCGGCTGTGCGCGCTGGCGAACGCGACCCCGGATGATCTGCCGCTGGTGCTCGTGCCCGACGGTGACGCGCTGCGGTCACCGTCGACACTCGAGCTGGCCGAGGCGCTCGGGTTGCGGACAGCCGCCGCGCAACCCCTCTATGACCTGTGCATCGTCGGTGGCGGTCCGGCGGGTCTGGCCGCCGCGGTGTATGCCGCGTCCGAGGGACTGAGCACGGTGGTCATCGAGCGTGAGGCGCCGGGTGGTCAGGCGGGCCAGAGCGCAGCGATCGAGAACTACCTCGGGTTTCCCAAGGGTCTGACCGGTGCCGATCTGACCCACCGAGCGGTCGCCCAGGCCAGTCGCTTCGGCGCGGAGATGGTGCTTGCGCGATCGGTGGTGGGATTTGAGACCCGTGGGCCCGTGCACGCGGCCATGCTCGATGGCGGGGGAGAGATCGAGGCGCGGGCGCTGGTCATGGCCACCGGGGTGTCCTACCGGCGGCTGGCGGCGGACGGACTCGAGCAGCTCACCGGTCGCGGCGTCTACTACGGAGCGATGGCCAGCGACGCGGCGCAGTGCCAGGGTGACGACGTCTACATCGTCGGAGCTGCCAACTCCGCAGGGCAGGCGGCGATCAACCTGGCGGCCTTCGCGAAGCGCGTGGTGCTGGTCGTGCGGGCCGCAAACCTGACGGACTCGATGTCTCGCTATCTGATCGAGCGGATCACCGCGGCGCCCAACATCGAGGTGCGCTATCGCAGCGAGGTCAAGGCATGCAAGGGCGCCGGTCATCTCGAGACCCTGGCACTGATGAATAGGGATTCCGGCGAGGTGGAGGAGGTTTCGTCCAGCTGGCTGTTCATCTTCATCGGCGCATCGCCACGTACCGACTGGCTCGGCGCCGACATCGTCAGGGATGACCACGGGTTCGTGGTGACCGGTCAGGACCTGCATCGCCCGGGCCTGGCGGCGTCGTGGCCGCTGCCGCGTGAGCCCCTGGCCCTGGAGACGAGCGTGCCCGGGGTGTTCGCTGCCGGCGACGTCCGGCTCGACTCGATGAAGCGGGTGGCCTCGGCCGTCGGGGAGGGCGCGATGTCCGTCTATCTGGTGCACCGGTACCTGGCGATGATCTGATGCACGTCGGCGATCTCCGGGGGCTGGACCTCTTTACCGGGCTCAGCGACGGTCAGCTCGAGGAGCTCCTCGCGGGAGGCACCGAGGTCCCCATCGAGGCCGGGGTCGACGCGTTCCGGGAGGGAGAGCACGCGGACTTCTGGTGGGTCCTCGTCGATGGGTCGCTCGACCTGCTGCGCCATATCGGGCCGGAGGACGTGGTGGTCGGCAAGATGGACGTTCCGGGCCGCTGGTCCGGCGGTTTTCGTGCCTGGGACGAGGGCGGGTTGTATCTCGCAACGGGTCGGGGAGTCGTGCCGGGGCGGATGCTGCGTGTGCCGGCCGACGTGTTGCGCAACCTGGCCGATGCCTGGTTCCCGTTCGCCGGCCACCTGATTCAGGGGGTGTATGGGACCGCGCGCACCATCGAGGCGACGGCACGACAGCGCGGGGCCCTGGTCACGCTGGGCACACTCGCCGCCGGGCTCGCTCACGAGATCAACAATCCGGCAGCCGCTGCCACTCGGGCGATCGACTCCCTCGAGAGCGTCTGCGCGACCCTGCTCTCCTCGCTCGGACGACTTGCCGAGGGGGAGATCTCGGCCGGCCAGTTCATCGCGCTGGATGCGCTGCGGCAGGAGATCGTGCCGCGGGCCGTCCCCGCGGACCCGCTGGTGATCGCCGACCGGGAGGACGAGCTGTCGTCCTGGATGAGCGAGCATCGGGTAGGGCGGGACTGGGTCATCGCTCCGCCGCTGGCGGCCGCGGGTGTCGACCGTGCGTGGTGCGAGCGCGCAGCAGGCCTGCTCGAGGGTCCGGCCTTGGAGCACGGTCTGGAGTGGGTCGCGAGCACCTTCTCGGCGGTGACGCTGCTGTCCGAGGCGAAGGAGTCCACCCGTCGCGTGTCCGACCTGGTCGCGGCCGTGCGGTCGTATACGCAGATGGACCGAGCCTCCATGCAGCGCATCGACATCACCGAGGGTCTCGAGAGCACCCTGGTGATGCTCGGACACAAGCTCCGGGACGGGGTCACCGTGGTTCGCGACTACAGCACCGAGGTGCCGCAGATCGAGGCCTTCGCGGGCGAGCTCAATCAGGTGTGGACCAATCTCATCGACAACGCGGTGGACGCGATGGACGGAGCGGGAACGCTGCGCGTGAGCACGCGGGGCGCGGGAGGGGCCGTCATCGTCGAGATCGGCGACACCGGGCCCGGGATGACGCCCCGGGTCGCCGACCGCGCGTTCGAGGCGTTCTATACGACGAAGGAGGTCGGTCGAGGGACGGGTCTCGGCCTCGACATCGCCCGACGCATCGTCGTGCAGCGGCATGGCGGCACCATCGACATCGCCACCGGACCGGACGGGACGACCATGCGGGTCAGCCTCCCGATTCGTCCACCGGAGGCGAAGCCCGTGCCCGAGGACGCCGCCGACTAGGGCGACGGGTGGGGTCGGGCCGGGTCTACCTCGACCTGGTCCCCGGTCAGAGCGCCGGAACGCGGGGTGTGCACGGCAGGACCGGGATCGACGAGCCCAGCCCCCTGGCCATCAGCGCCATGACCCGCGGTGAGTAGATGCCGGAGACATGGTCGCTCAGGTCGATCGGGCACCCGTCCTGCAGCGTCACGTTGTGCACCGTCGCGCCCGGGCCGGCGGTGAGGAAGGTCCTCGTGTAAGGCGTGGTGACCTCATCGGCGCGGCTGCCGATGATCGTGTAGGTGATGCCGGGCTCGGTGTCCCCGCCGGCGTTGAGATCGGTGAGGTAGGCCGAGCCGATCTCCTGGTCGACCGCCGCCTGGCCCAGAGTGGACGGTATAACGGGGTTCAGGCCGGTCCCCTGGGCGAGGGTGGCCAGCCCGGACAAGGTGGTGCCGTGGTTGGTGGCGCCGTAGGTCACGACATTCTGAACCTGGTTCTTCGCGGGGTTGCTCGGGTCTGCGCCGCTGTAGAACTTCAGGAATCCGCGCGCCACGATGCCGCCTTGGGACCAGCCGAGCAGGTCGACCTTGACGGCACCGGTCTTCGCGCGAACCGTGCTCACGAAGGTCTGGAGCTCCTTCGCCGACTGCATGACCGGGCCGGTCGCGTCGACCCCGGGGATCTTGCCGATGGCCGCGTCGCTCTGGCCGTAGTTGAAGTCGAAGAGGCAGTACCCACGGGCCTTCAGGGCCGGCGCGATGCCCGCAAACGAGTCGTAGGCGTTGGACCAGGTGCCGGGAATGAGCACAACCGGTCGGGGGTGGGCCTGGCTGCGGCAGGACCAGTCATTCACGCCGACCGGCATCAGGTCCGGCTGGACGAGGGTCAGTGCCTTCGCGGCGAGAAAGGACGACTGTGGGGGTCCGCTTGGCATGGTCTGGGCGGAGGCACTCGGCGCTGCGACGGTAATGACGAGGCTGGTGGCGGCAGCAGCGCACAGGGCGGTGGTGAGGATTCGCATCGTGTTGTCTTTCGGCAGGACTCCAGCTGGCAGATCGAATGTTACCGCTCAGTAGGATGTGGTGGGGGCGCTACGAGCCACCGAAAATTAGTCCAGCACCGTGACCGGATCGCCGACGCGGATGATTCCCTCGGTGTCGGGGATCAGGTGACGCGCAAACCACGTCTTGCCGTCCCATCGGCGGTGTCGAGCGAGGGTGCGGATCGGCTCCTTGCCCTTGGTCAGGGCGGCGATGTCGATCGTGGTCATCACGCAGCGGTCGATCGACTTGGCCACCCGCAGCTCGACCTGCCCGACGCGTATGCGGTGCCAGCCGTCCTCCTCGAAGGCCTCGGCGATGCCGTCGACCACCAGGTTCGGGCGGAACCGCTGCATCGGCAGCGGCTTTGGGGCCGGTTCGCCCCGGTCGGCCGCCTCCTGTGCGATCCACCGATTCAGCTGCGCCAGTGACGTGGTGGAGGCCAGGGTGATCGGATACCCATCGGCGAACGCGGTGTAGTCGTCCGGCCGGCTGTGGGCCGGGTTGAGTCGGCGCGCCTGCGGGTCGTGGCACCACACCAGGTGGACGTCGTCGCGGCCGATCACCTGTTGCACCCAGGAGTCGGCACGCTCTCCGGCCGGGCGAGCCAGCAGGTCGTGCCGGTGCAACCGGACGGCGACCGGTTCCGCGTCCGGCGTGTCGAGCTCCAGCGCCTCCACTCCCGCTGCCTGCAGCCGAAGGCTGCGTAGCACCGCCGTATCGGTCGTCGGAGTGTCGGCGACGATCGAGAAAAGCGCAGGACACTCGCGGGCGGTCAGGAGGACATGATCGGCGGTCACCACCATCCACTCGCGGTCGCCACACAGGCCGGGCCGTGCGGCATACGCCGACTGCAGCGGGCGGATGGCGGTGCTCTTGACCGGGTGCACGTTGAGCGCGGTGATCTGCATGCGGGCTCCGAGCGGTCTCAGTCGCGACGCCGGGTGCCGGGAAGGACACCGGCGTCGATGAAGGCCTTCACGAACGGCCGGGCCCTTGCGAGCAGGTGCTCCGCGTCGTGCTGGTCGCACCAGACCGCGGCCGCAGCGTCATCCGTCTGCGCCTCGAGGGCGTCGAAGAGGGCCGCACCCTTGGCGGTCATGGAGCCGGTCCCCAGCTGCAGCAGGTCGCGATCCTGCAGACGTTCGGTGGCCGAGTCCCACTGTTGTTCCGACCAGCGACGGGTGCCCAGCAGCGCGGCCTTGCCCATTGTCCGGCGGCGCAGGTGAGGGTCGGGATGCTCGGCCTCATGCAGCACCAGGGCCTCGACCGGATCGAGCCCGGAGATGACCAGCGCCGCAACGTGCCCGTCACCGCGCGACTCGCGCAGCAGCGCCGTGGCGTGCCAGAGCTCCAGGTGCGGTGCCCGCGGCCACGACAGGGCGGCCCACGCCGCGCTGAGCGGACGGCCGACGAGTGGCAGCTGGTCGGTCACGTGCCGCAGGTCGGCGGCCAGCTGCGCCAGCTCGGGGGAGTCCACCGCGTCGCCCAGTGCCTCCCGTAACGTCCGGTCGACGGTGCGCTCGCGGATCGCCATCGTCTCGGTCAGCCCGACCCCGCCGGCCTCCTGCCACTTGCGCTCGACGGTCTCCGGGTTGAAGTTGAAGAACGTCGCCGCGACGACGGCCGGCGCGCAGTCCCCGAGCGGCCCACCACGGGCGCCGATGTAGAGCGCCAGCTCGGACAGCCCGGCCTCGTGCGCGGCGTCCCGCAGGTAGGGGTTGAAGTAGGCGGCCAGGTGTAGCGGCTCCAGCGTCTCGTAGGCCGACCGGGCGATGGCTCGGGCATGATCGTCGTGACGCAGCGGGATCGGCATGCGTGCTCCTGTCAGAGGTGCTGGGTCAGCAGGCCGGTGTCCACGTCGTAGCGGAACCCGCCCACGCTCACATTGTCCGGTACAAGCGGGTGTGAGCGCACGACGGCGACGTCGTCGGCGAGCGCCTCCAACTGGTCGGCGACGACACTGAGCGGTTGCCACCGGACGTCCTGCCCGCTGGACTCCGCGATCCGGGAACGCATTTCCGCCTCGGTCGAAGACGCCATCGCGCACCGGGTGTGCGGGATGATCATGACGCGGGTTGCCTTGAGCAGGTTCACCGCCAGCACGACCCCTTCGAGTGCATCGGGGGTGACGCGGCCGCCGGGGTTGCGCAGCACCTTGGCATCTCCGGCGCTGAGGCCGAGGATCGCCAGCGGGTCGATACGCGAGTCCATGCAGGTGACGATCGCGACTCCCGCGGCAGCAACACCCGGGATGCCGTTCAACGCGAAAGAGCCGGCATATGTCCTGTTCGCGTCGAGTAGATCGTCGAATCCGTCAGCTGTGCTCATCTCAGTTCTTCTCCTTCGTGGGGTGGATACCGGGGCGTGTGGTGATGGTGAATGCGGCGGGTTTCGCCGTGGCCGCGAAGAAGTCGTTGCCCTTGTCGTCGACGATGACGAACGCCGGGAAGTCCTCGACCTCGATCTTCCAGATCGCCTCCATCCCCAGCTCGGGGTATTCGAGCACCTCGACGGACTTGATGCAGTCCTGTGCGAGGCGGGCCGCCGGGCCGCCGATCGAGCCCAAGTAGAAACCGCCGTGTGCCTTGCACGCATCAGTGACCTGCGTGCTGCGGTTGCCCTTGGCCAGCATGACCATCGAACCGCCCGCGGCCTGGAACTCCTCGACATATGAGTCCATTCGTCCGGCCGTGGTCGGGCCGAACGAGCCGGAGGCATAACCTTCGGGTGTCTTGGCCGGGCCTGCGTAGTAGACCGCGTGCCGCTTCAGGTAGTCGGGCATCGGCTCGCCGGCGTCGAGCCGCTCCTTGATCTTCGCGTGGGCGATGTCCCGCGCGACCACCAGCGGGCCGGACAGTGACAGTCGGGTCTTGACCGGATGCTGGGTGAGCTCGGCGCAGATCTCGACCATCGAGCGGTTCAGATCGATCCGGACCACCTCGTCGGGCGCGTCGTCGTCGGCCAGCTGGGCGTGCGTGGTGTCCGGCAGGAAGCGGGCCGGGTCGGTCTCCAGCTCCTCGATGAAGACACCCTCCGACGTGATCTTGCCGAGGCACTGGCGGTCGGCGGAGCAGCTGACGGCGATCGCGACCGGCAGTGACGCTCCGTGCCGGGGGAGGCGAATGACGCGCACGTCGTGGCAGAAGTACTTGCCGCCGAACTGTGCGCCGATGCCGAAGCTGCGCGTCAGTTCGAGGACCTTCTCCTCCAGTTCGGTGTCGCGGATGCCGTGCGCGGCCATGGTGCCCTCGCGCGGCATACTGTCCAGATATTTGGCACTCGCGTATTTCGCTGTTTTGAGGGCGAATTCGGCGCTGGTGCCGCCGATCACGACGGCCAGGTGGTAGGGCGGGCACGCGGCGGTGCCGAGCGTGCGCAGCTTCTCGTCGAGGAAGCGCATCATTGCGTCCGGGCTCAGGATCGCTTTCGTCTCCTGGAAGAGGAATGACTTGTTGGCCGAGCCGCCACCCTTCGCCATGAAGAGGAACTTGTACGTGGTCTCGTGCCCGGGGATCGTGTCGGCATACAGCTCGATCTGCGCGGGCAGGTTGCTGCCGGTGTTCTTCTCCTCCCACGTGGTGATCGGCGCCATTTGCGAGTAGCGCAGGTTGAGACGGGTGTAGGCGTCGTAGACACCGTGCGCGATCGACTCCTCGTCGGTGCGCGTGCCGTCGCCGACGAGCACCTGAGCGCCCTTCTTGCCCATGACGATCGCGGTGCCGGTGTCCTGGCACATGGGCAGCACACCGGCCGCGGCGATGTTGGCGTTCTTCAGCAGGTCGAGGGCCACGAACTTGTCGTTGTTGCTGGCCTCCGCGTCGTCGATGATGCGCCGCAGCTGGGTCAGGTGGGCCGGCCGCAGGTAGTGGGCGATGTCGTGCATCGCGGTGCTGGTCAGCAGGCGCAGCGCCTCCGGGTCGACCTCCAGGAAGGTTCGCCCGCCGGGCCCCGCAACGGTGCGGACACCGTCGGAGGTGAGCTTGCGGTATGCCGTGAGGTCGGCGCCGAGCGGCAACAGGTATTCGTAGGCAAAGTCGGCCATGTGAGGTTCTCAACTCCTTGCAGGTCCAGGTGATCGCAGCGTATCGGGGGGCCGGGCAGGTGCGTCGCGCGGTCAAAGGTAACGATCTGCGACCTGCGCGAGAGTCGGCCTCGCGTTTGCGTGCAGGAGCCGTGTGGTCGGAGTAGCGTTCGGGTGACGTACATCACAGTAAGCACATGAGTTCCATCATCAGTACGGAGCGGATGTCTATGAAACGTCTCAGGTCACGGCGGCGGGCCACTGCGCTCGCGGTCTCGGTCTCGATGCTGGCCAGTGTGGGCATCGCGGCGTGCGGCAGCAGCAGCGGCGGCGGCGCCGGGCAGGCAAGTCTCACCTGGTTCATCAACCCCGACGGTGGCGGATCCAACCCGAAGGGCGGCGGACAGGCCCAACTGGCCGCCGAGTGCTCCACCAGCAAGTACAAGATCAACATCCAGCTGCTGCCCAACAGTGCGAGCGATCAGCAGACTCAGCTGCTTCGGCGGCTCGCGGCCGGCGACTCCTCGGTCGACCTGATGAGCGTCGACCCGGCATACGTGACACAGTTCGCGGCGGCCAACTACTTCGCGCCGGTGCCCGCGGCCATGGTCAAGCAGATCAAGAGCGGTGGCACGGTGCAGTCGTCTGTGACCGCCTCGACCTACAACGGCAAGATCATCGCGGTCCCGTTCTGGGCCAATACACAGGTGCTGTGGTACCGCAAGAGCGTGGCCAAGAAGGCCGGTCTGGACATGAGCAAACCGGTGACCTGGGACCAGATCATTGCGGCGGCACAGAAGACACACACGGATATCGGTGTGCAGGCAGCGCTCTACGAGGGCTATTCGGTGTGGATCAACGCGCTGGTCGCGGGGGCCGGCGGCAGCATCGTCGACAACCCCAACGCGGACTACCAGCACATCAAGATGGGCCTCAACAGTGCGGCCGGTCGCACGGCCGCACAGATCATCCGGAAGGTGTCCGACACCGGGGTCGGCGGCCCGGCCCTGTCCTCCTCGGAGGAGACGCAGGCGCTGAACCTCTTCCAGGCCGCGTCATCCAGCGGTTTCCTGGTCAACTGGCCGTATGTCTGGGCGGCGCTCAACACGCCGCCGAAGGTCCCGTGGATCAATGACGTCGGCTGGACGGAATACCCCGAGTCGGTCGCGGGCCAGCCGGCCAGGCCGCCTTTCGGTGGTATCGAGCTGGCCGTCGGCAGGAGCAGCGCGCATGTCGGTCTGGCCTATCAGGCTGCGCAGTGCATCACCAGCCCAAGTCATCAAGCGCAGTACATGATCGGCACCGGTAACCCGGCAGCGGCCAAGTCCGTCTACAACGAGCCGGCGATCAAGAAGGCGTTCCCGGGCGGTCTGGCCGCGCTCATCGTGCAGTCGCTGGACAAGGCGGCGACCCGGCCCCTGTCGCCCTACTGGGGTGACATCTCCACTGCGCTGCAGCAGCGGTTCAGCCCGCCCAACAACGTCACCTCCAAGACACCGGCCACCACGCAGCAGTTCGTTCTCAAGGTCCTGAACGGAAAGGCGTTGCTATGAGTGCAGCGGTCGAAACCGCCAAGCATGCGAGTCCGCAGAAGAGGCAGCGGGCGCACCTCACTGATCGCGCGAAGGCGGAGCGTTCGCTGGGCTGGAAGCTGGCCGGTCCCGCATTCGTGGTCATGCTGTTCGTCACCCTGTGGCCGATAGCCGACGCAGTCTGGTTGTCGTTGTTCAACTATCGACTTACGGACCCGGCGGGTAAGACGTTCGTCTGGTTCCAGAACTACATCACCGCGCTGTCCGACCCGCTGTTCTGGCAGACTTTCGTGACGACCTTCGCGATCGTGATCTTCACCCTCATCTTCGAGCTGATCTTCGGGATGGCGCTGGCGATGGTGATGCACAAGATCGTCATCCCGCGCAAGACGCTGCGGACCATCGTGCTGATCCCCTACTCGATCATCACGGTCGTCTCCGCGTTCGCCTGGACGTATGCGGTGTCCGTGTCCAGCGGATTCATGAACTACTGGCTGCACTTCATCACGGCGGGTGGGTTCCCGCTCGACTACGACTGGTTCGGCGGCCGCTGGTCGTCGCTGTTCATCATCTGCCTCTCGGAGATCTGGAAGACCACCCCGTTCATGTCCCTGCTGCTGCTGGCCGGTCTGGCGCAGGTGGACAGCTCGATGGAGGAGGCCGCCCAGGTGGACGGCGCCACCTGGTGGCAGCGGTTCTACAAGGTCGTCCTGCCCAACATGAAGGCCGCGTTGATGGTTGCGGTGCTGTTCCGCACCCTGGACGCCATCCGCATCTATGACAACCCCTACGTGATGACCGGTGGTGCGCACGAGACGACGACGTTGTCGATGCTGGTGTCCAACGAGACGATCACTCGGGTGGAGATCGGGATGGGTTCCTGTCTGTCAGTGATCTTGTTCATCATCGTGCTGATCGTGGCGGCGATATTCGTCAGAGGATTCAAAGTCGATCTCACCTCGAGCGGAGGGAACTAGCCATGGACGACAACCTCAGCACCAAGGTCAAGAGCTGGCTCGGAGTCGCGGCGATCCCGATTATCCTGTGGACCTGCGTCCCGCTGCTGTTCATCCTTGCCGAGTCACTGAAGTCGACCACGGCCCTCGGTGACCCGACGCAGAACACCTTCGGAAACTTCTGGCCGAAGGACATCAGCTGGGCGAACTACCAGCTGATCTTCACCGGCGGCGCCAAGGACCTGTTCCTGCCGGCCCTGTGGCACTCCGTCGTCGTGTGTCTTGCCTCGACGGTCATCAGCGTCGTGCTCGCGATGTTCTGTGCCTACGCCATCTCACGGCTGGACTTCCCGGGCAAGAAGGTAATCCTCACGACTGCTCTGGCCGTGTCGTTCTTCCCGGTGATCGCCATGGTGACGCCGATCTTCAACCTGTGGCGTCAGATCGGGCTGTTCGACACGATTCCCGGCCTGATCATTCCCTACCTGGCGCTGACGCTTCCGCTGTCAATCTGGATCCTGTCGGCCTTCTTCCAGCAGATTCCGTGGGAGATGGAGCAGGCGGCGCAGGTCGACGGCGCGACACACTGGCAGGCCTTCGTGAAGGTGGTCGCACCGCTGGCCGCTCCGGGGGTCTTCACGACCGCGATCATCGCGTTCTTCACCGCCTGGAACGACTTCGTCTTCTCGTTGAACCTCACCGCGCAGAACGCACGGACCGTGCCCGCGGCACTGGCGTTCTTTACCGGCGCGAGCCAGTTCACCCAGCCGACGGGGGCGATCTGTGCGGCGGCCGTCGTCGTCACCATCCCGGTGGTCATCCTGGTGCTGGTCTTCCAGAAGCGAATCGTCGCGGGCCTGACCTCTGGTGCCGTCAAGGGCTAACAGTCAGCACCTCCTACGCCGTGAATCGTCAGCGTCCCTGAACAAGGAGCAGTCAATGTCAAGCATCGAGCTCAAGAACCTCGTCAAGAAGTATGGTGACGGCTTCCCGGCCGTCAACGACGTGTCCCTGGACATCGCCGACGGTGAGTTCATGATCCTGGTGGGTCCCTCCGGTTGCGGCAAGTCGACCCTGCTGCGGATGATCGTCGGTCTGGAGGACATCACCAGCGGCGACCTGCTGATCGGCGACAAGCGCGTCAACGACCTGGCGCCGCGCGACAGGCATCTGGCCATGGTGTTCCAGAACTACGCGCTGTATCCGCACCTCACCGTCTTCGACAACATCGCGTTCCCGCTACGACTCTCCAAAGGCAAGCACACCGAGGAGGAGATCAAGGCCAAGGTCCACGACGCGGCGGGCATGCTCGAGCTCGAGGAGCATCTCGACCGCAAGCCGGCCAACCTCTCCGGTGGCCAGCGGCAGCGGGTGGCCATGGGCCGAGCGATCGTGCGTGACGCGGACGCGTTCCTCTTTGACGAGCCGCTGTCCAACCTGGACGCCAAGCTGCGTGGGCAGATGCGCACCGAGATCGCCCGGATGCAGCGCCGGCTGGGCGTGACGACGGTGTACGTCACGCACGACCAGACCGAGGCGATGACTCTGGGCGACCGGGTGGCGGTGCTCAAGAAGGGCATCTTGCAGCAGTGCGCCTCGCCGCGTGAGCTCTACGACCAGCCGGTGAACCTCTTCGTGGCCGGCTTCATCGGGTCGCCTCCGATGAACTTCCTGCCGGCACGAGTCGAGGGCAGCACGCTGAAGCTGCCGTTTGCCGATGTGCCGGTGACCGGCGAGTTGGCCCAGAGGGTCAGCGGTCTCGAGGTGGTCATCGCGGGCCTGCGACCGGAATACATCAAGGACGCCACGCTCGGGGACCAGCCGCAGGGCGCCGCAACCTTCAGCGCCGTCGTCGACCAGACCGAGTGGCTCGGCAATGAGCAGTACGCCTACATACCGTTCGAGACCGACCCGAGTGTGCACGCGCAGCTCGAGGAGTTGGAGCGTGACCTGGACGGTGAGGGGATGCGCACCCAGATGATCGTCAATCTGGATGCTCGTTCTCGGGTGCTCGAAGGCGATGACACACCGCTGTTCTTCAGCCCGGCGGACATGCACGTCTTCGATCCGAACACGGGCGAGAACCTCACGCGTGACGAGGCAAAGGCAAACCAGATCGCCCAGGACAGCGAGGAGCAGCGCAAGGCCGCGCTGAAGCGTGCCAAGGCGCGCGAGGTGCGCCAGGCGCAGGACGCGTCGAAGGCCTCCTGACCCAGGCACCGCCTTCGAGGTTGTCTAGTCTGAGAGGTATGTCTGACGATGCAGGGCTGCCCGTTGTCCTTGTCACCGGTGCCAACCGAGGGATCGGTCGTGCCGTTGCCGTCGATCTGGCGACGGACCATCGCCTGCTGATCGGCGGCCGTGACGCCGACGAGGTGCAGCAGGTATGTGCCCAGTTGTCATCGGCGCAGCCGTTCGTTGCCGACCTGGCCGATGAACAGGCCACCGCACGGGCTGCGGGCAGTGTGCAGCGCGTCGATGCGGTGGTGCATTCGGCGGGGATGCTCGGCAGCGGTCTGGCAGGCGACCTGAGTCGCACCGACTGGCGACGAGTGCTGGAGCTGAACGTGATCGCGGTCGCCGACCTGACGCGACTGCTGCTCCCGCAGCTGCGCGAGAGGAAGGGCACCGTCGTCTTGATCAACTCCGGTTCAGGGTTAAGCTCGACCGCAGGGGGAGGCCTCTACGCGGCCTCGAAGTTTGCGCTGCGGGCGTATGCCGATGCGTTGCGCGAGGAGGAACGCGCTCATGGCGTGCGGGTGTCGTCGATCCATCCCGGACGGGTGGCCACCGACATGCAGCAGGAGCTCAACAACTTCGAGGGCCGGGACTATGACGAGTCGCGTTATCTGACACCGGAGTCCGTCGCAGCCGCCGTCCGTCTGGCGATCACCGCCCCGCGTGGCGCGACTGTCGAGATGCTTTCGGTCCGCCCAGGGCCGAACTAGGCCAGCTCAGATCGGGACGGCGGCTGGGCTCCGGCCCGCGAGACGGTGATCGCGGAGGCATCGATGGCGCGCTGCACCGCGGGCAGCACCGCGCCCGCGTCCGCGGACAACAGGCGTTGCCGCGCCTCGACTCCACCCAGCAGGCCCGCATCCAGCAGCCCCGAGATCAGGCCGGACTGGAACGAGTCGCCGGCTCCCACCGTGTCCACGAGTTCCACTGTGCGTCCGGGCAGCTCGATCGTCTCACCGGTAGCGGTGAGGTGGACCAGGGCGCCGTTGCCGCCTCGGGTGGCCACCACGACGGACGGCCCGAGTCGTGCCCACAGCGGCAGGATCTGATCCACCGGTGCGGCACCGCCGTAGAGCCAGCTGATGTCTTCGTCACTGGCCTTGACGACATCGGCCAGACCGATGAGCTGCTCCAGCACCGCGCGGTTGTCGGCGGCGGAGCCGATCAGGGTGGGCCGCACGTTGGGATCGAAGGAGGTTGTGGCCTGCGCGCGCGCGCTGAGCATCCAGTCACGCACCCGCTCCGCGCCCGGTTGCAGCGCCGCGGCGATCGACCCCGTGTGGAAGTGGTCGAAGTCCGTCGGCATGCGATAGGGAAGATCCCACATGAGATCGAACTCGTAGGTTGCAGAGCTGTCTTCGTCGAGCGTGGCAGTTGCCGTAGGCGTGTGGTCGGCGGTCGTGCTGCCGGTCGTGAGTGCCACCCCGTCCACCCGCAGGTGGTCCAGGATGGCTTGTCCGTGCGCATCCCGCGCGAGGTAGGTCGACAGTTCGACAGGATGCCCCAGGCGGGCCAGGCCGACGGCGACGTTCAGCGGACTGCCCCCGACGTGCTCCGCCGGGGGAAGCCCCGGACGGTGCACGATGTCGACCAGTGACTCGCCGACGACCAGAGTGCGTGCGGTGCCCACCTCGTCTACTGCTCGAAGTCGACCGCGCTGTACTCGCGCAGCTTGGACAGTTGGTGGTGCCCGTCGATCAGCCGAATCGTCCCGCTCTTGGACCGCATGACCAGTGACTGGGTCGTGCAACCGCCGGCGCGGTAGCGGACGCCCTTGAGCAGCTCACCGTCGGTGATCCCAGTGGCGACGAAGAAGCAGTTGTTGCCCTTCACGAGATCGTCGGTGGACAAGATGGCGTCGACGTCCAGGCCCGCGTCGATGGCCTTCTGCCTCTCGTCGTCGTCGCGCGGCTCGAGCTTGCCCTGGATGGTGCCGCCGAGGCACTTCATGGCGCAGGCGCTGATGATGCCCTCGGGGGTGCCGCCGATGCCGAGCAGTAGGTCGATGCCCGTATCGGGTCGGGCCGCCATGATCGAGCCGGCGACGTCACCGTCATAGATGTAGCGGATCCGTGCGCCGGTGTCCCGGATCTGCGCGGCCAGGCCCTCGTGGCGTGGGCGGTCCAGCAGGACCACGGTGACGTCCGACGGATGGGAGTGCTTCGCCTTGGCCACGCGCCGAATGTTCTCGGCGACCGGCAGGCGGATGTCCACGACGTCGGCGGCTTCTGGACCCACGGCCAGCTTGTCCATGTAAAACACGGCACTCGGGTCGTACATCGAGCCGCGCTCGCTGACCGCCATGACGGAGACGGCGTTGCTCATGCCCTTGGAGGTCAGGGTCGTGCCGTCGATCGGGTCGACGGCCACGTCGACCTCGGCGCCCGTGCCGTCACCGACGTGCTCACCGTTGAAGAGCATCGGGGCCTTGTCCTTCTCGCCCTCACCGATGACGACGACGCCGTCCATGGCGACCGACGAGATGAGCATGCGCATGGCCTCCACGGCGGCCCCATCCGCGGCGTTCTTGTCACCGCGGCCCACCCAGCGTCCGCCGGCCATGGCGGCGGCCTCGGTGACTCGAACGAGTTCCAGGGCCAGGTTCCGGTCGGGCACCTCGGGCGTGCGCTGTGCTGCAGATTCGGTGGACATGGATCTCCTTCGTTGCAGGAGCCGCGGGTGGCCCCCGGCGGCGGTGGGCAGCTGCCTGTGGACCCGACTCTATCGGTCGTGGGCAGCCCAGGTGACGGCCCGCGAGGCCGGTCAGGGACCATAGGGGGGTGAGTGACCAGAGCTCGGCCATGCCGTCGTCGACGCCGCACCGTCCCGCGGACGCCCCGGGTCAGGCTGTGGACGGCGCGGCGGCACCGACCGAGGCCGAGCAGGCACCGACGCCGCCGACGCGGCGGGGGATGAGCGGCACGGTCAAGAGCATGATCATCTCCATGATCGTGGTCCTGGGGGCGTGCCTCATCTGGATCGCCATGGTGCCCCGGGTCAGCTCGGTCAGCACGCCGGTCACGGATCTGCCGGGACTCGTGCGTGAGACGGTCCGGTCGCAGCACTGGGACGTGGCCGTTGCCGACGGACTGCCGTCCGGATGGGAGCCGACGAACGTTCTCCTGTTGACGCCCGCCGGTCGCCCGGTGACCTGGCAGGCGGGCTACCAGGGCCCGAACAATGCCTACGCCGCGGTGCTGCAGACCCGAAACGGCGACGCCGCCTGGCGCAGCGATCAGACCAGTAACGGCAGCCGGGCGGGCACGGTGACGATCGCCGGCGTGACCTGGACGAAGTATCAGCAGTCATCGAACAGCCAGCTCAGCCTGGTGCGGTCGACACCCGTCGGCGGACTGTCGACGGTGGTCACGGGCACGACCGACTGGGCTCAGCTGAAGATGTTCGCCGCGGCCCTGGTGCCATTCAGCCAGAGCACCGAGGCAAGGCTCCCGACGGCGACCGTCGCGCCGTAGGCGTCACTCGCCGTCGGCCGTATCCGCATCGGTCATCTGGGCAATCCGCTGCTGCGCGCCATCCAGCCAGGACTCGCAGTGCGCTGCCAGCGCCTCCCCGCGCTCCCAGAGCCGCATGCTGTCCTCCAAGGTGGCGCCGCCACTCTCCAGCCGCGTCACGATGGATGCGAGTTCGTCGCGAGCGGCCTCATACCCCAGCTGAGCGATGTCGCTGTTCGCGTCGTCGGGTGCGTCGGTCGAGGTGGATGCTGTTGCCATCTGCCCACCCTAGGCGGGTCCGCGCGGGCGGAGAAGTCAGTGGGGTGGCTCGCTGACCGGGCGGACGCCGAAGTCGCCCGAGGCCACCGTGACGTGCAGCAACTCGTCCACCGCAACCTGGGCGGGGTCGGTGATGATGGCGCCGTCGATGTCGCGCACCACGGCATATCCCCGCTCGAGCGTCTGCAGGGGGGACAGCGATCGCACCTGCCCTCGCAGGTGCCCGACCTGGTCCCGCGCGCGGCCGAGGCGATCGGTCATGCGGTAGGTCGCGCGTTCACGCAGGCGAGTGACGTCGGCGCGGCGTGCATCGACCATCACCTCGGGCCGGATCAGCACGGGCCGGGTCCGCAGCGCCTCCAGGTGCCGGCGCTCGACGGTGACCCGATGCTGCAGCGCACGGGCACCGCCGCCCCGCATCGCGCGCAGCTGGGAGGTCTCCTCGGCAAGGCTGGGCACGATGGCCTTGGCCGCATCCGTCGGGGTCGACGCGCGCAGGTCGGCGACGAAGTCCAGCAGCGGGGTGTCGACGTCATGGCCGATCGCGCTGACGACCGGGGTAAGCGCCTGTGCGACGGCGCGCACCAGCGCCTCGTTGCTGAACGGCAACAGGTCCTCCAGCGATCCGCCGCCGCGGCTGATGACGATGACGTCGACGGTGCGGTCTGCGTCGAGCTCCTGCAGGGCGCGGGTCACCTCGGCGACGGCGCCGGGACCTTGCACTGCCACCTGGCGGATCGCGAACGTTGCGGCCGGCCACCGGCGGCGCGCGTTCTCGACGACGTCCTTCTCGGCCGCGCTCGCTCGGCCGACGATCAGACCGATCGTGCCCGGCAGGAAGGGCAGGCGCCGTTTGCGGCTCTGGTCGAAGAGTCCCTCGCTGCGCAGCACCGTCTTGAGGTGCTCGAGTCGCGCCAGCAGGTCGCCGACGCCCACCGCCTTCATCTGACGGGCTTGCAGGTGGAGGCTGCCGCGCTTGGTCCAGAACGTCGGCTTGGCCTGCACGACCACCCGCGCACCCTCACGCACGGCGGGCCCCATTGCGTTCAGCGTGTTGACGTGCACGGTGACCGAGAAAGACATGTCGACCTCGGTGTCCCGCAGCGTCAGGTAGCAGGTCGGGGCGCCCGGCCGGCGGTTGAGCTGCACGATCTGACCCTCGACCCACAGCGGAGACATGCGGTCGATGTAGTCGCCGACCTTCATCGACAGGGTGCGGACCGGCCACGGGGACTCCGGGGTCGTGTCGGCGGCCTTATCGGGTAGGGATGCGGTCACGGCCATCAGCCTAGGGGTCGCTGCCCACCTCCGGCGGCTATGGCACCCGTCGGCGGCGCCGAGTGGTGCGGTGGGGGCAAAGGACGCGTCGAACCGGGACGTAGCATGAACGTATGAGTGACACGACGACGTCCGCGGAGCCCACGGCACCAGCTAAGCGGGTCCTGCTGGCCGCGCCGCGTGGCTACTGCGCGGGTGTGGACCGCGCAGTTGTCACCGTCGAGAAGGCCCTCGATCTGTACGGCCCACCGGTCTATGTCCGCAAGCAGATTGTGCACAACAAGCACGTGGTGACGACGCTGGAGAAGCGCGGCGCGATCTTCGTGGACGAGACCGACGAGGTGCCCGAGGGCGCCACGGTGATCTTCTCGGCGCACGGCGTCGCGCCGTCGGTGCACCAGGAGGCCCAGACCCGCCGCCTCAAGACTATTGATGCGACCTGCCCGCTGGTGACCAAGGTGCACCGCGAGGCCAAGCGGTTCGCCTCCGATGAGTTCGACATCCTGCTGATCGGGCACGAGGGGCACGAGGAGGTCGTCGGCACCTCCGGTGAGGCTCCTGAGAACATCACGCTCGTGCAGGGGCCCGAGCACGTCGACGAGGTGGAGGTCCGCGACCCCGACAAGGTGGTTTGGCTGTCCCAGACCACGCTGTCGGTCGACGAGACCATGGAAACCGTGCGACGGCTGCGTGAGCGGTTCCCCAACCTGCAGGACCCGCCATCGGACGACATCTGCTACGCCACCCAGAACCGGCAGCTGGCCGTCAAGCAGATGGCGCCCAAGACCGACCTGATGATCGTGGTCGGCAGCCGCAACTCGTCCAACTCCGTGCGACTGGTCGAGGTCGCCATCGAGCACGGTGCCCGCGCCGGGCACTTGGTGGACTACGCCGACGAGATCGACGAGTCGTGGCTGGACGGCGTGGCCACCGTGGGAGTGACCTCGGGCGCCTCCGTGCCGGAGGTGCTGGTGCGCGACGTGCTGGACTACCTGGCGAGGCGCGGATATCAGGACGTCGAGGCCGTCACGGCAGCCGAGGAGAGTCTGCTCTTCGCGCTGCCGACCGACCTGCGGCGCGACCTGAAGGCGCGCGACGGGGCCGAGGCGACCCAGGTCCGGCATGACGCTGGATCGCTGCGCTGAGCGCAGCGGGCGGTCGCTGACGTCCGTGACCGCTGGCTAGGCCGTACCTGTCCCTCCGCGCCGGTCGGCAGCGTGCGGCCGGTCGACCCGCAGGTCCAGCTGCGGGCGTGCGACGTCCTCGTCCAGCGCCTCGAGCAGTTCGGCTGCGGTGAGCGGGCGTGGGGCAGCGTCAACGGGAGTCAACACCGGCGGGGCGTCGGTGGCCATACCGAGCTCATGCATCTTGCGCGAGGTCACCAGGACCCGATTCTCGAGGGTGCCGACCATCAGATTGTAGGACTCCACCGACTTGCGGAGCGAGGCGCCGAGCGCCGTGGTGTGCTTGCCGAGCGTCGCCAGCCGCTCGTAGAGTGTGCGGCCGAGGTCGAGCAGCTCACGAGCGCCGGAGTTGAGATTGTCCTGTTGCCAGGCGAATGTGGTCGATCGCAGGAGGGCGAGCAGCGTGCTGGGGGAGGCGAGCACGACATTGCGGGACATGGCGCGGTCCAGCAGCGACGGGTCCGATCGCAGCGCGGAACCCAGGATCGCATCGGCGGGCAGGAAGCAGACGACCAGCTGGGGCGACTGCTCGAACGCGCTCCAGTAGTCCTTGCCTCCAAGGGCGTCGATGTGGCGCACGAGGGCGCTCGCGTGCTCGGCGAGCAGCGCCGTCTGGTCCTGTGGCCGCAGGTCGTCGGCCTGTGCTGCGAGGAACTTGCTCAGGGGTGCCTTGCTGTCGATGACCAGCACCTTCGCACCGGGCAGCCGCACCACCACGTCCGGGCGCACCGTCGCCTGGTGTCGGCTGATTGCGGTGACCTGCTCGTCGAAGTCGCAGTGCGGCAGCATCCCCGAGTGCTCCAGGATTCGGCGCAGCTGCATCTCTCCCCAGGTGCCCCGCGCACTGGAAGAGCGCAGCGCACCGGCCAGCTGAGAGGTCTCGTGCTGCAGCACCGCGGTGGACCGGCCGACCTCCTGCAGGCGGGCGCCCAGCTCACCGAACTGCTCGACCCGGTCCCGCTCCAGCACGGCGACTTGTCGTTCGACCCGCTGCAGTGCGGCGCCAAGGGGTGCCAGCACGGAGGCGGTCTGTCGGTCGTCGCCGACGGCGGCCTCGAGATCCACGACGCGCTCGCGCAGCAGGTTGCGCTCGGTCGAGACGGATGCCGCGCGCACGGCATACGCCGTGCGCAGCACCAGCCAGGTGGCGAGCGCGCCGAGGACGAGGCCGATGAGGACGCCGATCAGGATCTGCATACGGGTCACTGTGACAGGCACCACCGACAGCATCCCGAGCCGGAATAATGCCGACGGCGGACTTCGGACGTGCCAAACTCAGAAATCGGGGTTGTACAGATCGACCGGCATCTCGCGGACGGGCACGCAATGAACAATCACCGAATCATGTGGCGGCCGTTTCTCGATCGTCCCCGGCACCCCCATCGACCGGCTCGGACCGTCATCGCGATCGCGGTCTCGAGCCTGATGGTCGCCGCCGGAATGCTGTCGCTACCGGGCAGGGCGTGGGCGGACACCACGTCCACCGTGACCATCGCGACCACCGTCAATGGCGTTGTCGGTGGGTCGGCCACCCCCGGAGCAACGACGTCGGTCTCCTTCGCGGTGACCAATGACGCCAGTAGCCCCGACCTGCACGCCTTCGCGATCACGGTTCCGCTCGGCGCGACCGACGTGACTGCGACGGGTGTCACGGGCTGGACCCAGCACGTCGTCACGTGCACGACGGACCAGGAGTGCAGCGCCAAACTCCAGATGTCTGGGGGGTCGCTGGCCGCGGGCGAAACCGTCACAGTGGGCTTGAGTTTCACCGCGCCCACCAGCCCCGGCACGCTGACATTCGGGTTCTCCGGCGGCACGGACTTCGACGGGGACGGCGACGATCCCTTCACCGCCTCAGGGGGTAACCCGACCATCCAGGTGGTGGCCGCGGTTCCCATGTCGTTGTCCATCACGAGTGTGGCCGACACGTCGCAGAATCCTCCGCTGCCCTCTCCCGCAGCAAATCAGCCGTTCGCCGTGTCGTTCACCGTCAACGACCAGTTCGGTAACGTGGCCACGACGCCGGTGCTTGTCACCCTGACTGCGGTCAACCCGGCGTCGGGCGCATCGTTGACGTCCACGGCGGTCACGTCTTCCAATGGGACGGGTGTCATCACCGCGACCTACTCGCAGGCGCAGAGCGGACTGCAACTGCAGGTCGGTTCGCCCGGCCTGACCCCCGGGACCGCGACCGTCGACGTCGTCACGGCGGGTGTCTCGGGCACTGGCAGTCCCGGAACGCTCAGCGTGGCCAACACGACGGCCACCCTGTCGGCCGGCTCGGTGGGACCGGAGTTCCTGACGGTGGAGCCGTGCAGCACGACCGACTCGACGTGCCCGGCGGGCTCCGAGGCTTCACTGCAAGGCGTGTTCACGCAGGCGAACGGGACCGAGCTCTACTCGGATGCGAAGCCGGCGACGATGACGTGGGCCTGCAGCGACCAGGTCTGCCCGACCCCTTGGCTGAAGGGTGTCACGTGGCCCTGGTTCCTGCCCTACACGAATATAGATCGGATCATAGACTTCAGCAGGTATCCGATCTATGTGTCCCTGGAGGTGAACGGCGTCGACACGCCGTTCGCGCGCGCCCCGTCCTGTGAGGATCTGTACAACTGGCGCGACTTCGGTCGGACCGGCGTGATCGAGAGTGCTGCCGCCAAGGCTGCCGGGTTCTGCGTGGACGTGTATGCCATGAGTCGGGCCGGTGAGGGTGGCAGGCAGTCGGCGACCGGAGCGCTTACGACACCGGTGCTGTTCGTCCAGGACCCGAAGCTGCGGGGGAATTGACCGCGGAAGGCGGGTCCGAGCCCTCCAGCAGGTAGCGACCCACGCGCACATAGCCGAGCTCGGCGAACATCGTGGTGCTGCGCTCGTCGAGCTCGCCGGCGCTCGCGAGGTCGCCGCGCCGCCGCGCGAGCCGAGCCAGCTCGGCGACGATGAACCCCAGCTCCACCCGATTGAGCGACTGCGCAAGGTCCATCGCCTCACCCAGGATGGTCTCGGCCTCGTCCAGTCGGCCGACGTCGCACAGTCCGGCGCCCTCCAGGCGCAGCAGCCACGGCAGCAGCTGTCCGGCATCCAGGGAATCCGCCCGTCGGGCTGCCTCCCGTGCGAGCCTCGCCGCTGCGCCGCCCTGCCCGTCGGCCAGCAGCGCGAAGGCGATCGAGGCATCGGTCTCCAGGACCTCGGCGGTCTCGCCGAGCTGCACCAGCTGGGCCCGTGCCGCATCGAGCAGCCGGCGGCCCTCATCGTGCCGGCCGACGAGCACGGTCGCCAGGCCCAGCGCGCGTCGGGCCGCCGCGTGAAAGTCCGCGATGTCCAAGGCCTCCAGCTGCGGGACCAGGGGGCGCAGCACCGCCGCCGCCTCGTCGACCCGCCCGAGTCGCAACAGCACATCGCCGATGTTGTAGGTGCTGGCTGCGGCGCCGGCGGTGTCACCGGCCGCGGTGGCCACCGTCTCCGCGCGGCGGAACAACTCCAGCGCCTCGACGCCTAGCCCCTGGATCCAGGACAGCACAGCGATGTTGTTCAGCGCCCGGGACTGCCCGGTGCGATCGCCCAGCTGCTCATAGAGCTCCAGCGCGAGCCGCCCATAGGGGCGGTCCGACGGCATCCCGAGCATCGACATTGCGCCGTGGACGGCCTCCAGCGCCACCGCCCGGGCCGCGGCGTCGCCCGACTGCTCCGCATGCTGCTCCGCCTTGCGAGCCCAGGAGAGGGCCGCACGATAGCGACCCTGGTTCTCCCGCACGACGGCGTAGGCGCCCTCCAACCGGCTACGGATGATCAGCGCCTCGGTCGAGGTGGCATCGTCCAGTAGGCGTAGTCCCCGGCTGAGGGTGGACAGAGCGACCGAGTGCCGGCCCATCCGGCGCAGCGCATCCGCCTCGTACTCGAGCAGCTGTGCGGCTGCGACGGGGGCATCGTGCAGTCGCTTGCGCCCTGCCCGGAAGGCATCCAGCGCCTGCCGCTGCTTGCCCACCCGGAAGCGCGCCTGACCCACTGAGGTGTTGACCTCGACGAGCTCGGCGTCTGGGATATCCGGCAGCCAGCGAGCCGCTCGCAGCGCTCGGGTGAGCAGCTCGTCGGTCTCGGCAAACGCATACTTGGCGCTGGCCCGGTCACCCGCGATCCGTGAGTAGCGCCATGCCTTGTCTCGTCTGTCCGCATGAAAATAATGCAGCGACAGCAGTTCTGCCACCTCCGCCGGATCCGTTGCGGACGACTCGAGGAACTCTCCCGCCTTGCCGTGCAGCAGCCGCCGGCTGCGGTACGGCAGGCCCTCATACGCCGTGTCCCGGATCATCTGGTGCTCGAACGTATAACGGTCGATGCCATCCCGACGGACGAACGAGGCCAGGCCGTCGAGCGGCGTGTGTCGGTCGAAGACACCGCCGTCATCAACCAGCGCGTGCAGCTGCGGCAAGGTGAAGCGCATGCCGAGCACCGACGCGAAGCGCAGCAGGGCCCGGCCGTTCGGGTCCAGTCGGTCGATCTGGCTGGTGATCAGGGCCTCGATCGTGTCCGGCAGGGTGTTCAGCGATGCGCCGTGGTGAACCGCCTGCGCCAGGCTGGTCAGGTACATCGGGTTGCCGTCGGCTCGCTCTGCCAAAGCCGCGGCGTCGGCCAAGCGCAGCGGTGTGTCGGCGAACAGCTGCTCGACCAGGGTGGCTGCGGCGCGCGAGTCCAGGGCTCTCAGCGCGAGCGTGGTGACGGGGTAGGCCGTGGAGGGATGGAAGCCGTCTGCCGCCTCGCGGCGAGTGAGCATGACCAGCCACGGCAGATCCGCGACCCTGCGACACAGCGCCTCCAGCAGCTCCGCCGACGCTTCGTCCATCAGATGCACCTCGCCGAAGCCCAGGACGCTCGGCCCGGTGAGCACCGTGGCGAGGAACTCGCATACGACCTCGGTCAGGCGACTCCGGCGGAAGCGGTCCTCGAGGGTGTCCACCTCCGGGGTCGTCGGCAGCTGGAGGTCGAGCACCACGCCGATCAACGGGATCCACGGTGCCAGAGTCGGGCTGGACTCGTCCACCACTCGCTGGAGGGCCGACGCGAGCGCCGGGGCGGCGGCGTCGTCGTCGACGCCGAGGACTCGCCGCATCAGCATACGGAAGGGTGCGTAGGCGGTGCTGGTCCCGTAGATCTCGCACAGACAGGTGTATACCGGTCCGTCGGCCTCCGCGAGCAGCTCGTCGGCCAGCCGGGTCTTGCCGATTCCCGGATCACCGACGAGGTCCACCACGACCCCTTGACCCGCACGGCTGTCGGCCAGGGCCGACCGCAGAACGGCCATCTCCTCCTCCCGGCCGACCAGGTCGCCGGCGGACGTATCGAGGACCGTGCCGAGGATACGTCCGAGCCGGACGGCGCTGATCGGCTCGGTCTTGCCCTTGACGAGAAACGGCGGCAGCGCCTCGGTGTCGAACCGGGTGGTGGAGTGGTCCAGCATGACGGTCGTGGCGACTGCCTGACCCGGCCGTGCCTGGCCGAGTAGCCGGGCGGCGAGGTTGACCGCATCGCCCTTGACCGAGTAGGTGCGCCGGAACGGGGGCCCGAAGTCGCCTGCGAACACCTGGCCGCGGTTCACCCCGACCCGAATCGGCAGGATGCCGCGCTGCTCGACGATCTCCCGCACGGTGCGGAGCATCCGATCGTCGTCCTTCTCGGTGCCGGTTGGCGCACCGGCGGTCAGCATGACCTTGCCGCCGTCGTTGTTGATGTCGGACTCGAAGAACGTCACGTTGTGCCGCTGCACGGACCGCTGCACGGTGCGGATGCACTCGTCGAGTCCGGCTGCCAGCGCATCCGGCCCCTGGTCGCAGAGCAGCCGGTCCGTGCCGGAGAACTGCACGAACGCGACGGCGATCTGCCGGTGCACCATCTGGCGCTGCGCGGTCCGACCGGTGCCGACCCGCTCGACGATGTCCAGCAGGTGTGCCCGGATCGCCGGTGACAGCAGCTGCGCCAGGTCCTCGACAGCCGGCGGCGCCATGCGGGCAGGGTCGGCGACCGCTGGTGCCTCCGGCAGCAAAGGCTCCGCGATGAGCAGCCGCGCCGGGCCTTTCGACTCGCCGAGCGCAGCGGGATCCAGCAGTGCCGCGGTCTGGGCGCTCAGCGCGATCTCGTCGGCATCGGCCAGTGCCTCGAGGTCCGCAGTCGTGCTGGCGGCCGGTCCACTGACGAGCAGCTCGCGGTGCACCTCAGGGTCGCCGACGAGCGCGAAGTAGAAGGAGTCGCTGTGTATCCCGACGGACATACGCAGCGGGATGTGGCTGCTACCTATGCGGATCCGGCCGATTCGCCGCATCCGGGCACGCATCCGGAAGGCCGCCCTGGCCGCGCGCGGCGCGTGCGCTTCGCCGCGGAAGAGCAGCAGGACCGCGTCGCCGCCCCACTTGACCAGGTCGCCGCCGTCACGGTAGGCGATCGCCAGGAGGTCGGTGAAGGTGGAGTCCAGGATGTCGCTGATCTCCTCGGCGCCCACCTTGCCGTGCCGCGCGAGCCGTTCGGTCAGTGTGGTGAACCCGGAGATGTCGACGAACGCCAGTGACCCGGCCACCTCCCGCCAGAGCGCGTCAGGTGTCTCTGTCAGCCAGGACGCAGCCAGACCGGCGACATAGGGCTCCAGCGCGGCGTTGGTCGATGAACCGTTCATCCATCCTCGCTTCCTTCGACCACGAGGCCGGCCGGAGCGGTCCGGTGTCTCGCGGGTCAGCGCTCGATGGCTGCTGGCAGGACAACGCTACCTGCGCCGGTGGGGCGGCCGCTCGCGTTCCAGTGCTACCCGCGAACTCACCCTGTCACCCCTCCGAAAAGATGCCGGACGGCGTGGTGGGAGCGACGGACCAGGAACCGCTGCAGCAGCAGGGTGGTCGTACCGGCGAGGATCATGCCGACGAAGTTCAGGCCGAGCTGCTCGGCGGATCCACCGAGCTCCGAACCGGAGTCCAACGCGAGGGCCAGCGCCATGTTGCCGGCCGCGGGCACCGTGGTCACCGAGATGAAGACGCCGACCATGGCCTGCGCCTTCTCGGTCGTCAGGGCCAGCACACCTGCCGAGCCGGCCAGGAGGGCGACCACGAAGGACCACGTCGTCGGCTGCCAGATGAACGACGTCTGCGGGTGCGGACGCGTCACCACATCGGGGGTGATCAGTCCGGTGACCCGGGCAACGAGCGCGACCACCGCGATGACCACGATCGCGAGGGCGAAGCTGAGCACGAGCAGCCGCATCGCCCGCAGGACCAGGTGCCGGTCCAAAAACACGACTCCGGTACAGATCGACGCGATCGTCGCGAACTCCGGGCCGACCACCATGGCGCCCACGACCAGGACGTTGGAGTCGGTGATCACGGCCACCGACGCGAGCGCCACGGCGATGATGAGGAACAGGTGGAAGGTCACCGTCGGTCGGGCGCCATCGAGCGCCTGCTGTTTCAGCATGTCCCAGATCACCGAGTCGTCCGGATCGCCCTCGGCCGCTTCCTCGACGGCCTGCGCGGCGTCGAAGGGTGTGGCGGCGGGTTCCGTCAGCACGATCCCGCCCTGCTTATCCAGGCCGACGTCATCGAGCTGGTCCAGGAGCTCGGACACGCTCTCGCGTGCCACGTCGACCTCGATCAGGTCACCGGCGGGCCGCAGGCACGCGCCTCTCTGTAGCGTCAGGTTCGTGATCGAGGCGCTGTCGCGAACCAGATCGAGCACGTTGTCCGTGAGATGGTCCGGCATGGTGAGCCGCAGGTGCACGAGCATGGCATGAGCGTATGCCGCCGGACGGCGGGCGAGGTGTCTCTGCGGGCGGTGTCGTGAAGCCGCGCGGCGCCTTCGCGGCCGGGTGCGTCGCGCCGCCGACTGGACGTGACCGCCTACCCCGTAGAATCCTGTCCCCGTGGCACTAACCATCGGAATCGTCGGTCTCCCCAACGTCGGCAAGTCGACCATGTTCAACGCGCTGACCAAGAACAACGTGCTCGCCGCGAACTACCCGTTCGCGACGATCGAGCCGAATATCGGGGTGGTTCCGCTGCCGGACCCCCGGTTGGCGGGGCTGGCGCAGATCTACGACAGCAAGCAGATCCTGCCGGCGACGGTGTCGTTCGTGGACATCGCCGGCATCGTTCGCGGTGCGTCGGAGGGGGAGGGGCTGGGCAACAAGTTCCTGGCCAGCATCCGCGAGGCCGACGCGATCTGCCAGGTGGTCCGGGCCTTCCACGACGACGACGTGGTGCACGTGGACGGCAAGATCTCGCCCGCGTCCGACATCGAGACGATCCACACCGAGCTGATCCTGGCCGATCTGCAGACCCTCGAGAAGGCGCTGCCGCGCATCGACAAGGAGGTCAAGGGCAAGAAGACCGACAAGGCCGTGCTGGTGGCCGCGCAGGGCGCCCAGCAACTCCTCGACGCAGGCACGACGCTGTATGCGGGGGCCGAGGCGGCCGGCGTCGACCTCACCCAGATCAAGGAGCTGGGGCTGCTCACCGGCAAGCCGTTCCTCTACGTCTTCAACGTCGACGAGGACCAGTTGACCGATGAGGAGTTCCAGTCATCGATGCATGCGCTGGTCACCCCGGCGGACGCGATCTTCCTGAACGCCAAGCTCGAGATGGATGTCGCCGAGCTCGATGACGCCGACGCTCTGGAGCTGTTGCAGTCGGTCGGAGTCGAGGAGTCCGGCCTGAACCAGCTGGCGCACAAGGGATTCCGCACGCTTGGACTGCAGACCTACCTGACAGCCGGGCCGAAGGAGACGCGGGCCTGGACCATCCACACCGGTTGGACCGCCCCGCAGGCGGCCGGTGTCATCCACACCGACTTTCAGAAGGGGTTCATCAAGGCCGAGGTCATCTCGTATGACGACCTGATCAAGCTCCGGTCGGTGCAAGAGGCTCGTGCGCACGGCAGGGCCCGCATGGAGGGCAAGGACTACGTGATGCAGGACGGCGACGTGGTGGAGTTCCGGTTCAATGTGTGAGCCAGGTTCGGCCGAAACGCACGCCTTGTCGTGTAACTGATGCCGCCGAACCCCAGTTCATACGTGCGATTTCGCCATGTCGATGACGACGCCGTCGGTGACCGACCTCCCATCGGTGACCTGGTGACTGCCCGGAAAGTAACTGTTCGTTGGGCTGGTAGTCATGCGACCGCCTTGGGCTCGAGGGTGACTTTGTAGCCGAGTGCTTCGAGTTGGTGGATGTGGTTGCGCTTGGCGCGCTCGGGTTGGATTCGCTTGTCGTAGAAGTCTTCGCCGAGGTCGTGGTAACGGGCGGTGGGGTCGGCGAGCGGTTTCCCACACGATGGTCAGGATCGTGCGCGTGATCGCGACCTGTGCCTTGTTCTTGCCGATGCGCTGGGCGAGGCGTCGGTATCGGTTCCCGAGTCGGGTGTGGGTGCGTCCGGCACTGGCGGCGGCCTCGCCGCGCGCGGCCTTGAGGTAGCGGTTGCCCTTGCCCGTCTTCCCGGCGCGGGTCTGGCACCGGACTGGCTTGTGCACGGGCACACCTTGGACCAGGAGACCAGGTGTGGGTTGGTGGGGAACACGCCCATGTCGGGGCCGACCTCGGCGACGTTGGTCTGCGGGTGTGCCGTCCGATGCCGGTGATCTCGTCCAGGCGGTCCGCTGCGCACGGGTAGGCCGGTTCCCCGTTTGAGTTGGCTCCGCCGCCGGCTGGTGGCTGGGCGGCGGGCATGTCGGCGAGCAGCTGGTCGATGCGTTCGTCCAGGCCTGCGATCTGCTCGTTGAGCGTGTCGATCTGACCCAGCAACACGCTGGCGAGCTCGCCGTGGTGGGCGTCGAAGCGGCCGGTCAGCGCCTCGACCAGGGCAGCCTGCTTGACCCGCAGCCGTCCCTTGGCCAGATCGGCCAACGCCTGCGGGTCACGTTGCCCGGCGATCAGCGCGGCGAGCATCGCCCGCGACGAGACACCCATCAGGTCGGTTACCACCGCCGAGAGCTTGATCAGCTCTTCGAGCAGCTTCTCCAACCGTTGGATGTGATGGGTGCGCTCCCCGATCAGATCGAAACGCAGCCGGGTGTAGTCACGCAGCGCGAGGATCTGAACCGGTGGGATGAACGAGGGACGCAGCATGCCCCGTTCGTTGAGCTTGCACAACCAGACACTGTCGAGCTTGTCGCTCTTGGGCCGGCCTGGCACGTGCTTGACATCGCGGGCATTGACCAGCCACACCACCAGACCGGCCGCTTCCAGCAGGTAGTAGAACGGCGGTGCGCATGGCTCGAAGACTTCAGCCGACGTTGGGATCCTCACGGCGACGCAGTCGATACCTGGCGGCGTCGAGCCGCTGTCACCTCACGCTGGGTGGAGTAGCGCCCTTTTTACGCCTTCAACCGCACCGCACGCCGATCGGCGAACGGGGCGATCAGACGAAGGCGTCCGGGCACGTAGCCTTCAGGTATGACGAGCGGATCTCGCCTCGGCGACCTGGAGACAGTCGAGCGGGAGCGGTTGCGTGCAATCGTCGAGGCGGATGAATCAGTCTTGTGGTCGCTGCATGATCCGGCCTTCTTGCTATGCAGCCCGGGCGGCACGGTCTGGGACCGGTCGACCTACGTCGGCGGCCTTTGTGATGGATCAGTCAGGTACTCGCGGTTCGAGCCAGTGACTCCGATCGAAGTGCTTGGCGACACCAACCTGGCCGTGGTTCGATATCGCTCAGTCATCGACCTCATCACTCCTGAAGGTGGCGGCCACCTTGAGTGCTGGCATCTCGACACCTATGTGCGCGCCGGCGGCACTGGCTGGCGGTGCCGGTGGTCGCAAGCGACCGACACCATCAAGGATTGACCGCGCAGCTTCGGGGAGAGGAACACATCATGAGCGCCGAGCTGCAACGAATCTTCGATGCCGACACCCGGCCGACCATCGTGTGCCTGTGCGGTTCGAGCCGGTTCTACGACGAGTTCCAGCAGGCCAACTACGACCTGACCATGGCGGGCGAGATCGTGCTCTCCATCGGTTTCTACCCACACGCCAGGGCCCAGCACCGGCACGGTGACGGCGTGAGTCACGACTCGGTCGAGGAGGTCGCCCTGGACGAGTTGCACAAGCGCAAGATCGACCTGGCCGACTACATCTACGTACTCGACGTCAACGGGTATGTCGGCGAGTCGACCAAGTCGGAGATCGCCTACGCCTCACGGCGCGGCATCCCGGTCGATTACCTGTCCCAGCAGCAGCGGTCATGAGCACCCCGCAGCCGGCGTGGCGCCCGCCGTGGGAGTTGGCCGAGAAGTGCCGCAATTCCTACAGGCTTGTCATCGACGGCGAGTGATGCTCACGCTGTCTCGATAAGCACTCCGCATGATCGTCTTATGGCATGCTCCGCAGGCCGATCGGCTTACGGACGCCGTCACCCTCGTAGGTGTCCCGTAGAGAGCCCTCTGCGGAACGTCGGCCGGCGTGCTCAATGATCGACCCCGTCTGGCCGAAGGCGACCTGATCCGTCGCCGGTGATCGTTCCGGATACGGAACCCGCTATGGGACAGGGCGTGGCGGCCGGCAGCACGCGTGCCGTCGACTGCTGAACTGACATGGTGAATCTGGGGACTTCGAGCACGCCTACGCGCGAGAGTGGTCCGTATGAGCGACGACATCACCTTCAGTGGCACGTTCCACCACGGCGAAGGGGAAGAACCGGAAGGCTGGGTCGATGGGGCCCCGACCAGCAGCACTGATCAATACTGTGCGTTTTGCGCGACTGCCCATGTGGGTTGGGTGCATCCGCTAGACCCGGCCAAGATTGCCTACCGCGCCTGGGGGAAGGGCTACACATTGCCGACATTCTGGGCTCTGTGTGAACGGTGCGAGCAGCTGGACCAAGATCGCAATGACGAAGCCATCGTCGCCCTGATGACAGTGACGAATGGCGCTGACGACGTCAACGAGGATATCCGCAAGCCACTGGCAGTGTTCCGCGACGCGGACCAAGGTGCGCGCCGCCTTGAGGACTCAACTGACCGTGACGATTTCCAGTAGCGGATCGGTGTACGGTCACGCACCGCGTGACGATCGGTTATCGAAACATGCACCAATCACGCTGCCAATCGTCGGAAAGGGCCGATACTCACCCCTATGAAACGCAAGTGGGGGATCACGATCGCCATTCTGGTCGCTGTCGTGCTGATCCCGACCGGTGCGTTGTGGTTGTGGGGTCGGCCGCGCGAACACGTGAGTCTGCCGACAGCCGATACCAAGCCGGCCGAGGTCGTTCGGAAGTACGTGCGAGCACTTAACGAGCGCGACTACGACGCCTGCAAACGCTTGGGCATCGGTGACGGCGGCGACCCTTACGCCAGCTGGTACACGTTGCACGGACCGCAAGTCCGTGATCTACGGATCGAGCGGGTCAGTCGGAGCGCGGCCGGTCCTGCTGCCGCACGCTATAACTACGACTCTGGTTTGAGGCCCTGGCATCAGGTAGTCATCGTGTCCACTATTCAGACCCAAGTGAACTTCACCGGCAGCGGCGAAGTAAACGCGGGCAACTCGTGGTCATATGAACTCGTTCGTCAGGCCAGCACCCAACCATGGCGCATCTACTCCGCAGGAAGCCCCTGAGACGGTCCCATCGCTTTTCGCCGCCTCTTCTCCGTCTCGTTAGACGATCGGCCTACGACACGTGCCGGATCTGCCGAATCGAAAGCGTCGCGGGCAACGTGGGCAACGCTTCGGCCGCAAGTCCGCGGTGTACATCGACGTCATCCAGCCAGGATGGGTCCATGGCGACAGACGACATGCCAGGCACTGGTACGAGGACTACGAGCGGGGCCGGCCCGGCTATCCGGACCAGGTCGTCGATCTCGCCGAGCTCGATTGGTCGGCGACAGCGCTCGAACTTGGCGCCGGGACGGGCAGGTTCACCAGTCAGCTGATCTCGAGGATCCCGCACGTGGTGGCCGTCGAGCTGGACCCTGGCATGCCTTGCCAGCTCGGTGCGGGTTGTCCAGGAATCGAGGCGGTCGACGGCACGGCGGAACAGATCCCGCTCTCGGATGACGCGGTCGACGCGGTCTTCGTGGCCCAGGCCTTCCACTGGTTCGACAACGAAACCACTTTGGCGGAGATCGCACGCCTCCTGCGACCGGGGCGGGGTCCTTGTGCTGATGTGGAATGTGGCGAACGGACCGGTCGTCCCCTCCATCACAACTGTCGAAGAACGTCGCGCACCCATCTCGCCTCGATACTTCGGGTTCCCCTCGACATGATGCGTGGCGACTGGGCACCCAGCGGCTGGAACCTGCCCTTAGCCGACCTTAAACCAGATCCGCGCGCGGCTGGGGTTCACGGTTCTGTGTCTGGGAGCAAACGGCGCCCGCGAATGGCATCCTGGTGCTCGTGCATGTCCGTCATGTGGTGAATGACGTCGCGATGGTGGTTGATGCCGTGGCCTCATCGCAGGGTCGACCGTCTCTGTCGCTGCATACCGAGCTGGACGTCGATGTGTACCGCTTGAGCCACACCGGGTCCGGCCCGGATCTTGTCGTCCGGGCCTTTGACCACACGGTCGAGCGCTCAGCGGTGGACGCCGCCGCACACGTTCTACAGCGGTTGGCCGGTACGCGTTTTCCCGCCGAGCGGTGTCCGGCCGGCGATCCTGTGTTACCAATCGGCGATGACCGACACCTGCTGGTCACGGCCTACATCGAACGGTCCCCGGCACCAGGCCCGGGGTTCGTGGTGGCATGGTGCGCCGCGCTCCTTGGCCGGCTAGCGACCAGGTCCGGGGCCGAGCTGCCGCCCGGCGGCGGCTGGCACCGACTCGGCGCCACACCATCGCGCGAGATCAACGAGGCGCTGCGTCTGGGTGCCGAGGTCGGTCCGTCCGTCGCTGAGCTCGTCGACGCCCTCGGCGATGCCGACGATGCCACTGGTCTACCCGAGTCGCTGATCCACGCCGACCTGACGCCACCGAACGTCATCCCGCAAGGCGATCAGCCCCCAGTGGTCATCGACTGGATCGGCGTCGGACGCGGACCACGGGTCTGGCCGCTGGCGCTTCTACTGTTCGCGGCCGGACCCCGAGCCGCCCGCAGAGGCCTCGAACGTTACGCACGCTCGATCGCGCTCACCGGGGAAGAAACCCACCGGCTGCCGGGCCTCATGATCACCAGGCCGCTGACCCTCGACCTGTGGTCAGTCGCGCATGAACGCATGAGCGTGCAACAGGCACTCACGCGCCACCACGCACGCCGCAACCGCATCGACTCCATCGCAGCCGCGTTGAACAACGCCGACTGCCCCTGACCGTTCCGCCTCATCCCAGCCGTTGGCCGATCGGCCAGGCCGCCCGTAAAGGGAAACCTGCTACGGGGCCCGACCACGATGACCGGCATGCCGACGTCGACACGCTGCGGAACACATCTACTCGGGGCCCACATCATGGCCCCAGATACGTTCGCTGGAATCCGCCTACATCATGCGGGCCACGATGGGGGCTGCCCTTGGCCTTTGCTCCGGTCCAGGTGCGCTCCTCGACGTACTCGTCCGGGTCCTTGTCCGTGGGTGGCACACCCTCGGCGGCCTTCTCAGACTCGAACCGCACGAATTCCACGGCGATCTCGTGGCGGGTCTGAAGGTCGGTATGCCGACGGAAGTCGGCAAGATCTTGGCGCTCCTCTTCGGCCATGTGATCGCTGTTGGCGACGCGGGTCTCGGTGACCGCGTCCCACCACGCGGTCGAGCCCACCTGGTGACGACCGACCTTGCCGATGGCGGCGCGGATCTCGTTGTGGTCCTTGACGGCATCCTGTACCTCTTCGTCTGCGGCGTCGGCGTCCGCGTGACCCGCCCCAACCTTCGGCAACAGCGGGTACAGGAATTTCTCCTCGGCAGCCGCGTGCGTCTCCAACAGAATCTCCAGCCGTCGCCACAGTGGCTGCAATGTCGCAGTGTCCAACCGGTCTACCTCGTCGAGCATCGCGAACATACGGCGCTGCTCGGCGTGCTGGTGCAAGATCACCTCGGTGATGTCCATCCTTCGTCACTCCTCGTCTGCTGCCACAGGTCAACGAAACCGCTCGGCTCACGCTACCCGCAGGTTCGGGAGCGGATCCGCTCGTAGAACGGCCGCGACACCATCAACCCAGGTCTCCCCATCGTGGGCCCACACGCACCGCACCACCACCGGGACAGCCCCCGCCGCATCTCGCACCTCACGCGGCCTCGGCCGAGCCGCATCGTCGGGTAAACCGTCCTCACGGACGTCCCGCAAGCCGAAGGCGAGTTCAATCGGTCGTCGCAACACCCCTTCAGTTTGAGAGGTGTGCGAAATGCGTTCGAAGAAGGAAATGATCGAGGTTCAGGCTCGGTTCTGGGTGCTGATGGCCCAGGGGTCGACCCTGCAGGCAGCCTGTGATGCTGTCGGCGTGAATCGAGTAACTGGCCGCCGGTGGCGCCAAGCGACCGGCGGGCGGGTTCCGCGTGCGAAGCCGGAGCCCTCGGGTCGGTACCTGAGCTTGGACGAGCGGCTGCGCATCGCCGACCTGCGCCTGGCCGGGACCGGGGTGCGGGCCATCGCGAGGCAGTTGGGCCGGCCTGCTTCGACGGTCAGTCGCGAGCTTGTTCGTAACGGGTCCGAGCTGAGCGCGCGGCCGGCGCCGGGCACACGGGCGCGCCCGCGGGGTAAGTACGCGCCGTACGCGGCGCAGAAGCGGGCCGAGCTGCGCGCTCGGCGGCCTAAGACCAGCAAGTTCGAGCACCCCGAACTGGCATCCTTGGTCCAAGAGAGGTTGTGTGTGAGGTGGAGCCCGGAACAGATCAGCAACCACCTCGCCACAACGTTTCCCGACCGGGCGGAGATGCGGGTGTGCCCCGAGACGATCTACCAGGCGCTGTACGTGCAGGGCCGCGGTCATCTGCGCGCTGACCTGCATCAACACCTGCGCACGGGGCGGGCGGTTCGCCGCCCCAGACGCTCCACCGCCAAGGGCCCATCGGGGAAGATCCCGGACATGGTCATGATCAGTGACCGGCCCGCGGAAGTCGCCGACCGGGCCGTGCCCGGCCACTGGGAGGGCGACCTGATCGTGGGGTCGAACTGCCGCTCGGCGATCGGC
>NZ_VCQV01000060.1 GCF_007845645.1 Leekyejoonella antrihumi
CCAGGTATCGCCGTGCCCCTCGTGCCCACGACCAGCCGCTCCCGCTGCCTGGAACCTCACTCATCGCACCCATGACCGCCACCGATTCTCGCTGGGCCGAACCGCGAGGTGACCGTGCTCCGCATACGCAGTCACCGGGGTGTGGTCAAGCCACGCCTCGCGTCAACGGTAGAACCGCCGACCCGGCCCGCTAGGTCTGGGCCCACTTGTCTCCGTGACAATCTCACACCGAAATTTCTCAGCCTGTTCGGCACAAACCTGGATAATGCTGCCGGCCATGCCGGCTCCGACATGGGCCCTGCTCCAGCGATCCTTGATGATTCCTCGGCTTTTTGCCGGCGACAGCTCTCTCGCGAAAAGTGGCATGTTGCGGGTTGGGTGCACTACATTCTGGGTGTCGAGGAGGGTGTCCGGGAAGTCCCCGCGTCGATGACTGTGATACGTCCGGCCTGTTGAGCAAGCGGGTGATGTGCCGCGGGCGCGATGCGGTGTGGAAAGGGTCGGCGAGTGACGAAAGCGCTGGGCCGAGAGGTGACCGACTCGCCGACCCGTGTCAGTCGGCGTCACCGACGACCGATCGCGCGGTTTCGCCGCAGGGTGCTCGGAGTCCTGGCCGCTGTGGTGACCTTGCTCGTGGCGACAGTCGGGATTGTCAGTGCGCCGGCTGCCCACGCCACCGCAGATACGTTTGTCGGCGTCCAGTCCCCGGCGATCAAGACCGCGTCCGGCACGACGATCGTCGTGCACTTCGGCATCCTCGGCTACGGCAACACCAACACACTGTGCTTGGACGCGGGAGCCGCTTCGCCGAACTCGATAAGGACGACGGGGTCAAAGCTGGTTGAGAACCCGTCGGTCGCCTACCTGATCTATGAGCACATCGGCACCACCGATCGGTATCTTGCTGCCGCGTTGTCCTGGTATGTGCGAGAGCATGCGCCCGACAGTCACTGGAGCGATGCCCAGGAGGCCATGGGCGCGATCAAGTCGCACGACCCTGGCGACTATACGAAGATCATGGCCGCATACGCGTCGATGAACACCGCTGCCACGGTGTCGGCCGGGGCGTACGCCGTGACGCCCTACCTCGTCGGAGCAGGCAACCCGATGCAGGGATCGGTGAACGACATCGGTGTGAAGTCCGGGTCTGGGGCTTGGATATCGGGGGTGAGCGTCACCGTGTCCTTGACCGGCGCGGCGACATTCGCGGACGGCAGTGTCACGAAATCCGGCACCACAACGAACGGTCCACTCTCCTGGGCCTGGAACGGAAACGGTGGCGCCGGCAACGTCTCCGCAACAGTGCAGGTTTCTGGCCTGCCACCGACTCAATACCGCTTGTACTCTCCCGCCGTCAACGGGAATCAGCGGCTCGCAACCTCGGGCCCGCTGACCGGAGTGTCACAGGTGGCAACAGGCGCAGGGCTGGTGCCGGTGACCCCCGCGCGGCTGCTCGACACTCGGCAGAGCCGTAAGCCGGCAGCCAGGTCGACCACGACACTCACCGTGACAGGGCATGGCGACATCCCTGCTTCCGGGGTTGCCGCCGTCGTGTTGAACGTGACCGTGACGAGTCCGGTTGACGCTGGATTCGTCACAGTGTGGCCCTCGGGTTCGCCTCGCCCGACCGCGTCGAATCTCAACTATGCAAAGGGGCAGGTTGTCGCCAACCAGGTCTCGGTGAAGGTCGGCAGTTCTGGGGAAGTCGACCTGTACACGCGCGCCTCGACGCACGTCGTCGTGGATGTGACCGGCTACTATCCGACCGGCACGGGCTACCACGCATTGGTCCCATCGCGGTTGCTGGACACTCGGACGGGCGCCCGACGTCCGGCCGGCTCCACCACGAGCCTGACCGTGACGGGACACGGTGGGGTGCCTACCTCGGAAGTCGCAGCAGTGGTGTTGAACGTGACAGCCGTTGCACCGGCCGCACCAGGACATGTGACCGTCTGGCCGGCAGGTAGCAGCCGGCCGACTGCGTCGAACGTGAACTATGACAAGGGCCAGATCGTGGCCGGGATGGTGATCGCGAAGGTCGGCACGGGCGGCCAGGTGGACCTGTATACCTTGGCCACAGCGGACCTCGTCGTGGATGTCGCCGGATGGATCCCGGTTGGTGGCGGGTATGCGCCACTGGTGCCTGCACGAGTGCTAGACACCCGAGCTGGGTTGGGCGCGGCCAAGGGGAAGGTCAACGCGGATGGCACCGTCACAGTCCAAGTCACCGGATTCGGTGGAGTCCCGGCGGGCGGAGTGGACGCGGTCGAGGTCAACGTCACCGCCACCAACCCGGAGGGCCCGGGGTTCATCACTGCCTACCCTGCGGATGTCGCTCGACCGTGGGCCTCGACCGTGAACTATGCGCGGGGGCAGACGGTCGCCAACTCCGCCACCCTCAAGGTGAGCAGCAGCGGCAGTATCACGCTTTATACGCTGGCCACTTCCGACGTGATCGTGGATGTGCTCGGTTACTACCACCCCGCTCTTGGCGCGGGCCAGGCCGGAGCGCTCAGCACTCCCCGCGGAGAACGGCAGACCGCTCGATGAAGCGCCGAAGCCTTCTCCTCGGAGGGTTGGGGGCTGTTGCTGCGGGAGTGCTCGCGGTCCCTCAAGCGACTGCCGCCCCCAATCAGCACCCGTCCTCCTTCAGCTCCATATCCGGTGAGGACGCGGGGCCAGACGATGTGCATGCCGTGCAGTACCTGCTGTTGCGCGCGGGCATCACGCAGCCGGTCTTCTACCCCACCTACACCCGAGCTGTTTACGAGAGTGTGCGGACGTTCCAGAAGGCACGCGGGCTCACGGTCACCGGGCGCTGTGACGCGAATACCCTTGCTGCCCTGTGCGTCACCGTCCAGGGCGGTGACCGGAGCTACGCGGTCACCGCCCTCGACATGCTGCTCGACAAACATGGTTACCGTACGCACACGTCGACGCTCTACGGCACCCAGACCGACAGAGACGTTCGCGGCCTCCAGGCGGGGCACGCTCTCCCGCAAGAGGCCTACGTCGATATCGCCACGTGGAAGGTGCTCTTCGGGCCAGTCACCTCTGGCCCGATGTTTCCGATGATGCAGGAAGGCACGGGGGCGGCTCAGTGGGCGAACTGCGGGCCGACGTCGCTGTGCATGGTCTTGCTGAACCGGGGAAAGATCCCGGCACAATGGAACGGCCTGACTGCAGACAGGTCTGCCGCGGTCCAAGCGCTGCGTTACACCGCAATGCACCTCGCCAACACCGCATCCCGCAACAGCCGCGGCACGGAGTTCCCAGACCTGAACAGGGGCCTGTCCCACTACGGACTCTCCTCGTGGCACGGCGGCATCGCATCTACTCTCGCCTACGCTCGTGCGGGCAAATCCTCCATCGCCGGCGGCAATGCCTACGCCCTGTCCTGGAACCGGGGGAGTTCGTCGTATGTGCATGGTCCGGTCTCCCACTGGGTGGCAGTCCTGGGGTATGACGGGAGTCGATATCTGGTGGGCGACCCGATTGCGACCCCGAGCAATGACGTGATTCATCGGGTGACTGAGCAGGAGTTGCGCACCTATGCATCAACGAACCCCGGGTGGTATCCGGGGCATCCGACAATGTCGCCACCATGGCAGAACAGCGTGCTCGTCCGCTGACCTGCTGCTCCGCTCTCGCCTCGATAGCCGGATCGGTGACTACCCGCCCGGGGTGTAGGTGATGCTGCAGGCGCCGAAGGTCGGCTTGATGTCCTTTGTTCCGCGCGGGGTCCCTGCGGTGCACGACGTGATCTTGCCGCTGATGGACACGACGGTAATCGTGTAGCCGATCTTGACGGCCGAATCCACTGTGGTCGACAGCGTCGTGGGCGCGTGCGCGGTGCCGGTGATCGTCCCGGTGGTCGTAATCTTGGTGATCTTCAGTGTCCCGGATCCGTCGACCTTCAGGGTCAGGGTGGGCACGGTCCTTGCCGGGTTCCGGGATGAGGACGAGGGGCTCTCGGGTGAGGTGGTGGCACCTGGGGTCGTCGGAGCGGTGCTGCCGGGCGCGGTTGGGCTCTGCGCAGTCGTCTGGTGGGCAGTGGCGGTAGGTCGCATCGAACTGGGGGTCGCTGAGGCGCTTGTCGACATGGTGCTCGACGTAACCGATGCCTTGGACGACGTGCTGGTCGACGTACCTCCAGTGCTGCATCCGGCCAGAACGATAACCGTGCCGGCGGCGGTAACAGTGACCCTGCGGCGCTTCACGTCCATGAGTACCTCGAGCCTCGCTCAACAACGGTTGCTGACTACAGCATTCCACGTCCAGTATGTACGAATCGTCGCTCGATCGTTGAGAATTGGATCACCAGAGTTCGCAGGGCTCCAGCCATGGGGCGACGAGTCGTAGCTTGCCCGGTGAGCAGAGATCCCTCACCCGACGAAGTTGAAGTGGTAGGACTCTCCACTCGTGCCATATCGGAAGGGGTTGGCGAAGCCATAGGTCAAGGCGTTCGCCTCCAACCACGTGTTCCCGTAGCCACCCCAGTCGAACTCGGTTGAGCCGGTGTACTCGCGAAAGTCAACCGCCTCTGCCAGGCCGTGATTCGAGGTGCCCGGGATCGCCGCACGGGGATAGCCGTACTTGTTGTACCAATATTCCTGCTCGGCATACGAACGGTAGGACAGGTCGATGTAGGCGTAGTGGTTGAACTTCTCCTTGTACGCAGTCTGCAACTCGTCCATCGCGACCACTGCCGGGCAGTTCAGGTACCGGGGGGTGAGCTGCGTATAACCGGGGTCGAAGGAGTCTGGAGAGTTGTAGGCGACACTGATCATGCACAGTGACGACGCGTTCAGCTTGCCGTTGATCGATCGCAGATTGCTCGAGATGCTCTCGAGCGTGCCGACGTTCAGGTATCCGCCGTTGACCTTCGCCCATGACCCGCTCGCGAGCGTCCCGTCGACGTGCTCGCCGGGGTCGAGGTGCCCAGTGATCCCGTAGTCGAAACCCGGCCCGGAGCGAACATTCACCTGATGGTCCGTGGAGGCCACCCAGCCGGAGATCGTATTCGGCACCGGTGTTTCCCAGTACCCGACGACGTCCACAATCAGGTCTGCCCCGCTGCGAGTAAAGAGGGTCAGCTGCCCGGTCGCCGAGAGTTTGACGGTCGCACTGTTGGCGATGGCCTGACCCCCGGCGTAGTTCAGGACGGACGCAGTCGGCCGGTTGGCCTCGGCTGGGTAGGTGGTGACGAAGCCGGGGTCGGACGCGTTCACTGCAACCACGTCGACCTCGACGGCACTCACCCCCGACGTGGGTATGCCGGCGTGCCCAGTCACTTGAATGCTCACGGACCCGCCCGCGGGGACCTTCACTTGCGGTTGGCCGGTGCCGTTGCGCGTGTCCAATATCCGCGCGGGCAGCAGGGGCGTGTAGTCGCTGCCGGTGGGGATCCACCCCGCTATGTCCACGAGGATGTTCGTGGATGCGGGGGTGTACAGGTCCACCTGCCCGCTCACCCCCACTTTGACAATGGTCATGCCCGCGACGACCTGGCCCGTCGCGTAGTTGAGATTGGACGTCGTCGGCCGGCTCGCCCCCGCTGGATAGACGGCGATGAAACCGGGTCCGGACGGATCGACGGCCGTCACGTTCAGGACCACAGCCGCCACGCCGGTTTTCGGCACGCCGCCACGACCCGTCACTTGTAGCCTCGTGGTCGAGCCGGCCTGTGGTTCGAGTCCCGTGCGAGTGTCCAGCATCCGGGACGGAGTGAGTGGGCCGTATGCAGCACCGGTCAGGTAGTAGCCGGTTACGTCCACGACGAGCTGCGTCGCCTGACGGGTATACACGTCGACGGCACCGTCGGCGCTGATCTTTGCGATCACCTGGTTCGCGATGACCTGGCTCTTGACGTAGTTCACATTGGAGGCGGTTGGCCGACGGGCACCGGCTGGATAGACGGTGACATATCCAGGGCCGGACGGATCGACGACGGTCACGTTGAGCACCACTGCGGCCACACCAGCATCCGGGACGCCGCCGCGCCCGGTTACCTGCAGCTTCGTGGTTGATCCGGCGGCCGCCTGAGCCTTGGCCGCGCCCACTCCCAACCGTGTGTCCAGCACCCGCGACGGCGTCAAGGGTGCAAACCGCACCGTGGTGGTGGATTGTGCCGGGTGCTGACCGATCGAGGGCGCAGCGATAGCCGCCGGGCCGCTGACCATCCCGACCCCCAGGACCACCAGGGCGACCCATGCTGGAACTGCGAACCGAACAGGTATCACTGTGTACCTCCATCAAAGGCGCCTGTCACGAGCGCCATACCGGACGAGTGTCACCGGGCCATCACGGTCGCGCACTCGGCCATGGTCACCGGCAGGCTACAACCCGGGCCCGCGCCTACCACCTGTTCGGCTGGGTGACCTGCTCCGCAGCGGGGACAGTTTGACGTGGCAGGATACGTCCCGTGACGGCGACCATCATGGACGGCAAGGCAACACTTCGGACGATCAAGGACGAGCTGCGCGAGCGGGTGTCCGCGCTCAAGGCTCGCGGCGTGACTCCCGGCCTGGGCACGGTGCTGGTCGGTGACGACCCCGGGTCGAAGTGGTATGTCGGCGCCAAGCACAAGGACTGCGCCTCGATCGGCATCAACTCGATCCGCAAGGACCTGCCCGCCTCCTCGACGCAGGCGCAGGTCGAGGCCGTTATCGACGAGCTGAACGCCGATCCGGGCTGCCATGGGTTCCTCGTGCAGCAGCCCACAGGACTGGACGAGTTTGCGCTGCTGTCCCGGGTGCACCCGGACAAGGACATCGACGGGCTGCACCCGGTCAGCCTCGGCAAGCTGGTGCTGGGCGAGGAGGGGCCGCTGCCGTGCACCCCGATCGGCGTGATTGAGCTGCTGCGCCGCTATGACGTGCCGCTCGCCGGTGCCGAGGTCGTGGTGATCGGCCGTGGCCTGACCGTGGGCCGCCCGCTCGGCCTACTGCTGACCCGCCGCTCCGAGAACTCCACGGCAACCCTCTGCCACACCGGCACCCGCGACCTGGCCGCGCACGTGCGCGCCGCCGACGTCGTGGTGGCGGCCGCCGGTGTGCCGGGGCTGGTGACCGCCGACATGGTCAAGCCGGGGGCGGCCGTGCTCGACGTCGGCGTCTCGCGGGTCGACGGGAAGATCGCCGGCGACGTGGCGTCGGAGGTCGCCTCGGTGGCCGGTTACGTTTCGCCGAACCCTGGTGGTGTCGGTCCGATGACTCGCGCCATGTTGCTGGTCAACGTGGTCGAGGCCGCGGAGCGGCAGCTGCGGTGACCCCCGCCCGCCTCGGCCCGGCCTGGTGGGTGGTTATGGCGGGATGCCTGGTCGGCGGCCTGACGATGCTGTTCGGCTCGTTCCGGCTCGGCGGCTACCTCGTCGCCGCCTCGCTGGTCGTCGGGGCGCTGGAGCGCGCAGTGCTGCCGGAGTCGATGGTGGCGGGGCTCGGCATCCGGTCGCGGTGGGTGGACGTGTTCTTCTATCTCGCAGGGGCCGCCGCGCTCGTGGTGGTCTTTGCGGAGGTGCAGCTGGGTCCTGCCTACTGACCTGCGATTCCGTGGTGTTTGGTGGGCGGAGGGACTTCCTGAACGGGACCCATGGGCGTCCCCCGAATGAAGCGAAGCGCGCGGGGGAGTCTGTAGTCGGCATCATCACATCGTGCACGCGGAGGGGCACATGCCTCGGATCAGTGTGACCGAGGTGGTGTGGGACCTGGCCCCGGGCCGGATGCCCGAGGAGGCACCGGGCACCCTCGCCGACACCGCCTAGCGGCGATGCCGCGTGCTAGGGGAGGAGTGTGTCCATGTGCTGGCGAAGAAGATCAGGATCATTCCGACCGCGAATGCGATGACCCATCCGGTCCGGGAGTCAAAGACGGTGAGTGTCGCAAGAGACAGAACCGCGGCGAGTGCGCTGAATGCCTTGGCGGGCAGGCCGTGCCGCCCCAGTAGGAGCCAGGTCATGAACGGTGGAATGAAAAGCACAGCTGCTCCTGCGGCCCAGAACACGACGCCGGACCAGAACGCATGGTATTCCGGAATCTCTCGATGCAGAAGTCGCAAAAAGGCAAGCGTGGCAAACAGGGCGCCGGCCACCATGGCGGCGCGGGAAACGGCGAAAACTGCTGGCATCGGGGGCTGCCCATGGGAGCGCTCTCGGGCTGGTCGTGCACTGTGTGAGTTCATGGCTCAGTGCAGCACCGGCTGCGGAATGGCGGCGAGCGTAAGACTACTCAGCCAGGTAGGTAATGCGCCCGGGAATGCGCAAGTGGCGGGCTCCGTTGCCGGAACCCGCCACTCGTGCGGTCGTCGCGATACCTGACCTCGGCCCTGGGGGCCTTGGTCCCTCCTCGACCAGCGTGGGTTGTGCTGTTGCTCAGATGAGGCCGAGCTTCTTGACTGCGTCGCGCTCGTCCTGCAGGCGCTTGGCGGTGGCGGCGATGCGCTCCTTGGAGAAATCGTTCAGCTCCAGGCCCTGCACGATCTCGTACTTGCCGTCCTTCACACGGCAAGGGAACGAGCTGATGATGCCCTCGGCCACGTCATACGAGCCATCGGTGGGCACCGACATCGAGACAATCTCGTCGGTGCCGTTCCACCAGTCGTGCATGTGGTCGATGGTGGCGCTGGCAGCGGAGGCAGCCGACGAGGCACCGCGGGCCTTGATGATCGCGCCGCCACGCTTGGCCACGGTCGGGATGTACTCGTCCTTGATCCAGGCCTCGTCGACCAGCGATGCCGCGGACTTGCCGCCGACCTTGGTGTTGTAGAGGTCGGGATACATCGAGTCGTCGTGGTTGCCCCAGATCGCCAGATCCTTGACCTCAGAAACGGAGACCCCGAGCTTCTTGGCCAGCTGGCCCTTGGCGCGGTTGTGATCCAGGCGGGTCAGCGCGTTGAAGCGCTCGCGCGGGATGTCCGGCGCGTTGGTCATCGCGATCAGCGCGTTGGTGTTGGCCGGGTTGCCGGTCACCAGGATCTTGACATCATCGGCGGCGGACTTGTTCAGTGCCGCACCCTGGCCGATGAAGATCTTGCCGTTGGCCTCGAGCAGGTCAGCGCGGTCCATACCCTCCTTGCGGGGCATCGCGCCGACCAGCAGGGCGGCGTTCACGCCGTCGAAGACCTTCTCGGCGTCGTCACCGACCTCGATGCCCGACAGCAGTGGGAAGGCACAGTCGTCCAACTCCATAACGACGCCCTCGAGCGCCTTCAGAGCGGGAGTGATCTCAAGCAGGCGCAGCTCGACGGGCGTCTCCGGCCCGAAAAGCGCACCGCTCGCAATACGGAAAAGCAGGCTGTAGCCGATGTTGCCGGCGGCGCCGGTCACGGCCACCTTGACGGGTGAGGTGCTCACATTCGTCCCCTTAGGGCGGAAGAAATGGTTACGCCTGGACGGTAGCAGCGCGCGCGAAGGCGCCGTCCACGGCCTACGCGGAGGGCGGCTCAGCAGCCGTTGACCGACGGCCGACAGCACGGATCTTGACCAGCCGCGAGCCCAGTGAGTCGCATCCGCGGTGAGCCTGGTAGCGCGAGGTTCAGGACAGGTTTAGTCGATGCTGTTACCGTGCTCCATTGTGGAGATACGTCAATCGCGCCCGAAGTTGCGCGGCGCGCCGGCCTTCGGGGCGTTCAGGCCGGGTCAGCCCGATTTCTTCAAGAGACTACGGCGGCTGACTCCGCAGCTTGCCCGGTTCGGCGTTATTGGCGTTGCCGGCTTCGTTGTCGATGTCGGTGGGTTCAATCTGCTGAGGTACTACGGCCATGATGGCCCGCTATTCCACTATCCGCTGACGGCTAAGGTCATCTCCGGCGGGGCCGCGACGGTCGTTGCCTGGCTCGGCAATCGGTACTGGACGTTTCGCAACACTCGACGTGAACAGTTGCACCGTGAGTTCGTTGTGTTCAGCATCGTGTCGATCATCGGCATCGGCATCGGCCTGGCCTGCTTGGGGATATCCCACTATGTGATGGGCTTTCACTCCAGTCTGGACGACAATATCGCGGCGAACGGTGTCGGACTGGTCCTTGCGACGGGGTTCCGTTTCTGGGCTTACCGCCAGCATGTCTTCGTGCAGACTGCCGCGCCTCCGCCCAGTCCTGTTGGAGCAGGCCACGACTAGATCAGCGGCGGCTGACTCCGTGTGCCCGGCGCGGTGTCGTAGGGGGCGATGTTGTCCCAGCGGTCCGGGCGCAAGAGGTCGATCGCGGTCCCTGGGTGAGGTATGCCCACCGTCAACGAGGGTCGACGGGTGGCACACCTCACCCAGGGCGGTGATTGTGCCTACCTTTCCGAGACCCTGGCGTGAAGGGCGCTGTCGTCTGGTCGGGCAGGGACGGGGAATCCTGCGCGGATCTTCCCTCTTCGGCGCCACATCTTGGCGGTGACCCCGATCATCTCCAGACCAAGGGAGATCGTCTTGCGCAGGTCGCCGGTCACCGATGACTCACCGACTCGCGGGTGGTAGTTGACGGGTATCTGCACCATCTTTGTCCGGGTGATCACGCTGATGAGCAGCATCTCCAAGCCGTAGGCCGAACCTGCCAAGGTGGAACGCTGCAGGATCTGGTCGGCCTGTTCGCGGGTCATCACCCGAAACGTGCAGCCGACGTCGGACAGGTAGGAGGTGTTGTACAGGACCTCGATCAGCTTGGCGACCGCCCAGTTTCCCCAGCGCAGAAACCAATCCATGTTGGCCCCGTCCCAGATGAAGTTCGAGACCGTGCGTGAGCCGATCACTAGGTCGCACTCGGGCATGAACGCCAGCAACTTGCGCAGATCCGTCGGGTTGAAGGTGCCGTCTGGTTCACAGATGACGATCAGGTCCGTCTGGGCCTCGCGTAGCCCGCGCTGGATCGCTGCGCCGTAACCCTGTGTGGTCTCGATCACCTCGCGGGCGCCGGTCGTGGCAACTTCTTCGGAGGTGCCGCGCGCCGCGTTGTTGTTGACGACGATGACCTCGTCGACTTCGTCGATCTGCTCGAACGCGCGGATGCACGCGGCGATGCTGTCCTTCTCGTTGTAGGTCGGCAGCACCACCGACACCGATTTCCCGCGGATCATCGGCGCTCGCCCGGTCGGGTGGCGACTGCCAGCATCTGGCCGGCTAGGGGCTTGATCGGCGACCGCAGGTACCACGGCACGAGAAAGTTCAACCTGGCCGCATGGGACTTCAATGTCAGCGGTAGGAACCTCGCGAACATCCGCTCGATGACAAATCCGTTGACGACCAGCAAGTCGTGCAGCGACTGATCGGTAAAGATCGCCACATGGGTGTAGTCGTCGAAGTAGTGGCGCGGGTTGAGCCGGAAGTTCGGCTGCAGCAAGATCAGCCGGCCTCCGGGACGCAGCACCCGATGCGCCTCGCCGAGCAGCGCCTCGGTCTGCGGGCGCTCCAAGTGTTCCAGCAGGTTCGAGGCAAACACCACGTCGAAGCTGGAATTCTCGAAGCGGGACAGGTCACAGCAGTCACCGACAACGGTGGTCACGTGCGGGGCCGCCGAACGGAGGGCGGTCTCATCTTGGTCCATCGCGACGATGTGGTTGGCGCTGACCTGGTTGGAGAAGTCGCACCAGCCTGCGCCCAGCTCCAGCACGTCACTGCTGGCGGGCACCCAGCACTGCAGGTACTTGGTCAGATGGCGCCAGACCATTTCGCGGTTCTTGTCGGCTGGCAGCCGGGTTTCGAAGTAGCCGTGCTGAGGGTCACTAACAGTGGCGGCGTCAGCAGAGGTGTTGGCAGATTGCACTAGAGGGCGCTCCCAAATGAGTCATCAGTACATGGGCTGTGCCTGGAGAGTAGCAACAGCAGCCGTCCGAATCCTTCAGCAAGCAGTCATATGATGTGGGCGACTTAACCAGCGTATCTGCGTGCCGGCGACGACTGCGATCGCGGCCGTGACGATCTGACTCGACAGGAACTGCGTGAGCACCACGACCATCTCCCTGCCCAGCAACACCCAGGCTCGTCGATATAGTCGCCAGTCCAGCGGCGTGGCCAATCTGCTGGTTCTCGCCGGCCTCATGGGATTTCTCGGTTACGTCGTGGCGGCCGGGTTGCCGTTCCTGAACATGGTCGAGGCGGCCGGCATGCTCTGCCTGACCCAGCTGCTGCCCGGCGTCTCGATCTGGCGTTGCATCCGGCCACGGAACGGCTGGCTCGTCGAGGACCTCGTGATGGGCTTCGCGGTCGGCATCACGCTGGCCGTGCCCAGCCAGGTCATCGGCGGACTGTTGCACACCCGGTGGCCTGCGATCGTGCTCCCGCTCGTCGTCGGGGCGATCTTCTGGGCCATCCCGGCCACCCGTCGCCGGATCCGGGACGCGCGGTGGTCCCGGATCCCATGGTGGCTGGGCGTCATCATGGTGGCCTGTTCCTACCTGGCGCTACCGGCCCTGATCTCGTATGCCCGGACCAACCGGCTGTCGTGGACCGGTGGTCCGGGCGCGCCGCACGTCGACACGTACCTGCACATCGCACTGTCTTCCGAGCTGCTCACCCGGGGCCCTGTCGGATGGCCGACGGTCAAGGGGCCAGTGCTGGGCTACGAGTGGCTCGCGCACGCCTGGATTGCGCAGGTCACCGCCGCGTCGAACGTCGGTCTGGACCAGATCGAGATGCGCTTCCTACCGGCGCTGATGCCCATCGTCTTCGTCTCGGCTGTTGTCGCGCTGACTTTGCGGGTGTCCGGGAGCCCGAAGGCCGCTGCCCTGGCTGCGCTGCTCGCCATGGCGGGCGGTGCCGGCAATCCGTTCTCCGACGCCAGCGGTATGCCGTTCACCCCCCTCTCACCGACGCTCGGCCTCAGCGTGCCGACGCTGCTCGCCCTCATCTCTGTCCTGGTCATGCGCTGGCGGGGCCAGGCAGCGCGAGGTGCGGTCGTGATGGTCCCCATCTTGACCATCGTCACGACAGGCACCAAGGGATCGACCTCCCCACTGGTGATCGCCGGGCTCGGCCTGGCGCTGGTGGCGATGCTGCTGTGGAACAGGTCCAAGGCCATGCCAGTGCTGATCGACTTGATCATCATGGCGGTCAGCCTCGGCCTCACGCTGCGAGTGATCTATCACGGATCCACCGCGGGCCTGAAGCTCGGCATCACCGCCTCGGCGCACCAGACCTCGCTCGGCGAGGTGCTCGCCGGCCTGCCCACGGAGAAGCTCATCCTCGCCTCGTCAGGGTTGGCGATCATCTCCGGGCTCACGAGGGCCGTGCTGGCCTTTGCGTTGCCGTTCCATCGGGCCAGCCGCCGCGACCCGCTGTCCTGGCTGCTCATCGGCGGATCCATCGCCGGGGCGTGCGCGGTCGGCTTGTTCTCCCACCCCGGTCACAGCCAGGGGTACTTCCTCATGAGCGCGGTTCCGTTGGCGGCGGTCGGTTCGGCCTTGGGAGCGCGCCAGCTGCTGGCCGTCGTGGGCCGCCGCGCCGGCATCTTGCTCGTGTGCGTCGGGATCGTCGGTGGTCTGGTATTCCTGATCGGGCCGGACCACTTGCTCGGCCCGTTGCACCACCACCAGTACGCGCAGGTGTGGACGCATCTGGCCGTTGCCCTCGTGGTCGTCGTGGTGGTCGCTGCCGTGTGCGCGGCGATCATGTATCGGCGGTCGTGGCTGCGCGGTGCCCTGGTCGGAGTTGCCCTGGTTGGCCTGCTCAGTGGCACCTGGAGTGTTGTCAAGGCAGATCGGCGCATGTTCACCCCCGCGCCGATACCGGCACCGCTGAAGATCACCGCTCCAAACGCAGTCTCGAACGGCGAGCTCGCGGCCGCGCGCTACATTCGCGACCACTCGGGAGTCGAGGACGTGGTGATGACCAACCGGCACTGCACCGTCCCGCGCAAGCCGTACAACGGTTGCGACAGCCGGCGTTGGCTTGTCACAGCCTTCACCGAGCGCCAGTCCCTCGTCGAGGGCTGGACTGCCACCCCGAACGCGACGAAAATCGCGCCGATTGGCCGACAGTCAATGACACTGAACTACTGGCGACCACAAATCCTCAAGCTCAACGACGGATTTATCGCGCACCCGACCGAGGCGGGCCTGAAGCAGTTGTGGGCGCTCGGGGTTCGGTGGGCGTACGTCGAGTCCACCGAACCACACGCGACGAACCCCGCGCCGTTCGCGACGGTCCGCTTCCATGATCATGACGCCGCGGCCTGGCAGCTGACGGCACCGGCAAACTAGTGGCGTGTCGTTTTAATTAGTTTATGGTTTGATGGGATAGTTAGGCATGGCCAACCATGCTGCTCCCGCTCTGAAACTGCATCCAGGTGACCGGGCGGAGCTGGTTCGGTGGCAACGCT
>NZ_VCQV01000061.1 GCF_007845645.1 Leekyejoonella antrihumi
GGGATATTCACTACACGTATTATCTCAGGGTTGGGCTGTGAAGAGGTAACTCAACACACCCCAAAACACCGGAATGACAGGGAAATCTGAAGAACTCGGCCGACCTATGTCAGGAGATCAGGGGCTGGACGAGCGGGCGATCGTGGACATCGACGACTCGATCATCGAGGTGCACGGGCACACCAAGCAGGGTGCGGGGTTCGGGTACTCCGGTGTGCAGGGCCTGAACTCGTTCATCGCAACGGTCTGCACCGACCGGGCCGGTGCGCTCAGGTGCAGATCTTCGCGGGTCAGCGCCGTCAGTTCGCTGACACGTAGGCCCGTGGTACGACCAGGTTCACCCCATGGGCGTAGACGACCTTCCGCGCGGTGGAGCGGACCGCGTCACGAAATACCCCGGCACCGTTGTACACCGATCACGTTCTCTCCCCACGACTTCCGAAGAATCTTCGTCACCGACGCCATCATGAGTGGCCTGCCCCCGCACATCGCGCAGATCATCTGTGGGCACGCGAACATCCAAACCAGCCTTGGCTACCAAGGCGATCTACCCGGCCGAGGCGATCGAGGCGCACCGCGCCTTCATCGCGCGGCGCCGGTTCGCCCGGCCCGGCGAGGAATACCGCACTCCCACCGACGAGGAATGGGACGGCTTCCTCGCGCACTTCGAGAAGCGGAAGGTATCCATTGGCACATGCGCCCGCGCCTACGCGACGCCCTGTGTTCACTTCCCCGGAAGGTTCAGGCGTGTTGTTCGGTAGTGTGCTGCGATACACCGCATGAGATCTTGTGCCTGTGATGTGCTCGGTGACGAGTGGCTGCTGTACTGGACCGCACGCGACGTGGCGGTCCCGCATGGGTTCTTGCCGCTGTTGGATCAGTGGGCCGGGATCGACGCGCGCGAGCGGGCGTTGAGCATCGAGCCGGGCATCCCGATCCTGATCGATCCGGTCGGTCGGATCGATCCGCGGCCGGCGCATTTCCTGCGTCGGTCGCGGTTCGCGTTCCTTGCCGAGGAGACCAAGCACGCCTACGCCAAGGACTATCGGCTGTTCTTCAGCTTCCTCCACGAACGTGAAACATATTGGGATGCGGCTGATTACAAGGACATTGACGACTACGAGTCGTGGCGGCGCCGGTCTGTGGATAACCCGCGCCCGATCGGCGGGAGCAAGTGGGCGAGGGAGCTGGCGGCGTTCAAGCTGCTGTATGGCTGGGCCGTGGCGGTCGGGCATATCGATCGCTCTCCGGTGCTGACGCACACGGTGCGCCGTCATGACGGCATGGTGGTGGAGGTCGCGAACAACCGGCCGAAGGATGTGCGGGCATCGAACGTGAAGTGGCTGACGCCTCGCACCTATCGGCTGTGGCGGGATGTCGGGCTGCGTGGCTACACCGCGGCGGGCCTGCCGCAGCAGGGGTGGCGGGGCCGCAACGACGGGCGGAACTCGGCCTTCGCGGACCTGCTGTTCGACAGCGGGCTTCGGCTGCGGGAGGGTGGTTGCCTGCTGACGCTGGAGGTGCCGCACGCGCTGGAGGGCCAGGTCTACTACGAGGGGACCGTGGCGGCTGCGATCGCCAAACGACGGGAGCGCATGTTCTACGTCTCGGCGGCGGCGCTGGCGGGCGTGAGCACCTATATGGCAACGACCAGGCGGGCCGCGATTCGACGGGCTCAACGGCGGGGCCGGTACGATCGGCTGCCGGGCGTGCGGGTCGTCACCCGGATCTCGCGGGGCAGGGACTGCCGCGTCGGGTGGGAGGATCGGCTGGGCCGTCGCGGTGAGGAGGCGGTCCGGCTGATCGGTGAGCGGGGACGGCGGTTGCTGTTCATCGAGGGCGCCTCGGGACTGGAGCCGCTGGCGCTGTGGTTGACCGAGGGCGGAGTGCCGATGGACTACCGCTCGTGGGAGGCGGTGTTCCGGTCGGCGAACCAGCGATGCGCCCGGTTGGGCAAGCCGATCGTGGCGACCCCGCATGTCTGTCGGCACTCGTTCGCGTTGAAGATGCTGGTGGCGCTGCATCGGGCGCTGGATCAGCGATTCGGGTTGTGCCGTGAGGAACGTGACGATCTGCGCAAGGTCTATGGTGACGCGTTCGCGCTGGTCAAGGACCTGTTAGGGCATCGGAGTGAGCAGACGACGCGGGAGACATATCTCGAACCGTTGAACGGGATTCGCCTGGCCACGATGCTCGAGGGCGGCGAGGACTTGGACATTGTGCTGGCCCGGGTCGCCGCGTCGAATCGGCGGGTCATGGACCTTGGCGAGGACGAGCAGTGACCTCACGCCGTCATCAGCGCCGGGCCGCATTGCCCGGGGCGGGCTACACCCGGCCCGCGTCACTGGATCCGACCGGGCTGATCGTGACGGTGTTCGGCGAAAGCGGCGGCGTGGAAGGCAGTTTCGACTTCACCACACAGCCCGGCAGCATCGAGCTGCGACGTGCGTTCGCCGCGGCGCTGGATCGCAAGTCCGGTCCTGCGGCCGCCTGGCGCTCGGGAGAGACCTGCCGGAACGGGTATTGGGCCCTGCGCGCGTTCCTGGAGCACCTGGCGGCCCGCGGTGACGCGCCCTCCACGGCGGCCGAGATCAGCCCGGCGATGTGGGGTGCGTGGCGGTTGTCGTTACCACACAACCACACTGCGCGTAATCGGCTGGCTCTGCTGCGGACGGTTCTGCCGCTGGTTGAGGGTCTTCCGGCGCAGACGGTGACCGCGATCGACCGTCGGATCGCGCAGGGCCCGCACCCGACGGAGATCGCCTACGGCTACGACTGGTTCGAGCAGATCCGGTCCAAGGCGGCGGCGACCTTTAACACCGCGTTGGTCCGGATCCGCGGCAACCGCCAGCACCTGCGTCGCTGGTATGCCGGTGAATTCGCTTCGGACGGCACCGACTGGGTGATCGGTGAGGCGTTGGATACGATTCTGCGCACCGGGGACGTCGCCCGCTACGGAAGTGGTTCGCACGTGGTGCACCGGCAGGCCCGGGTGCTCGGTGGCCGCGGCGGCGACAAGACCTGGGCCAGGTTGTTCTTGACCGGTCCCGAGGCGTTCGCGCTGGCGGTGCTGCTGGTGGCCAGCGAGGGATGGAACCGCAGCGTGCTGGACCGAATGTGCGTCCCCGGCCATGACCCTGCCCTCGGTGATGACGAGTTCGACGTCCATCTGGTGGAGATCCACAAGCGGCGCCGACCGGTCAGGCTGCGCTACACCAGCAACAACCTCCTCGACACTGGCCCCGACAGTCCCGGACGGTCGAAGCGACCGAGCTCGCGCGTCAGAGCCTCGAACTGTTCGGGCGCCCGACCGACCGGCTGCTGGTCAGCCGGCGCACCGGCACTCCTGATGACCCGTTCTGTCTCGGTACTCCCGGCCCCAGCGTCGTCGCTCGATGGTCTCGCGACGCCGGACTGCTCACCCCGGAGGGGACACCGTCGCGGGTGAGCTTGCGTCGGGTCCGCCGCACCGTGCAGGTGCTCGTCCGCAAACAGCCTGCGCAGAACACCGAGGAAACCCACGACTCGATCTACGTGTTGCGTGATCCCGCTGCCCGGGCCGAGGCCCAGCACACGATCGCCCGGGGACTGGCCGACGCGCTCGATCACGCACAGGCCGTTGTGAAGATGCGCACCGTGCTCGGCGAGGACGCTACCGAACTGATCGAGCTGTCCGACGACCCCGAGCTGGCCAGAGCTATTCGGCGTGGCGACATGGACACCGCTACTGCGGCCTGCACGGGCTTCTTCCACAGTCCGTTCGCCGACGAGCCGGGCCAGCCGTGCACGGCCTCGTTCCTGTGGTGCCTGCGCTGCGAGAACGCCGTCGTCACCCGGCGGCACCTACCGCGCCTGGTGTATCTGCACCGCGGGTTGAACGAGCTACGGGGGACCGTTGATCAGTCGGTCTGGGACCAGGACTGGCGCGAACACTTCCAACGCCTGCACCTGCTGCTCGCCGAGCACACCACGACCGCCGAGCAGGCCGCCTCACTGCGCACGATCAGCGACATCGACCGGAGGCTGATCGACAGCCTCCTGCATCGAGGGCTCGACACGTGAGAACGTCGCTCGCCGCCGTCGGCCAAGCCGACCAGACCTGGCACGTCGGGCGCGATGACCCGTTCGCCACCGCCGCCCGGCTCCCCGAGGGCACCGATCCGGAGCAGGTATCGCGATTCGGCGATCAGCGTTGGAACTACACCGTGCTCAGCCGTCGGCGCAGCGAGGCCAGCAAGACGGTGAACTGGGCCGCGTTTCCCGAAACGTGGCGCGAATCGTTCCGCCGAGCAGGATGGGCCCTGGTCAACCTGCCCACCCCCGCCGTGCTGCTGGATCGAGCGGCTACCGCCCGCGTCGAATGGCCGGCACCGGGCACCATGGCGCAGGTGTTCCTGGGATGGCGGCGTTTCGCCGGCTGGCTTGCCGATCACGCTCTCACCAGGCTTGACGAGGTCGATGAGGACCTGCTCGCCGACTATGCCGTCCATGTCGGTCGGCGCGGCTGCTCCAGCGCCGTCGCGCAGGACGATCTCAACGCGGTCACCCTGCTGTGGGGATTCGCACCACTGCTGCCGGCCGCGGACCGAATCCCTATGCCGCCCTGGGAGAACGAAGGCGTCAAACACTACCTCGCCACCGACACGACACCGAACGAGAACACCACTGCGGCCATCCACCCGGCGGTGATGTCACCGCTGCTGATCTGGTCCCTGCGTTTCCTCGATCTCGCCGACGACATCATCGCCGCCTGGCGCGAACACCAGCGACTGCTCACCCGAGTCCGGGAACACCCCAATCCCGACGCCACCGCCGCGCTGCCCGCGTTCCTGGACACCTGGATCGCTGAGCACGGTGAACTGCCCGGCGGGACCGCCCGCGGACGACGCGGGATCGCCGCCCAATACCTCGCCGCAACGTTCGAGACCAGTGAACGCCACGCCACATACGTGGCCGCCAAATACCGCCAGGACATGGTCCCCGTTGGCCTCGAAGCGCCGCTGGCATCACCGTTGAACGGGGTGATCCACGGACGGCAGTGGAAGTCGCACATCAACTTTCACGAAGCGCCGATCCTGATGACCCGCCTGGCGACCGCCGCGATGATCGTGATCCTCTACCTCAGCGGCGTCCGCCCGGGCGAGGCCCTCGAGCTCCAGGTCGGCTGCTGCCCCGACCCAATCGACGACGGCACCGGCAGCATCCGCTACCAGCTCCACGGACGGTTCTTCAAAGGCGCCCGCCACCCCGACGGCACGCCCGCCCGCGGCGGCGTCACTCGTGAAGTCCCCTGGACCGTGGTCCCCCCGGTCGCCGACGCCGTCCGGGTGCTCGAACGCATCGTCGAGGGGCCATTGCTGTTTCCCACGAATCCGTCGTGGACCACCCGTGCCCCCGGCCGCAGACAGCGCACCGGCGACGCGCTGACGACACTCGGCGCCAACGCCCGCATCGCATCGTTCATCGCCTGGGTAAACGACTACGTCGACAACAACGGCCCGGGCGATGAACGCATCCCCAACGACCCCGACGGCGGCATCGTCGTCAAACGGGCTCTTCGCCGCCTTCCCGGCGGTCGCATCGCACTCGCGCTGCAATACGGGCACCTACGAACATCCGTTGTCGGCGAGGGCTACTCCGGCCGGGCCCGTCAGGGCCTACGGCGAGTGCTCGACATCGAAACCGCCCGAGCCATGGCAGACTACCTCGACACCGTCGCCGAGGACCTACACAACGGACAGGGCGTGTCCGGCCTGGCCGCCGAACGCATGATCCAGGCAGCGCGCACCGCCCGCAGCCGGTTCGAGGGCAAATTCCTCACTCCCCGGCAGGCCGAAGCCCTGCTCGAAGAGCCCGGGCTGCACGTCTACGACAACCCGAACGCCTTCCTGACCTGCAACCACGACCCCGCCAAAGCCCTCTGCCACCCCGAGCGGACCCGGCGAAACAACCGGGCGCTGCCGCCGGCCATCGACCGCTGTGATCCCGCCTGCGCCAACATCGCCCGCACCGACACCCACATCGACCAGCTCCGACGCGAGATCTCCGAGCTGGCCGAACAGGTTTCCGGCCCACTCACTCCGATCCCGCTGAAGGAGCGCCTCAAGCAACGCATCGCGGCCCTGCAACGAGTCCTCGACCGGCACGAACGCACCAAGACCACCGCCGCCACCACCACCATCGAGGAGCCACCACCACCATCGAGGAGCCACCACCACCATCGAGGAGCCACCACCACCATCGAGGAGCCAGCAGAACCGTGAGTGACCAGGAAGAACGCGACGCGATCACCGCCGCCATGGAACGCCTCCTCGCCGGGACCCCTATGCGGTCGTCCGGCAACCTCGACATCATCAGCCTGGCCCAAGAGGCAGGGCTCAAGCGAAACAAGCTGACACACAAGCACACCGACCTCAAAGACCGGTTCTACGCCGAATGCCGCGTGCGCGACGGAATAACGATCCGAGAAGTCAAGCTGCACAACGAAATCGCGCAGCTAAAGGCGCGCATCGACGACCTCCGGGAAGAGCGCGACAACTACCGCACCGCCAACGAGGTCTTCGTCCGCGCACTGCACGCCCTCACGATCGAGAACGACACTCTCCGACGGAACACCAGCCGGTCGAGCACAGCACACCTCGCTGTCACGGGCCCGAACCGGACGTCATCCGAATGACTGACCGCGCACCCAACCCCCAAGGCGGCACCTCGTACCGCCTTGACCTGGCCGACTGCGCAACGCCACCACCCGCAACACGCCAACATTCCGGGGAAATCCACGAGCACGCCTGCGTCAGGTGCGCGCTCCTGCGAGTAGACCCTGCGCAACGACCGCGCCTGGAGGAGATCCGCGACAACCTGCACGCACGCATCGCCGAGGCCGAACACAAAGGCTGGCTCGGCGAGGTCGAAGGACTCAAGGTCAGCCTCGCCGGCACCGAGGACAAGCTCGCCCAGATCCAGGACACCCTGACCCGACGAGACACCACCATCCCGCTCGGCATGCCCACCTTCACCGACCTCGCCGGCCGCACAGCACCGGAATGACCCGCCATTCTCGTGAATCATGGTGTGGATTGGAAAAGTTCAGATAAGCCTGTCTCCGCTGCCCAATGCTGTGGCCCGACCCCACCCAACGCCCCCGCATCGCCAAGATCCGAGACAACCTGCTCGCCCGCATCAGCGAAGCCGAACACGAAGGCTGGCTCGGCGAGATCGAAGGGCTCAAGATCAGCCTGACCGGGGCCGATGACAAACTCGCCCAAGATCGACCGACGAACAAACACCACGACCCGAGTCGACCTGGGAATCCCAAGCTTTCGTCCCGCGCCCTGAACCCACCGGCCAGTTCAGAGACCGTTGCTACGGCGTAGTTCTCGGTTCTGCTTCTCCAGTGACCGGATCCGCTCCTCGGTGTCCTCCCGTTCGACGGGCAGGCCAGCCGTCTCGGCTTGACGGACCCAGTTGCGCAGTGCTTCCTTGTGCACGCCGAGCTGGGTCGAGATCCTCGCGATCGCTCCGGTGCGAGTCTCCGGGTCGCGGCGGGCCTCCACAGCCAGCCTCGTCGCGCGCTCCCGTAGTTCTTGCGGGTACTTCACATTCGCCATGATCGATCGGGTTCCTTCCAGGAAATCTGGCTTTCCCTCAATCAAACCAACGACGAGTCAATCGGTATCTCCTCTCATGGAATGCTTCCAAGAGAAGAGCCTCGCGCGTTCCTTGACAGCCTGTAGTTATGCCGCACTCAGCGGGCCGGAGACCCCCGTCCGCCACGGCACCACGGACGAGTGCGGCATAACACGATCCGCGGCATGAAGCGGGTTATGCCGCGCGCGGCATAACCCGCTGATCACCAACGACCGCGACCTGACCGACGCGCAGGTCCTGGCCGCCTACCGCTACCAGCCCAACCTCGAACGCCGTCACCACCTGCTCAAGTCCGTCCAAGACGCCGCCCCCGTACTACTACACAACCCCGCACGGCTCGAGGCACTGTTCTGCTGCCAGTTCCTCGCGCTGCTCGTCGCCGCCCTGATCGAGCGCGAGGTCCGCACCGGCATGGCGCGCGCCGCGCTGAACAACATCGCGCTCTACCCCGAGTTCCGCAACTGCACCGCCCCCAGCACCGAACGGATCCTGGAGATCTTCGCCACCGTCGCACGCCACCAGCTGCACCGCGACGACGGCACCCTCGTCCAGACCTTCGAGCCCGAACTCACCGCCCAGCAACAGCAAGTCCTCGAACTCCTCGGCCTGCCCCAGACCGCCTACACGCAGTACCCGTAATTGACCAGATATTGCACGCGAGATGTGCGGAACGTCAGACAAGCGATATCAGTTCATCGCAAGCCCGAAGTCCGCCTGGGATGTCCTGGGTTTGGTTGCCGCCGTCTGCTCCAGCAACTCGGCGATCCGGATCGCCACTGCGATCTCGTCTCGTCGCTCCCACACTGTGCTGCCGAGTGCGACCTCGACCGACCGAAGACGGTAGGCAACAGTCCGCTCGTTCACGTTAAGCCGGGCGCCGGTCGCGGCAGCATTCTGCCCTAGCGCGTAGTACGTTTTGATCGTCTCCAGTAAGGTCCGTGACCGCGCGGAGCCGTCCAGCAGAGCGCCAATCTCAACGCGAACGAATTCATGGGCAGCCGGCAGGTCACGCAGAACCAATGCCTCGAGTGAGACGTCGCGATACCACGACACGGTCCGACGACCCAGTTTGGCCACCCGATACGCCAGGCCGGCCTGGACATGGCTGGTCCGGAACCCTACGACGTCGTTGGCATACTGTCCGCACGCGACGTAGGTATTGGGCGGGAGCGTTACCGACGCGAGGTCATCGTCGGCCTTGGACGAGCGTGTAGCGCGGCGCAGCCAACCGTAGTACGCATCATCGGTACCCGATATGGAGAGGTACTTCGCGCCGAGCGTCGATGCAATGTTCTTGATGGCCGTCTCCGGCCTTTCCCCCCATGTAATAACGGCCAGATGACGTCCGCTCATCGGGTACCCAAGAATTTGCTCGTCGGGTGGTGACCCGGCCAGCACCGCATTGACCATCGCGCGCCTCTTACGATCCGGGCGCTGCACGAAGAAGAGGCGGTGCTCAGCCTCGTACTCGGACACGAGCGCGGCGCCAACGTGGTCGTTCCACGCGAAGTGGTACTGGCTGATCCTGCGCAGGGCCGCACCACGAAGCTCGTCGTCGGCAACGACCCGATGTGCGGCGTCTAAAAAGGCGTCCGACATGTGGGCTTGAGCGATCCGCAACTTACGGAGCAGTGCGTGCAAACTGACGTTGGCCTGTGCCGCGAGCCGGGCCTGCCTCAGCATCGCCCCCGGAACGGCGTCCTCAACGTCAATCCGGGCTGACAACCCCTGCAGGATGGCCTCTAGAGAGGAACGGATAGCCTCCGCCTCCGCGCCGGGCAGCGCTGGATCGTCAACGACGTAGAACTCGGGGACCTCCTCATGGAGCCGGACCTGCACGAAGTCTGCCAACTCAGGAAGTCCCGCTCGCACGGCAGCCACTATCGTCAAGACTTCCCGGTCAACCTCCACGGCTCAAAGGGTAAGCGACCGGCCCAGGAGGGGCAAGTGCGCGCGTCGACTCATCAGAAGGTGCGCGTGCAATGGCGCGTCTGCACCCGAAGTCCCGGGGTCGGTGGACCAAGATGATGGGACTGACGTTGAGCTAGAGCAAAAGCAGTGGCCCAGGCGGTTGAGCGAGACAATCGGGCGGACAGGAACGTCCACGAGCGTGATGTTGCATGAGTTATGGGGCAACGACGGGGCATTTTATTCCACGTGCCGAGACAGCGACGCACTGGGTTGGGACGTCTGCGGCGACCATTGACCGGCGCTTCCGTGCACGGCTAGTCCTGCGTTAACCCGGATCTTGCACGTGACGGGCGTGTGAGGTGATCAGCTTCGCCCTCTGGCTGGCGATGATTTTGGCGTGGGGGTGTGACAGACGGCGGCGATGTCGCCCAGGGTGGGCGTCGTTCTTCCCTACCGAGGTGGTGTTGCTCTGGTCGTTGGGCCGTTTGGCGGCCAGGCCAACGTGCCATGCGTTGGCGACCGGTGATGACAGGGCAGCGAACGGGGTGCCCTTGATGTACAGCGGGATTCATCCGGCCTTGCGCCCCGGCCGGGTCAGGTTGATCTCCGGCGACGCGGCCAGCGCCTAGCCGGTGACGGCGATGTGATCGGTGACTTTGGTGGGACCGGCCTTGCCGGTGCAGCTGGATCGCCGTGGGCTCCCCGGCGTCGTCGGCGACGTGGCTGGCGAACGATCTCAACGGGAGGAAGCCAAACCCGCGCGTGAACGTCGGCGCGGGTGCTCCTTGTCCGAGTGACTGAGTGCCCGAGTGGCGTGCGGGTTCACGATCAACGGATCACGCGCGGTGGCAGCATGATTCGGTGGTGTGGACACCGGCCGGGGCCCCGCTCGTTCGTGCAGCCTTGCGGGGTTGCCTCGTCCTGAGCCAACACCTGGTCCGCGTCCTTGGTCAGGATCGCAATGGTTCGCAAGATCGTCGCCTCCGGAGCCACCGGACCCGCAGAGGCCGCGCTTCGCGCGAATCGTCGCTGCTTCAGCGAGGCAGGCACCGCCAAGTGCCAACCGCACGAACAGATCCATGATGATCGTAGAAGTGACTCGCACAGCGCCTGGCCGGCGCGTTCGAGGCTGGCTCGTGGTGCTTTACGCCTCAGAAACACCTCACGACAGTGTCAACGGCCAAGCTCAGGTCCCCGCTGGCGGCCAGGTGAATGTCCCCATCCTCCGCGGGTTGTTCAGCTGATTTGCGTGTCACCTCCTTGGCGGGTTTTGGCGTGCTGCATGCGGTAGGACTGGCCCGAGGTGACCACGGTGGTGGCGTGGTGCAGGAGTCGGTCGAGCATGCTGACGGCGGTGGTGTGTTCGGGTAGGAACCGGCCCCAGTCCTCGAAGGACCAGTGCGAGGCGATGCCGAGCGCGCGGCGTTCGTAGGCGGCGGCGACGAACCGGAACAGAAGTTGGGCACCGGTGTCGTCCAGCGGGGCGAAGCCGACCTCGTCAACGAGCAGGAGATCGTTGCGTAGGAGCGTCTCGATGGTCTTGCCGACGGTGTTGTCGGCCAGTCCGCGGTAGAGGGTCTCGACGAGGTCGGCGGCGGTCAGGTACCGCACCTTGTGTCCGGCCAGGACGGCGGCGTGTCCGAGCGCGATCAGCGTGTGGGACTTGCCGGTGCCGGCCGGGCCGATCAGTGCGAGGTTCTCGCGGGCGGCGATCCACTCCAGTGAGGACAGGTAGGCGAACGTTGGGGCCGGGATCGAGGATGCGGTCAGGTCGAACTCCTCAAGCGTTTTCAGGACGGGGAACCCGGCGGCCTTGAGGCGGGCGCGTTGGTTGCTCGCATCCCGTGCGGTGATCTCGGCCTCGACGAGCGCGCGCAGGACCTCCTCGGGCGCCCACCGTTGGGTCTTGGCGGTGCGCAGCAGCTCGGGGGCGAGCTGGCGCATCGCGGCGAGCTTGAGCCGGCGGAGCCCCGCGGTCAGGTCAGCGGGCAGGACCGGTGGTGTCGCGGCGGTCATGAGGACACCTCCTGGCCGGTGTCGAACAGATCTCCTTGAACAGGTGAATCCGTTGTGTTGTACGTATGATTCACGACAGGAGCGGCATTAGTCCCGCGGCGGGCGATGGGCGCGTACTCGGCTAGTGACCGGGGTGCGGCGACCGGCAGCTCGATCACCAGCGCGTCACCGGCCTGCCGTGGCGTTGGAGTGCCCACTCCGGCGGCCAGGATGGAACGCACGTCGGTGGCCTTCCACCGGCGGAACGCGACCGCGCGCTCCAATGCCGCGATCATCGCCTGGTCGCCGTGCGCCGCCCTGAGGGTGTTCAGTTCGGCCAGCTCCGGCCCGAGCCGGGTGTGCCCGGCCGCCGCAGCCCCGGCGATGAACTCTTCGGCGACCCGGCCGAGTGCGCAGAAGTCTTTCTCTGCAACGGTTTTCGGGCGGATCGCCCGCGCCGGTGTCGTCGCCCGCGGGCCGCCGTAGTGCTCGTCCAGGATCGAGGCCTCGCCGGGCGCGGTCAGCGGATGCTGCGCGTACACCTCACCCGTGCCCGCATCCAGGATGATCACCCGTGGCCCATCGGCGACCACGGCTACCTGGGACCCGCGCAGCCGAGTCGGTACCGAGTAGCGGGCCGACCCCAGCCGGATCGTGGACAGCTTGTCCACTTTTCGGGTCACCGGCGCCGGGCCGATACTCGGGCGCAGCGACGGCAACGGTGTCAGCACCTCCCGCTCGGTGACCAGCCGCTGGTCCGGGACCGCGCAGATCTGTGAGTGCGTGGCCGCGTTGACCTGTGCACACCACGCCACCGCACGCTCGTTCGCGGCCGGCAGGTCATCCAACACCCGTGCCGCAGCACGTGTTTGGCTATCTTCATCGGTACAGTCATCGCTGCCGGCGAGGGCAAGCTCGATCAACAGCGGTCTCAGCAGATCGTCCTTGCCGTACCCGACCAGGTTCTCCACGATGCCCTTGGACTCCGGGTCGTGCCCCTGACAGAAATCGGGCCGGAACCTGTAATGCGTTGCGAACCGGACATACTCGCTCGTCGGGACGACCCGGTTGGCGACCACTCCGCCCTTCAGGCAGCCCATCCGGTCGGCGAGCACGACCTTCGGCACCCCGCCGAGGACCTCGAAGCACTCCGCGAGCATGCCCAGCGTGGTCTCCTGCTTCTCATCGGCGGCGAACCGCACGAACCGGACCCGTGACCACGCCAGCACAGCGCAGAAGATGTGCACCCCGGCGATCACGCCCCAGTCGATCACCAGGTGCTCACCCGGAGACCACACCGCCGGACGCCGACCCCGACCATTCTCCCGCCGGTACCGCTGCTTCTCCTCGGCGACAAGGCGCCGGAAGTTGCGGTCCGATCCCGTGTAGCCCGCGGCCCGCGCCCTGGGCAGCAACCGCTTCGCGCTGGCCCGGCCATGCCCAGCCGCGACCGCCGCAGCGACCAGGTCCCGCACGGCCTCGTAATTCGACGGGCGAGGCGCCCGCACCGGCCGTTCCCCGCCGGCCTCGACGCGTTCGACCACGCGCTTGACCGTCTTGTGCGTGGTGCCGCAGATTTCCGCGGCGCCACGATACGTACCCACCAACTGGTAGGCGGCGATGATGTCCATCTCTTCCCTCATGTTCTTCAATAGAGGCTCCTGAGCGGTGGCAGTGACTGGCTTGACACCGCCACCGTCACCGCTCGGGAGCTCAGCTCACGTGCGACACGACGAGCAGAGGGTGGGGACTTTTACTTGGCCATCAGCGGGGACCTCACCCGGCCATCAGTGGGGACTTTTCCATGGCCAGGGACAGACAGTCCGTGCATGGTCAGGCATGCTGCGGTGGCGACCACCTCACGGAGCTCGTTCGACAGCGGCAGCGGGTCGACTTGCCCAACTTTGCCGTGCACCGTGATCTGGTCGGCCCGGCCGGCCCAGGGTCCTACAGGTGCAGGCGACTTCACAGGCTCGCAGACCCAGTCGCAGCACGATCAGGATTGCCACGTAGCCGCGGCCCCAACCGCGGTGTGCCGGTCATATGAGCCGATCGGTGCCCGAGAGCCAGCGCTCCTGATGCACGGATTCGCTTATTCTGCGGCTTGCGGTTGAGCTGGAGGGTGCCCAGCAGGCCACGGTGGGAGTACCGCCGGGTTGGGAGTGATGGCATCAGACAGAAGGATGGTCTTGAGGTTGCGTTCCATAT
>NZ_VCQV01000062.1 GCF_007845645.1 Leekyejoonella antrihumi
GGGACCGCAAGACGCTGACATTGCAGGAGAACCGGGCCAAGGCCGTCGTGGCGGGTGAGAAGTCGGCGCGCACACCACGATTCGTGACCACCGAGGGTGACACTCGCACCCTGAACGAGGCCGCCCTGTCCAGGGCACGCCAGCTCGTGGGCCTGAAGGGGTACGTCACGAACATTCCCGCCGACACCATGGGTGCCGGTGAGGTCATCTCCTCCTACCACGACCTGTGGCACGTCGAGGCATCGTTTCGCCTGTCCAAGAGCGACCTTCGAGCCAGGCCGATCTTCCACCACACGCGGGACGCGATCGAGGCTCACCTGACGATCGTGTTCGCGGCGCTGGCGATCGCGCGTCATCTGCAGAACATCACCGGGCTGAGCATCAAGAAGATCGTCAAGACCCTCCAGCCCCTCCAGCAGATCGAGGTCACCATCGGCGGCCACACTCATGTCGCGGCCGACCCCCTCACCGATCTCGCAGAGCAGATCCTCGAGGCAATCAGGCACTCAGACGAAACACACTAAAGTGGCATGACTCGGGAGATGAGAGATCAAAGGGGATGAGAAAGCCGCGCGTATCGCGATCTCCGAAACCAGTGCCTACTGAGGCGAATACCCCCCACTCCGTCACCACGCCGAGCATCCCGCCACTACGACGACCAAGGCCCCGTCCGCAACCACCGGGCGGGGCCACCTCATACCCGGATCGTCGGCAACACCGATGACGGCATCATCTGCAAATCCGTGACGGACAACATCCAGCTCGGCGGACCATCGGTGAGGGTGAAAAGTGACGGCAATGTGCGCGGCCGGATCTGATGGCGCGCCAGTACTCGTGGCACCGACGAGTGCCACAGAGGCAGTCCCCCAGCGCGCCCGCGACGTCGCACCCGGAGCCTGCCATTGCAAGGCTCGCGAAATGCCCCGCCCAACAGGAGCACGAACCACAAGTCGCGCCGTAGGTTGAAGCTCGACCGGTGCAAGTCGCCGAACAACATTGCGGGGGCCGCCTTTAGGCGACCAAGATCACTGCCTCTCCGACACCTCCCCTCGGTCCAGAGGGGGCCGCCTGGCAGCACAGCATGAGACCAGCTTCGGCCTCACCCCCGCTTTGGCTTCTGCCGCTGCTGTGATCTGTCTGCTGCTGTTCCGGCGCAAATATCAGAAGGCACGGCCGACCGATGCACTGGCTTCGCCGCAGCCCGCACCGAAGGCGGAGAGATCACTTTGAGCGGCGGTCGGTACATAATGCACATGTAACCATTTTACTCCGGAATGTCAGGGAGACTTCCTGGGCTCGATGCTTCAGGCGTCGGGCATGCTGTGCCCCCTGCAAGAGCTCCGCGCACAAGCACACGCGGTACCCGACATTTTGGCCAGTCGCCATTGCTCCGGCGAGATGCTCTCTACTGATCTTGCGTCTCTTCCTCGCGTTCGTGCGTGTCATCGAGGACGACACGCCCGATGATTTCGTAGCGTTCGGGAGCCAGGTACCTGGATGCGATGGCGTACACAAGGCCTGCTACCCCGAAGGCAATAACAATCCATGGTGTCGCCGTAAATACAATGTCTTTTGATGCCGTCCCCGCGGCGAAGCTCCGGTTCTGAATCAGAAGCCAACTTACATAGATCATCCCAATTCCGCCTAGAAGCGGCGCAAGGAAAGTACGGAACCAGTTGGCGGATTCGGGATGCATCTTTAAAATGTGAAAATAGGAGATGACAGAGAACGATGTGAGTGCTTGGACAATGAGTATTGCCATCGTCCCCAGTATCGCCATGAGCGTGTACAGCTCGGCGTAGGGGTCGCGGTTCGTGAAGTAGAACCAAAGCACGATTATGGTGGCGATGGCAGACTGTACAAAACCGGCGACGTACGGTGATCCGTGAACTTTGTGCGCTGCCCCCAGAGTCTTCCGAAGACCCGGGATGAGGTCCTCGCGTCCGATGGCATAGATGTATCTTGCCGAGCAATTGTGAAAGGCCATTCCGCATGCGTAGGACCCGGTCATGAGCAGGAACTCGAATAGTGTCACCGCCCATGTGCCGATGTGTTCTTGCATGGGCTGGAAGAAGATGTTGCCCGCGTTGTTGGTGTCCTGTGCTATGGCAACCGCATTGCCTGGGCCAACGCCGACGATCGCGGACCATGAGATGAATACATAGAAGAGGCCGATGCCGATGACGGCAACCATGATTGCTAGCGGGATCACCTTCTTCGGATTGCGTGACTCCTCTCCATACATGGCCGTGGACTCAAATCCTACCCAGGACCAGAAGGCGAAGAAGAGGCCGATTCCAGCCGCGCCTGTCGCCACCACCGTTTTTCCGGGATGCAGCACAGATGGAACGACTTCGTGCAGGTTGTGGAACGCATTTATCGGGTTCAGTGAACCGGGCGACCAACCCTGTGGCCCACCGCCTGTGAAGATCACCGAGAATGCCATCAGGCTGAGCATGAAAATCTCAGTTATGAGAAATATGCCAAGTACCTTGACCGTTAAATTGATGTCGAAGTAGGTCAGTGCGGCATTCACTATGAGCATGAAGAGTGCAAACCAGATCCACGATATATTCATGGAGAGATGCTGGGAGAAGAAGTTGTGCGCAAAGAAAGAGAAGATGCCGACGAGAGATGCCTCGAATACTACGTACGCCATTGTCGTCATGGAGCCGGCAGCGAGTCCGACGATGCGACCTAAGCCGTGGGAGACGTACCCGTAAAATGCACCGGTTGCGGTGATGTGCTTCGCCATGGCCGAGTAGCCGAGTGCGAACAGGCCCAGCACTATTGTCGCGACGATGTAGCCGGCAGGCGCGTTCGCGCCGTTGCCGAAGCCGACCGCGATCGGCACGTTGCCGACCATGGCGGTGATCGGCGCGGCTGTCGCGACCGCCATAAATAACACTCCTGGGAGGCCGACAGCGTTTCGCCGCAGTCGCTGCACGCCGTCCCCGCTGACCCTGGTGTTCGTGGAGGCCTCACCTATGCCTTGGCCACTCGTCCTGTTGGGGTCACCATGCTGCGCGATCGAGTCGGTCATGATGCCAGATCCTCCGTTGCCTGATGCAGATGCGGGTTGTAATCAAGGAGACGTAGGCGAGGTCGACGCATCTCGGACCATCGGCCACCTGACACGTGCGCGACCGTTGTGATCTACCTCACTTGGATGTAGCCAGGATGGCACCACCGCGAACCGAAAACAAGAGCAGTGCGCAACTTTTGATCATTTGGTTGACCGTTTGAATATCTGGTTGTTGAGCCAATGGTTGTCAGTGACCTCACTGCCGCGCGGCAGCGAACAGCCGTGTGGTCCGGATTGATTGATGCGAACAGCGATCGCCTCCACCACGACAGGGCAACGCGTGGGCGCGACGAACCCAGGTGAGTCCACAGGTCGCGTCCGGCCCTGCAACCTGGCTATTGACGTTTTCGGTCAGACCGTAAATACTCTCGATGTGGGCTCGTACTACTGAGCGGGCAGCGCAGGGAGAGGGTTGATGATGCACGACTACGGCTCGTTCAGCTTCGACTCCAAGGCCGAGGTGCTCGAGAGGTCCAAGGAGTACTGGAACCCCGACAAGACCCAGTTCTGGTCCAATGCCGGAGTCGACTTGGTGATCGACAAGCGCGAGGGCTACTTCCTGTGGGACATGGACGGTCGACGTCTGGTCGACCTGCACCTGAACGGCGGCACGTACAACCTTGGTCACCGCAACCCGGAGGTGGTCGCCGCTGTCACGGCTGCGATGGAGCAGTTCGACATAGGTAACCACCACTTCCCGTCGGTGGCCCGAACCGCTCTGGCAGAGCGCCTGATCCAGACTGGACCGGTGGGCCTGACGCGAGTGGCCTACGCCTCGGGTGGGGGCGAGGCGATCGACATTGCGCTTAAGAGCGCGCGCCACGCGACCCAGCGGCGCAAGATCGTCTCGATTGTGAAGGCCTATCACGGTCACACGGGCCTTGCGGTCAGCGCAGGCGATGACCGCTTCTCCAAGATGTTTCTTTCTGACCGCCCGGACGAGTTCATTCAAGTCCCGTTCAATGACCTTGGTGCCATGGAGCGAGCTCTCATCGGTCGCGACGTCGCGGCGGTCATCATGGAGACGATCCCGGCCACATACGGATTCCCGCTCCCCGAGCCGGGCTATCTTGAGGGTGTCAAGGCCCTCGCCGGGCGCGCGGGGACGCTCTACATTGCCGATGAGGTCCAGACCGGCTTGATGCGTACCGGAGAGCTCTGGGGAATCACCAAGCACGGCATCAACCCTGACGTCCTCGTCACTGGCAAGGGGATCTCCGGCGGTGTGTACCCCATCGCCTGTGTGCTGCTCAGTGATCGGGCCGGCAAGTGGCTTACTGAGGACGGATTCGCGCACATGTCGACCTTCGGCGGCGCCGAGCTCGGCTGCATTGCCGCGTTGAAGACGCTGGAGATCACAACCCGCCCAGAGGTCCGCTCGATGGTGCATTACATCGCAGACCTATTCGGAGCCGGTCTGGCGGAGATCAGGGGTCGTTATCCAGACTGGTTCACGGGAATTCGGCAGAATGGTGTCATTTTTGGCCTCGAGTTCAACCACCCCGAGGGTGCAAAGTTCGTCATGCGGCAGCTCTACGAGCACGGCGTCTGGGCGATCTTCTCCACACTCGATCCACGAGTGCTCCAGTTCAAGCCGGGGATCCTGATGAATGACGCTCTGTGCGATGAGGTCCTCGATCGCGTCGAGGTTGCCGTGCAGAAGTCTCGAGATGACGCCCGCACCGGGTCAGGAACGGCGGCGTGATGACGGTTGACACGGCGCGCGCCGGCCACATGCTTGAACAGGCCCATTGGGCGGCTAGGGGCTACTCCACCTTCGATGCCGCCACCGTGCAGCGTATTGTCGCGGCGGTCGCGGACGTTGCCTACGCCAACTCGCAGCGATATGCCGAGTGGGCAGTCCAAGAGACCGAGATGGGCGTTGTGGCAGACAAGGTCCGTAAGAACCAGGCATGCTCCAAGGGGCTCCTCGAGTTCTACGCCGGCCAGGACTTCGTCTCGCCTCGTGTTCAAGTGCAGCAGAAGATGGTGCAGATCCCCCGGCCGGCCGGCGTGGTCCTGGCAATTACACCGACGACCAACCCGGTCGCGTCGGTCTACTTCAAGGTGCTGTTGAGTCTCATGACCCGCAACGCCGTAGTCGTTGCACCGCATCCGCGCGCCAAGGAGTGCTGTGCGGACGCCGCCGGCCTCCTCGGACGCGCCGCGGAGGAGGCCGGCGCTCCGATCGGGATAGTCCAAGTCGTCGACGAGCCGAGCATCCCCCTGCTGACTGCACTCATGAAAGACGAGCGCACCGATGTGATCGTGGCGACGGGCGGCTCGGACGTGGTGCGCGCGGCATACTCCTCGGGCAACCCAGCCCTGGGTGTCGGGCCTGGCAATGTCCCCGTCATGGTCGACCACACCGCAGACCTCAAAGCAGCGGCTGAGCGCATTGTCGCCAGCAAGGCGTTCGACAACTCAGTACTGTGCACCAATGAGTCGGTCCTGGTTGTCGAGGAGTCCGTCTCAAGCCAGCTGGAACGCGCAATGGCTCATGCCGGTGCCCACGTGCTCGACCAGGAGTCGACCGACCGATTGCGCTCCTACATGTTCTTCGGCGGCCACCTCAACACGGATGTCGTCGGCAAGGATGCCTCGTGGATCGCCGAGCAAGCCGGCTTCCGGGTGACCGCAAAGACACGCCTGCTGGTCGCGCCGATCGAGAGCGTGCTTCCCGACGACCCAATGACCCACGAGAAGCTCTCACCGGTGCTCGCGCTGGTCAGAGTGCCGGACGTTCAGCGGGGAATCGGCGCCTGCCGCGCAGTAGTGCGCATCGCCGGCGCTGGGCACTCGGCCGCCATCCACAGCGAGGACCCGCGCACGATCATGGCCTTCACTGCCGGGGTGCCCGTCCTACGCGTGGCCGTGAACATCGGCGCCAGCACCGGTTGTTCCGGGCTCGGGACGAACCTCGCTCCGTCGATGACGATCGGCACCGGGTTCGTCGGTGGTAGCTCGATCGGCGACAACCTCGAGCCTGCGCATCTGCTGAACTGGGCGAAGATCGCCTACAACGCCGACATCAGCGCCCCCATGGACAGTTTCGCCGGCCTCGACCCGGCGCATGCACCCAGCGGTCGCACCCCGGCGTACCCCATGGCCTCCAATGCCACCCACAGCAGTATCTCCGCCTCCGCATTGGGTGCCCGTGTCGAGGCGGCCGTATCCAGTCGGCTGCCTCATGGCGCTACCGAGCAGTTCCGTGACGAGATCCGCCAGCTTGTCGCCGAAGAACTCTCACAGCTGCTGAAAGGATGACCATGACCGAGCTACGATCCTTCATCTTCATCGATCGCCTGCAGCCGCAGACAATGTCCTACCTCGGCACCTGGATCAAAGGCGTGCTTCCGCGCGCGCACGCTGCGGCCCAGATCATCGAGGTCGCCCCCGGGCTTGACATCGAGGGGATCACCGACATCGCGCTCAAGCACGCTGATGTGCAGGCCGGGATCCTCGTGGTGGAGCGCCAGTTCGGCTACCTGGAGTTCCACGGAGAGACGGGCTCGGTGCAGTCCGCCGCGGCAGCCTGCCTGCGGTCCATGGATGCCTCCGCCGCGTCGGCCACCCAGCCGACGATCCTAGCCAGCAAGATCATCTCCAGCATCGAGCACCAGCACGCATTCCTGATCAACCGCAACAAGATCGGCTCGATGGTCCTTGGTGGCGAGTCAGTCTTCGTCCTCGAGGTGCAGCCCGCCTCCTACGCGATCCTCGCAGCAAACGAGGCCGAAAAGGCTGCCGATGTCAAGGTCGTAGACTACCGCATGATTGGCGCGACGGGCCGAGTCTATCTCTCCGGCACTGAGGCCGATGTGCGTCAGGCGGCCGATGCTGCCCGGGAGGCGCTCGGTGGATAACGGGACCGCAGGCACCGGATCCGCAGAGTTGCGACGGCTTGTGGCACAGGTCGTCCGCGAGGTGGTCGCGGACGTCGCCGCCAAGGAAATCACCACCGTAGGAGAGGGAGCACACGCCACACGGTCCGCCGCGGCGCAGTCGCCAGGCCCGACCGCACAACCGACCGGACCGATCAGCGGCGCCGCTCGTTCGCGAACCGAACGGGTACGCATCACCAGTGACGCCGACCTGCAGCAGTTCGCCTTCCACCTGGTCGGCCTCTTTGAGAACCCGAAGGCTCGCGAAGACATTCGTACGGGGCGCCTGCGGTTCCAGCTCGCCGGCGGGGCCACGGCTCCGGCAGCCTCCGGCGCGGTGGAACGCATCGATTCCGGTGCCGTCACCGAGCGCCGCGTCGCGGCAGCCGCCGAAGCCGGCGCCAGCCTGCTGCTCGGCAGACGTGCCGTCCTGACACCACTGGCACGTGAGAAGGCTCGTGCGCTTGGTGTACCCGTTGAGAAGGAGCGCCGATGATATCCGCAGTTGTGACTGGAAACGTCTGGTCGACCCGCCGCGTCGACGGCCTGCCGAGTGGTGCCTTCCTCGAGCTCGAGATCCCCGCCACCGGCGCCAGGATGATCGCGTTCGATGTCCTGGGCGTCGGGCTCGGCGAACACGTGCTCGTAGCCCAGGGGTCCGTCGCCTCGCACTGGTTCACCGGTCCGCCACCGCCCGTGGATGCACTGATCATCGGCTCGATCGATGCCGGCTCCACAGGCTCAGCGCCTGGCTCGGAAGGCGGACCACCTGGCTGATCGGCGCACCGGCGCCCCGATCCCGCATACCCATCACCCATCGGATCCATTGCGGTCCAACCGAACCCAGAAGGAGCAGCAATGTCCAGTAGCGCCATCGGAATGATCGAGACCAAGGGATTCGTCGCGGCCCTCGCCGCGGCCGACGCGATGGTCAAAGCCGCCAACGTCACCATCACGGATCGTGAGGAGGTCGGGGACGGCCTCGTCGCGGTCGTGGTGACCGGTGAGGTCGGCGCCGTCAAGGCGGCCACGGAAGCAGGTGCAGAGACCGCGGCTCAGGTCGGTGAGCTCATCAGCGTGCATGTGATCCCGCGGCCACACCCCGAGCTCGGAACACACTTCGACATCTCTACGAAGTAACGCAGGCACTCGACCCAGCCCAGGAGGTGAGCTGTGAACACCACCCCCGTCCCCCAGACGGACCTGCGCGTCTATCTCATGGTCCGAGATCTGCAGCGCAAGTTCGCCGCATTCATGGGCACGCCGACGCGCGCGCGTGGCTACCCACCCTACGAGGGCGATCACGCCCTGATCGTCGAAGTGTCCCCCGCCCTGGCCATTCAACGGGTCATCGACCTGGCTCTACGTGAGGTGCCCAGTGTGGTGCCGGGAATCCTGTACGTCGAGCGGCAGTTCGGCGTTCTCGAGGTCCACTCGCACGACCTCGACGCAGTAACCCAGGCCGGCCAGGCAATCTTAGACGGGACGAACTCCAAAGCCGAGGACCAGCTGCGCCCACGAGTTCTATACCAGGACGTCATCGAGCACATCAGCGACCAGCACGCGACCATCCTGAACCGCACCCGAGGCGGGTCGATGATCGTCCCCGGTGACTCACTGCTCGTGTATGAGGTGGCTCCAGCCCTCTTTGCGGCAGTCGCGGCAAATGAGGCTGAGCGTGCCGCCCCAGGTGTCACGATGGTGGATGTCCAGATGATCGGTGCCGCTGGTCGGATATTCATCAGTGGCAACACTGTTGACGTGGCGACTGCACGGGACCGAATCACCGAGGTCCTCGACGGCATCGAGGGCCGCGATCACTGATCGCTCGATGCCATGAAGGACGAAGGGACGACAGGAATGACCGTCGACAGCACCGAGGACGACCTGGTGGCCCGTGAGGCTCTCATCCGGTATGACTTTTCGGCCCGGACCGACATCCGGATGATCAATCTCTCCGAGAACGCGACCTACCTGGTGCATGATCCGACGACCGGTCGAGATGGCATCCTGCGGGTGCACCGTGAGGGCTACCACCCGGTGCGCTCAATCGAGTCCGAGCTGATGTGGCTCGACGCGCTGCGACGGGATGCCGGAGTCGAGACCCCCATATCGGTGCGCGCACGCGATGGTGCCCGCGTGATCACCGTCCACCGTGAGAGCCGGCAGCGGCATGCTGTGCTCTTCGAGAAGATCGGTGGCATCGAACCCGACGAGGACGCGGTATGCGCCACAGACTTCAAGACGCTCGGGGCGTTGACCGCACGCCTGCACCGGCACGCGCGCACCTGGCGGCGTCCGAGGCAGTTCCACCGGTTCTCCTGGGACTGGGACCACACGCTGGGCAAACAGCCGCGTTGGGGGCGTTGGCAGGACGGCATTGGCATTGGCATCGGCGAGCTGAGCCACCTGAGCGAGGTGGCAACGCTGATCGGGCAGCGGCTGCGGGCATACGGCGCAAGCGCTGACCGGTTCGGTCTGGTCCACGCCGATCTTCGGCTCGCAAACCTGCTCGTGGACGACGGCCACATCAATGTCATTGATTTCGACGACTCTGGCTTCTCCTGGTACCTCTACGACTTTGGCTCGGCAGTCTCGTTCATCGAGGATGACCCAAGGCTCCCCGAGTGGCGGTCCGCCTGGATCGCAGGCTATCGCGACGTGGCGACACTCACGTCGGAGGAGGAGCAAATGCTAGACACCTTCGTCATGCTCCGCAGATTCATGCTCGTCGCCTGGATGGGATCGCACTCGCACGCCCGCGAGGTCCAGGAGAAGGGCAGCGACTACACCGCCGGCACCTGCGAGCTCGGCGAACGTTACCTGTCATCCAGTGGCGCATCGATCTAGCCACCCGACACTCTCATCAGTCCGACCAACCGCAGTGAGGTGCCAAACATGTTTACATCCATCGCTCACCGTTCGGTTGTCGTAACCGGTGGCAGCAAGGGCATCGGCTTCGGCATCGCCAGCGTATTCGCGGCCGCCGGCGCAAACGTGCTCATCGCGGGACGCGACCAGGGCGCCCTCCGCCGCGCATCCGAAGAGCTGCGAGACCACGGCAGTCAGGTCGAGTCCGTCGTCGTCGATGTCGCTGACCCACCATCGTGCCGGCGCATGGCCGACCACGCTGTCGAGGCATTCGGCGGTATCGACGTGCTCTGCGCGAACGCAGGCATCTTCCCCACCGCTCGCCTCGAGGACATGTCCGCCGAGCAGCTCGAGGAAGTGCTCTCCGTCAACTTCAAGGGCACGGTGTACGCAGTTCAGGCCTGTCTGCCCCACCTGGAGGCATCCGGGCACGGACGGATCGTCGTGACCTCGTCGATCACCGGACCCATCACTGGCTACCCAGGTTGGTCTCACTACGGTGCGAGTAAGGCAGCCCAGCTGGGGTTCATCCGCACCGCGGCGATGGAACTCGCGCCCAAAAAGGTCACCATCAACGCGGTGATGCCCGGCAACATCATGACCGAAGGCTTGGACGGGCTGGGCCAGGACTACCTCGACCGAATGGCCTCCAGCGTGCCGATGGGCCGCCTGGGATCGGTCGAGGACATCGGACACGCGGCCCTGTTCTTCGCAACGGATGAGGCACGGTACCTCACCGGACAGTCGCTCGTCATCGACGGGGGGCAAGTACTGCCCGAGTCCTTGATGGCTCTTGAGGAGATGTAACCCGCGCATGCGCATCGTCAAGGTCTCCGACCGGATCATGAGATAATTCGGACGGACCAAATAACCGCCATGTCGAGATGACTGGAGACGATATGGGAGAGCCCGAGCCCCAGGGGTCGCACGCCGTTGCTGAGGAGCTACGACGGCGACTGGTCTCGGATATCGGCAGCGGGGTGCTGTCACCCGGTGCCCGGCTGGGTAGCGAACGTGAGTTGTCCGAGCACTACGGCGTCAGCCGGGCCACCCTCCGGCACGTGCTCGCCGCGTTGCAAGAGGCTGGCTTGGTGCGTCGTGTGCCCGGCCGTGGCGGCGGTACGTTCATCAGCCATGCGAAGCTCGAGCGTGACCTTTCCCGGGTGGTAGGAATGCCGGCATACCTTGCTCGGCAGGGCTACGTGGCTGGAAGCCGAATCTTGTCCACCCAGGTCATTGCGCCCGACGACCAGACGCGGACCGCACTGCACCTGTCCGACCGCGAGCTCGTCATCCAGATCCGGCGTATCCGGTTAGCGGATGGCACACCAATTTCCTTGGATCATGCACAGTTCCCTGCCGATCGGTTCACGGGCCTTTTGGAGCAAGCGCTGGGTGGGTCCATCTATGAGTTGCTGGAGCGCGAGTATGGGGTCGTGCCCGGCGAGGCGGAAGAACTCATCGAAGTCGTCAGCGCGACAGAGAATGAAGCCTCCATGCTGGGGGTGGCGCCCGACTCCGCCCTCTTGTCGATCACCCGGACAACCGTTGACTCCGAGGGCTTGGCCTTCGAGTTCTCCCGTGACCTGTTCCGCGCCGACCGGACACGGATCTCGGTGAAGGCTCCCGGCCGCGGCGTCCGTAGCCACGCCAGGCAGGATGGTGAGTTCGTCGAGCTTCGCGCTATTCAGACCGCCCTATAGCAACACCGCGGCGCAGCCCCGAGTGTCTGATTAGGTCGTCTACGACACAGCAATCCCTGTTACTGCTGCACCAACTCGGTTCCCGGGTCTTGATCGTTACCCAATCACCCGGACTGGTTTCCGCTGACGGAGGCATCAACTCACTCGCAGACATTGGCTCAAGGAAGGTCTTCATGGACTCAGTTATCGCTCGCCTACTCGACGCCAGAGGTCTAGACGTGCCCGCGTCGGACATGGAGGCGCTGCGTGATCACTGGCGCCGCATCAGGTTGCTGCGTGCGGAGATTGATGGAGCCCAGCCGGCCGATTTCGAGATCCCTCTGACGTTTGCGGCAGAAGGGCACCACGGTGAGCAGTGACCTGGTAACCAAGTCGCTGGCTGATTTGTCGAGCCTGATCGAGCGTCGTGAGGTGTCACCGGTCGAGCTCACGAGGGCGATGCTCGCGCAGGTGGATCAGCACAGCGACGCCCTGAAGGCGTATATCTCGATCTACCACGAACGCGCACTGCAAAGCGCAGCCGATGCCGAGGCGGACATCGCTAAGGGCCATTACCGCGGCAGGCTGCACGGGATCCCGATGGGCATCAAGGACAACATGTCCTTTGCGGGCCAGGTCACCACGATGGGCTCCAAGATCCACCGTGACTTCGTGTCCGACCACGATGCGACGGTCGTCGAGAGGCTGAGGCGGACGGGCGCGGTGTTTCTGGGCAAGCTCAACTTGCACGAGTACGCGCTCGGTGTCACGACAGACAATCCTTGGTATGGCACCTGCCGCAACCCCTGGGACTTGGACAAGACGCCCGGTGGCTCCAGCGGCGGGTCCGCGGCGGCGGTCGCAAGCCACCTGAGCGTGGTGTCGCTCGGCTCGGACACCTCCGGCTCGATCCGCATCCCGGCTGCGATGTGTGGCGTAGTCGGCCTCAAGCCAACCTATGGTCGAGTGAGCAAGTTTGGCGTGTTCCCCGAAGCGTGGACCCTCGATCACGTGGGCCCGATAACGCAGACCGTCACCGACGCGGCGATCCTGCTGGACGCGATCAGTGGGTACGACGTCCACGACCCGGCTTCGCTGGACCTACCGCCGACCCGCACGGCTGAAGCGCTGTCGAGTGCCGTGTCCGGGCTGGTGATCGGCGTCGACGACGAGTACTTCTACGCCGATGTCGACGACGACGTCGCGGCGCGGTCTCGAGCCGTTATCGCGGGCCTGGAGGAGCTCGGCGCGATCGTCCGGCCGGTGACAATTGGGGATTCGCAGCATTATGAGTACGCCCTTACCGTCATCGACACTGCCGAGTCCACCGCGGTGCACCATGCGAACCTTCGTGACCGTCCACAGGACTTCGGCGATGACGTTCGGCTGCTGCTGGAATGTGGAGAGCTGCCCAGCGCGGTAGATTACCTTAAAGCACAACAGGTTCGGTATCGGTTGCGTGATCAGATGCGGGCGGTGTTCAACCAGGTCGATGTGCTGATCGCGCCGACGGTGCCGGTGCGGTGCCCAGCGGTCGGCGAGTCGATCACGACGTTGAATGGCCGTCAGGTTGAGACCGGGGACGCCCTGATGCGGCTTATCGGACCGGCGAGCCTGCTGGGCCTGCCGAGTCTGTCTTTGCCCGCTGGGGTAATCGACGGAATGCCGGTCGGGCTCCAGATCATTGGACCGCCTCTTGGCGAGCAACGGGTGCTTGACACGGGCCTAGCCTGCGTCTTTCACGGGTTGAGGTGTGACGCGCGGTCGGGGGACGTGAAAGTGCCTGTGCTGTAAGAGATACTTGGGTTTGCGACAACTCAGGATCTCTACAGGACAGGCACTTTCAA
>NZ_VCQV01000063.1 GCF_007845645.1 Leekyejoonella antrihumi
TTGAAAGTGCCTGTCCTGTAGAGATCCTGAGTTGTCGCAAACCCAAGTATCTCTTACAGCACAGGCACTTTCACGTCCCCCGACCGCGCGTCACACCTCAACCCGTGAAAGACGCAGGCTAGGTTCCCCCTCAGCCTCGAATCACATCATTCGCACGCTGGCTTGGACGTCAGCCGAGCGGACTGTCACCCGGCGCCGGGCCCGTCGCTGGTGCATCCTCGGCAAGCTGCGCGGCTTGATCCAACGCCATCCGTGCGGCTTCGACGATCTGCTGATAGCCGGTGCACCGACACAGGTTCCCGGAGATCGTTTCGCGGATCTCCTCGTCACTCAACCGACGTCCGGCGTTGTAGACCGGAAGAAGGGTCATGAGAAAGCCAGGTGTGCAGAAGCCGCACTGCAGGCCGTGGCAGGCGGTAAACGCCTCTTGGAGGCCGTGCAGATTGGTGTCGGACGCGAGACCGTCAACGGTTGTCAGTCGCCTGCCGTCGACCTGCACCGCCAGCGTGGTGCAGGACCGGATCGGCTCGCCATCGAGCAACACGGTGCAGCTCCCACAGACTCCGTGCTCGCAACCGACATTGGTACCGGTGAGACCGATCGTGTGACGCAGGAAATCCGAAAGGAGCATGCGCGGCTCGATGTCGTGCTCGTACTGTTCACCGTTGACGATGACGCGAGTCTTCATACCGCTTCTCTCCCTGTGTGGACAGTTGAAAGATCGAACGCTTGGTGGAGTGCACGCCGCAACGACTCCGCCACGACGGCCCGTCGATAGCGCGAGGTTCCATGAACATCGTCCGCTGGGGCAATCGAACTTGCTGCTCTGGCGACGGCGCTCGCGACTGCCGCCGCATCGACCCAACGGCCTACCAGCTCTTGGTCTAGACCCTCGGCGAGCGTAGGCCCCGGCCCGGCAGAAATGAGGCCGGCTCGCGCCGAGGTGCACCTTCCGTCATCGTCGAGACGGACGCTGACTGCGGCACCCCCGATAGCGTAGTCCCCTTTTCGGCGTGCAAACTCGTAGAAGCCCCAGCGCATGTGCGCATCTGACACCGGTATGGCCAAGGTGACGAGCAGCTCTCCATGATCGAGCGCGGTCTGGAAGTGGGATCCGAAGAAGTCGGCGGCTGCGATCCGACGCTCGCCGGCTTGAGAGCGCGTCACGATCGTAGCGTCGAGGGCGAGGAGCGCTGCCGGGAACTCTGCCGCTGCGTCACTGTGGGCTATCGCTCCACCAATGGTCCCGCGGTTTCGGATCTGCGGATGCGCAACCCAGGTCGCGGCCGCCGCGAGAAGTGGAGCAGCCGTATGGATGACGGGGTCGTGCTCGACCTCGACGTGGCGGGCCAGAGCGCCGATAGCGAGAACCTCGTCGGAGCACCGCACAGCCCGCAGTTGGGCGATGTGTGAGATATCGATGAGCATTGTGGGGCTGGCGAAGCGCATGCTCAGTAGAGGGATGAGACTCTGCCCTCCTGCCAGCACCTTGGCATCCTCGTTAGCCTCCAGAAGCTCAATCGCGTGCTCTACCGATGCAGCGACGACATAGTCGAACTGCGGTGGCTTCACGATTGCGCCCCACGGCTTCGCCCATGGTTGGGCCCGCTTGCGCTGGTCGGGCTAACGCTTCTCATGCGAGAGAACCCTCCTTTGGATGTTCACATCAGTTTGTCGCGTGGCTCACTTGCCGGGTACTACGCGAACCGTCAAAATTCACAGCATCTTCGTCGCCAAGTGACAATTGGCTGTAGCCCTGCCCGTGTTGGCGAGGCGCCGACGGGTCGTTCCCCTTCCCGACATATCAGGCCGAGGTTCCGCGGTTGATCGGGGCGTTCGGGGTGTCGGGATCGTGTTTGTGCCGATCGGCGACCCAAGGGGTGTCGCGGAGTCGCGCCCACCGGCCCGGACACGTCTGCTCCTTCTTTAGCGCTCGACCAGATCGAGCAATGTGTCGGCCCACGTAGGATCGTAATGGTCGAACCGCACGAAGCCCTCCCCTGGAGGCGCGGTCCAGTGGTAATCGACACCTGGGTTGTGCGCTTCGTACCTGTCACCGAGGAAGAAGTGGGGGCTTCCCTTTACCAGCGGACTGTCTGCGATGTGCCAGTCAGAGAATACCGTTGCATGTCCTTGACCCTGTTCGAGCGCGTGTTCGAGCGCGGGCAGGTTGATGGACGGGCACATCGACGCGGCCTTCAAGATCTCCGCATGCACGCTGATACAGCGGCCACGCTCATAGAACGCGCGTCTGAGGCTGCTGTCGAGCTCGTTGCTTGCGCGGAGGCCTCCGACTCCCAAGTCCTTTGCTGCCTGCACCGCTCCCATGGCTGGCAGAGTTGAAACAACATACTCGGCTTCTGACCCAATCCACTGACGCCAGTGCAGCGCCGGCACGAGGCCAGCGATCGCCGTCACCTCCACATCGATGATTCCTTTTGGGGTGGCGCGTTTGTTGAACAGCTCGAGCGGAAACGCACGGTGGTCAACCAGGACATCAACGTCCCTCTCCCTGGCGCGCGACAACAGCGTGTGAAGTCCTAGCGACGCCCATGGGCAGCCGATATCTGACCATACCGTGACCACGCCGCGGTCAGGGCTCACGAGTCGGGGGTCGTGGACCTGCTTGCCTGTCACACTCACTAGAACGTCTCCTCTATCGGTGGTCGTTCGTGAGCCGGCCAGGCGACGTACTTCCGTCGACTCACAATTCGGCCTTCGTAAAGCTTGGTGCCGCTCGAGATAAACCCGGGCGGCCATTCGACACCTTCGGCCCGGAACTGCTCGACCGACGCGCGGACGACGGTGATTCCTCTCAGAAACGGCTGGTCAGCGACCTACTCCGCCATGTCTCCAGCCGCATGTACGCGCGTCTAGATCTGCACTACTGACACCCGCTCAGCGGACTAGACATCGGCGTCAGGATTAGCTCGGCGCCATAGGTTCTCCGGGGTAACCGGTACCTTTGTGGTCTGGACACTATCCCGGAAGGCATCGTCAATTGCTCCGGCGACAGCCGCACCCACTGCGATGAGGCCCACTTCGCCAAGCCCCTTTGCTCCGAAGGGGTTGTTGGGGGTTGGCGCGTCCTCAGTCATGAAGAACTCGATGTCCGGGACGTTCTGTGCGCCGGGCAGCAAATAGTCCATAAACGAGGTCGCCAGGGGTTGACCGGATTCGTCGTAGCTGAACTCCTCGAACAGCGCTCCGCCGATGCCTTGGGCCGCTGCTCCGATCACCTGACCTCGGGTCGTCATAGGATTGATCGCACAACCTGCTTCGGTGCTCGTGAGGAACCGCCGGAGTGTGTGCCCACCGGTTGCAGGGTCGACCTCGATCTGAACGAGAGTGACACCGTAGGGGTAGTTCATGTGCGCGTCGACGTATACGGCCTTGGCGCCCAGCCCCGGCTCGTCACCGGCAAGACGAGCGGACCATCCGTCCCACTGTGCTGCGATCTCTCCTAAGCTACAACCTTGGTTCGTCGCACCAATGACCACAATGCGGCCGTCCTCCAAAACGAGGTCCTCGACGTTGGCTTCCAGCATCGTCGCTGCCAAGCGCTTTGCCTTCTCGATCGTGTCCAGCGCTGCCTGTCGGGCGGCACCACCCGCCAACACCGTCGACCGGCTCGACCAGGACCCCACACCCTCGGGGACCAGCTCGGTGTCGCCGTGCACGACGTCGATGAGATCGGGGTCGATCTGCAGCTCCTCCCCCACTATCTGGGCCAGTACCGTCTCGATTCCCTGGCCCATTGACGAGGCACCAGTGCGGACTCGGACTCGACCCGATTCATCGACGTCCACGGCGCCCGTCTCGTACATTCCGAGCCCGGCCTTGTCCATCAAGATGCCTATCCCGTTGCCGACGAGACGGCCCTGGGCGCGAAGCTCAATCGCCTCCGATTCCCACGCCGAGAAGTCGGTCGATGCAAGCGTCTTCTCCAAGTGGTCGACCACATCCCCGGAGTCGAAGTGGTACGGCTCGAAGCAGATGTCCATGCCGGGTTCAAACGGTAGGTCGGTGTGCGTTAACAAATTGCGGCGACGGATCTCCACTCGTGAGATATCGAGCTCATCGGCGGCCTGATCGAGGAGGCGCTCTCGGGCGAATGTGCATTCGTACCGCCCGGGCGCACGGTACGCCCCAGAGGGCGTCTTGTTTGTCACCACCGCATGCAGGACGCCCTTGTAGGAAGGAACCCGGTAGGGCCCTGGCACCATACCAACAGTGATGTCGCTGCAGAGCGGTTCCGCCTGACGAAGGAAGGCTCCGTGGTTGACCCAGATTTCATCCGTCAGCGCGAGAATCCTTCCCTCGGAGTCGAAAGCGGCAGCCAATTCATGGATCTGTTCGCGGGCGTGCGAGGTCGCGACCATGTGCTCAAGACGATCTTCGGTCCACTTGACTGGGCGACCGAGGCGCAACGCTGCCCAACCGACCATGATGTACTCAGGAAACACTCCGCCCTTAACACCGAAGTTGCCCCCGATGTCGGCGTGCTTCATACGCAGGTCCGCGAGCGGCAGCCCCAGTACCTTGGCGATCAGCCGCTGGCAGTCGTGTGTATGGACTGGACCCCACATGAACAACTGCTTGCGTCCGCGGTCCGGCTCCGCAACACAGCCCCGGGTCTCCATTGGTACCCCCGAGTGGCGGCCTACGTCGTAGCGGCCCCTCACAACGTGCGCTGCTTGCGAGATCGCTTGCTCGACGTCGCCGTACGTTTTTTCGATGCGCACAGCCTCGTTGGCGAGACCCACGAACAGCGGATCGGTGGCCTCTGCCATCGCCTCCTGTGGGTCGAGCACGGGAGCCAGGTGATCGTAGGTGATGGCAACCAGGTTGGCGGCGTCCTCCGCGAGGTACGGCGTATCAGCGACGACCGCCGCGACGGGCTGCCCAACGTAACGAACTCGGTCCGAGGCGAACACAGGGTGGCGGTAGTCGTCAATCTGCGGGTATACCTCGTGGTAGCCGATGTCCTCGAGCGGTACGACCGCGGAGATGTCATCCGCGGTCATGACAAGGCGAACTCCGGGGGCTCGACGTGCCTCCTCGACGTCGACCGACAGGATCCGAGCGTGCGCCTCACTCGATCTCACCACGCTCAGGAAGACCTGTCCGTACACGTCGACGTCGTCAACGTACGTCGCCTCCCCTCGAAGTAGGCGCGGATCCTCACGTCGTCGTCGTGGCTGTCCTATGTACCGCTTCGCCGATGCGCCCAGCCCTCCGGAGGCTCCAGGTCTACTCACCGCTTGTCCTTACTGTGTTGTCTGCATGCTCCGAGCCCACAGTGTCTCGCAGCTGAACCACTCACCGATGCTCCATGCACGGAAAAGCTCTCTGCCGGATGAGCAGAATCTGTAAATATCGAGCCAGCGGCGACGCAATACTCGGTGGGCGTCAAAGAGTCCGCTCGGATTCGCGGATCATGTAGACCGTGTTTCGCTGGTTAGTCGGGAAGATGCTAGAACGCACGCCAACAGATGGAGAAGAGATGCCGACCGTGACCCAGCAAACGCCGACACCTGAACAGGAGATGCTGAACTGGGGCCGCCTACTGATGGACGGCCTCCCATTCGCCGATCTGATCGCGGCACGCGACCGCGACCCCGGGATTACCTGGTTTGACTTCTGGATGAGTCGGGCCGACAGCTACGAGACTATGGGTGAGGCCGCCATCGCTGACGGTCACGCTCACACCGCCGGCTACTGGTTTTGGGTCGGCTCGATGGCCGCGCAGTATGCCCAGTTCCTCTGGTTCGATGAACGCCGGCAGGAGGGCCAGCTCCGGAAAGCCACTCTGTATCATCGCGCGGCGCCGCTGCTAAACCCCCCGGCTGCCCGCGTCGACTTGCCCATCGACGACACCACGATCATTGGTTATCTCCGCGTCCCCACCGACGCGGAGCGGCCTGTGCCGTGCGCTGTGCTCCTCGGCGGGCTTGAGAGCACCAAGGAGGAGAGTTATCTATTCGAAAACCTCCTCCTCGAGCGGGGTATCGCCACCTTCACGTTCGACGGGCCGGGTCAGGGCGAAATGCTCCAAGACGTTGCGCTGTCTGACGACTATGACCGGTACGCCTCCCGTGTTCTCGACCACCTCGTCACGCTTACCGACACTCTCGCAAGTGACCGGATCGGCGTGTTGGGCCGCAGTCTCGGGGGCCACTATGCCCTCCGCTCGGCTGCGAAGGACAACCGGTTCCGCGCCTGTGTGTCCTGGGGGGGCTTCGTGCAGATGGACGACTGGGACTTCGAGTACCCGATGACCAAACAGAGCTGGAAGTACGTGACCAATTCACCCGATCTGGAAACGGCACAGATCCGTGTCCGTAACGCCATAGATGTGCGCCCAGTGCTTGCCGGGCTCACCTGTCCCACTTACATCCTCCATGGGGCGAAGGATGAGACACCCATCACCGAGGTGGACCAAGTCAAGGAATACGCCACCAACGCGCAGCTCGTCATCGACATCGAGCCTGAAGGTGACCACTGCTGCCACAACCTTGGTCCGGCTCCGCGCCTCCGGATGGCCGATTGGCTTGCCACCGAATTGACTCGATGATCCCCGTACCCCTGCCGTTCTTATGGCCGGAGCGCACCTGCCCTCCCTGCGGTGTCATGCAGCCACACTAATCGAAAGGTTAATCATGAACGAGATCAAAGCCGTCGAGTCCGCTACGGTCGACTTGGAGACGTGGCAGCCTGACGGCGTCACCATCCTTGAAGGCGAGCCCGCCGGCCGCGGCTTCACGCTCTACGAGGACTTCGCGAATGGTGCCAGAGGTACCGGTGTTTTCGAGTGCGAGCCCTCGAAAACAACATACAAGCTCGAATTCAACGAGATCATCTACGTGCTCGAGGGCAAGGTGACCATCGAGTTGCAGAACGGCTCCAAGGTCAACCTGACTCCAGGAATGCAGGCGTTCCTACCTGCCGGTCACATTTCCACCTGGACCTTCCACACCAAGTTCCGCGAAGTGTGGGTCCTCGCCGATTGACTCTATTTGTTGTCAGCCTTCTTGTGCCCTGGGGGGCGCGTCGTGCCGACGTGAAAATGGGGGTGGGTCGCCCGCGACGCCGACGCTTCCTTGGTAGTTCAGCCCCCGCTAGTCAGTCTGGCGCTGGGAAGGGTCGCGCACTGTTGCTTCGAGCACTCGGACCAGAGTTTCGGTTTCCTGACCGAGGGCCCCAGGCGTCCCATGTCCAGTTACTGATAGCCCAGGAGGTTCCCGAGTGAGTCGTGAACCAGAACAGATCGACGTCGCGGATGACGGTGAGGAGCTTGACATTGGTGTATCGCGTCGCCACGATCGACGTCGCCAAGGCCTCGGGGATGGTCTGCACCAGGGCGCCGCATCCCCCGAAAAACGGGCGTCGCGGCACCAAGGGATGGGAGGTCAAGGCGACCACCACCGCGATCATGGAACTGGCCGACATGCTGGCCACCCAGCACATCGAGCGGGTGGTGGTGGAATCGACGTCAGACTACTGGCGGCCGTTCGTCTACCTGCTCCAAGCCCGCGAGCTGCTGGTCTGGCTGGTCAACGCCCATGGCGTGAAGAACGTCCCGGGCAGACCCGAAACCCCCAAGCTCGACAGTGTGGGGTTGGCCAAGCTCAACGAGCGCGGCATGCTGCGACCCAGCGTCATCCCGCCGGTGCAGATCCGGCAGCTGAGCGACTACACCCGGCTGCGAGTCGACCTGACCACCGACCGTGCCCGGCACAAGCAGCGCATCGAGAAGCTGCCCGAAGACAGCCTGATCAAGCTGTCTGACTCGTCGCCACCGACATCTCCGGCAAGTCCGGCCGGGCAATGCTCGACGCACTGATCGCCGGCGAACGCGACCCGGAAGCCCTCGCCGAGCTGGCCCTGGGCAACCTGTGACCCAAACGGGCAGCACTCAAAGAAGCCCTGACCGGACGCTTCGACGAGCACCACGCCGAGCTGATCGACATGCTGCTGGAAGAGATCGACGCCCTGACGGCCAAGATCCACGCGCTGACCGCGCGGGCCACGCAGCTGATCGAGGACATCCCCGCTGCTGCGGCGCCACCGGGTAGCACCGACCCGGCCGATTCGGCGACCCGAACCGCTTCCCGTTGTCGCACGCCTCGATGAGATCACCGGCGTCGGTCTGCTCGCCGCGCAGACCATCATCGCCGAAGTCGGTTTGAACATGGGCCAATTCCCGACCGCCGGGTGTTACCGGCGCCCGGTCAAACGCCGCGGCAAGATCAAAGCATCCGTCGCGGTTGCCCGATCGATCCTGGTCATCGTGTGGCGCCTGCTCGCCAACCCGACCGCCCGCTTCCACGAGTCACGACCGACTTCTACACGCGTTCGATCCACACCGAGCGCCGCACGCGCAACCTCATGCACCAACTCGAAGTCCTCGGCCATCACGTGACCATCACCCCCACCTAACAGCAGCGACCACCGGCCAGCCACGCGCTGGCCGTCCATGCCGCACGCTCCTATCAGCCGCAGTACCAGTCCTTTTCGGGCGTCGCACCGTCGCGCAACGCTCCGCGACCGCAGCAGGTCGTCGTCGACGCGCTCGGCCTGCCCGAGTGCGCCCGTCTCTTCGACTTCACCGTCCGTACCACCGACTGACCCAGTACGCGCCGACAGCGGTACATAACAACACGACCCCAAGGTTCTCACACACGTTTACGCAGACCACAGGCCGTGTCCGACGAATCGTGTTTCCACCATCCGCGGAAGTCCGGCCAGGGGCGAGGCCGTTGCCTCTGCTGCGCCGAACGAACTAGAGTCTCCGGTCGTCGAGGACGGGGAAGTCGGCTCGTACACGTTGGACCATGTCGAGGTCGAGCTGAGCAGTGAGAACGCCCTCGTCGCAACCGAGTTCAGCGATGACCTCACCGGTGGGAGCCACGATCTGGCTGTGCCCACCCATTTCCAAACCGCTGTGCGTTCCCGCAGTGTTGCACTGCAACATCCAGCACTGGTTCTCCAGTGCACGCGCGCGTCCGAGGAGTTGCCAATGCTCCACTCTGGGCATCGGCCATGCCGCCGGTAGCAAAACCAGCTCAGCGCCACGTTCGCCAAGTTTACGGAACATCTCTGGAAAGCGCAGATCGTAACAGGTGGCCAAACCAGCACGGGTCGACTCGGTGCCCCAGTCGAGGTCGGTGAGGGCGAGCTCATGACCCGCTTCCAGCAGGCGCGGCTCCCCTTCTCCGAATCCGAAGCGGTGGATCTTGCGGTACGTCGTGTGTACGTGCCCCTCGGGGGACAAAAGCACCGAGGTGTTCCAGAGCCCGCGGTCCTCGGGACCGCGGGCTGACCCTTCGTCGGCCTTCTCAATGATCGAGCCCGCATGTATCCATGTGTGCATTTTCCTGGCGACGCTGGACAACTGCGCCACCGTGGCGCCGTCCAGCAGCTCGGCCGTGCTCGTCCATGAACTTGAAGCGAACCCGCCATGCGCCCACAACTCGGGTAGGACGATCAGATCTGGGCGTTCGACCTCGCGGATCCACTCACATACCCGACCGACACGATCAGCAAGGCTCTCATCATCCCCATACCCAATTTGGAACAGCGCAACGTCGACACGGGTCACTTGGGTCTGTCCTCTCCCACGGCTTCGGCGGTCGGCGCGCTTGTCGTGATAACACCACCCGCCATAGCAGCAAGGACTTTTTCCGGCGTCAACGGAAGGTCGCGCAGAACTACTCCGAACGGGCTCAGCGCATCGTTGACGGCGTTCAGGACTGCGGCGGGGGCGGCGATCAAACCTGACTCTCCCATCCCCTTGACGCCGGCAGCCGAGTGCTTTGAGGGCGTCTCAATGTGGTGGATGACGAACGGCGGGACGACGTCCATCGTTGGCAGCCCATAGTCGAGGAACGTGGTAGTCAGCAACTGGCCACTCTCATCGTAGGCGAGTTCCTCGAAGGCCGAGGCGCCAATGCCTTGCACCACGCCGCCGCGGATCTGCCCTTCGACGATATTGGGGTTGATGACAGTGCCGCAGTCCTCCACTGAGTAGACATTCTCGAATCGGATGAAGCCGGTCTCGGGGTCGAGCTCGACGACGATTGCATGGGCTCCGTTGCTGAACATCGCCCTCGAGGTGTCGTATGCCTGCGTGGCCTCGAGTGAGGGCTCAAAGTCATCGGGCCATGAGTCGATATCGAAGTAGATCGCGGTCGCAACGTCGGCCACAGATACGGAGGAGCTGGAGACACCCTTGATCATGGCCTGCCCGTCGACCAATTCAATATCGTCTGGCGATGCCTCAAGCATACTGGCGGCGACGGCCCGCACCTTCTCCCGAATCACGCCAGCCGCACGGGCTACGGCACCGCTCGCAATAACGGCGCCCCGACTGCCTAAAGTGCCTGAGCCGTAGGCGTGCGCCGTGGATCGGGCTGTGTCCACGCTGACATCCTCGACGTTGATCCCCAGCGTGTCCGCCGCCATCTGCGCGACGGTAGTCGCGAGACCCTGACCCTGTGCGGACAGCCCGATGGCGACGTTGGCAGTGCCATTGGGGCCGAGACGAACTGTGGCGGTGTCGTGGTAAACGTCGCCGAGGCCGTGCTCTAGGCTTGTTGCTGTGCTCTCGCCGCTGCTTTCTACGAAGACGCTGAGTCCCAGGCCGAGGTACCGGCCCTTCTTGCGCAGTTCGGACTGGCGCTGCAGGAAGGCCGGATAGTCAACCATCTGCTCGACGACATCTATCGACTCCAGCCAACTGCCCTCGTCGTACACGATCCCTTGAGGGTTCGTCCACGGAAACTCACGCACGACGTTCAGTCGTCTGAAGTCAAAGGGCGAGAGCCCCAGCGCCCGAGCGGCGTCATCGGCAAGACACTCACGCGCGAGTGTCCCGGCCATGTAGCCGACCCCTCGATAGGCGCCGACAGGGGTCTTGTTGGTGGCCACAGCGGTGTAGGTGTATTCGGCCGTCGGTGCGGCATAGATGCCAGTCGGTGTCATCACGACCGCGCACCACGGCTCCACCGCCATTGTCCAGGGCGGCGCGTGATAGGCGCCGCCGTCGCCCAGAGCGTGGGTACGGACACCGGTAATGCGACCGTCGTTGTCAAGGGCGTAGGCGATATCGATGAACTGCTCGTGCGCGTGAGCGGCAGCCATCAGATTCTCGCGACGGTCCTCGATCCACTTGACCGGGCAGTCGACCTCACGAGACAGAAGAGGAAGTATCAACTCCTCCGGATAGACGTGTGCTTTCTGCCCGAAACCTCCGCCTGTGTCAGGAGTGATGACCTCGACGTCCTGCTCGGCAAAGCCGAGATAGGCAGTGAGCATGTATCGCAGGAAGTGCGGCATCTGCGTGTTAGACCACACCTGCACGGACTTAGATGCCCATCCATACTTGGCAATGACTCCGCGGGTCTCCATGGGCGACGCCGAGACGCGGCCGGTGTAGTAGCGCCCCTCGACGACCTTATCTGCGCGCTCGAAGGCCCCGGCGACGTCACCGAAGGACCCGCCTCCCTTCAAGCCGAGATTGTTTGGCAACTGCGAGTTGGCGACGTTCAGTACGGCTAGGGATGCGTGTGCGTCCGTGACTGCCGGCAGCTCCTCGAACTCCCAGTCGATCAGTTCACACGCATCTTCGGCGGCATACCGCGATTCCGCTACGACCACCGCGATCGGCTCACCGACGTAGACCACCTCTCCCCTGGCAAGAAGTGGCATCGTCGTGGGATTGCATCCCTCGACAGCGAATTCGCCGACGATGCCTTCACAGAACGGCAGCACATCGTCGCCGGACCACGCGAGGTGGACCCCCTCGCAGTCCCGGACCCCCGAAAGATCCATGTGAGTGATACGCGCGTGGGCGACCGGACTTCGCACGAACGCAACGTGCAACTGTCCAGGCAAGTCGATGTCAGCGATGAACTCGCCACGACCACTGAGCAATCGTGGGTCTTCCGAACGCAAGACCCGCGAGCCGACTGAGCGAGCAGCGATGACTGGAGTCGTCATGTGCTGGTGCGTCTTAATTGTCTGCATCAGTCATCCTCCGTACTGCTCGAGTCATGAACGCTCTCGGCAGCGGCTTGCTCAATGGCCGCGATGATGGTCTGGTACCCGGTGCACCGGCACAGTGACCCGGATACGGTATCGACAATGTCACCTCGAGTCGGATGTGGATTCTCCTCAAGCAGCGCTGATGCACTCATGAGGATGCCTGCCGTACAAAATCCGCACTGGAGGCCGTGCTGCTCACGGAATGCCTGCTGGAGGGGGCTCAGATCGTGCCCATCGCTCAGACTTTCCACTGTGCGGACTTGATCGCCGTTGGCCTGGACGGCCAAGGTCAGGCAGGACCGGGCGGGCGAATCGTTGAGGAGGACGGTACACGCTCCACAGACGCCGTGCTCACAGCCGAGCTTGGTGCCTGAAAGGTGGGCATCGTCGCGGATAAAGTCGGCGAGCGTTTTGCGGACTTCGATGTTCGCCCGGTAAGTCCGTCCGTTGATCGACATCGAGACGTCCATGCGCTCTTCGGGAGTGTCAGACACATCAGGCTCCGTTCTTGAGTTCGACCACGGCGCGGCGGACTAACGAGCCGACCAGCTTCCGCCGGTAGTCGCTGCTTCCATGAATGTCCGAAATCGGGGTAACCGCCTTGGAGGCCACTGCAGCGGCCTCCTCCGCCAGCGCAGCCGTCAAGGGTACCCCTACTAGAATACGTTCCACCGACGCCAGCCGGGTCACGGAACTCACCGCCGCACCCACACTGATCCGAAGATCGGTAAGTACGCCATCACGAGGCGTTCCCGTGGCGGCAATGAGTGCGAGTCCGTAGTCGCCCGCTTTGAGAGCGGCCTCCTGAAACGACCACGCGGTCCTCATAGTCGGCACAGTCACGTGCGTTAAAATCTCGTCGGAGGACATAGTCGAAGTGAATGGCCCATCGAAGAAGTCGTCTGCTGCGATCGTTCGATCTCCGTGAGGCCCTGTGACATGCATGGTCGCACCAAGGGCTAAGAGGACCGTTGGCCACTCCCCAGATGGATCGGCATGTGCCATGCTGCCGCCGAGAGTGCCGCGTGTTCGAATCTGCGCATGCGCGATATGCCGTGCCGACGTGGGCAGGATGGGTACCCGGTCAGTAAGTGTGGCGGAGCGTTCGATCTCGCGGTGGGTTACACGTGCGCCGATCTGTATCTCGTTGCCGCGATCTTTGATCCCGGTCAGGCCTGGCACGTACTGCA
>NZ_VCQV01000064.1 GCF_007845645.1 Leekyejoonella antrihumi
ACCGTCGAGGTCCTTGGTGATCAGTGAGCTTGGTCGCTTCTGATCCTGAGGACCTCGACCCTCACCTCACCGCATCACCAACCCCCGGCGTGTCGCCGTGCCCCACCTCAGGTACGGAGAGCCGGTGAAGGAGACCCTGGAGAAGCAGGTCCCGCACCCGTTCCGGCTCGGTCGCCTGGAGGGGTAGGCATCCCTGGCAGTGCACGTCGTCGACAGCCCGATGCTCAACGGTGAGGGCTCCGCCTCGACGGCGCCCTGCCCATGCCCCCACGTTGACCCTCCCGCCGAGTGGTGAACATAGCGCTGGAGTGGCGGAGAAACAAGTCTCGACACTCGAGGCACGTCCCCGCTAATCGGCGGATATACCGGGCGTCGCCTACATCATCGCGTTGACGAACGACTGGTGTGTCTTGGCCCAGGCCGCTACACCGGCGGCCGGGTTGTTCTTGTACTTCTGCAGCGCCACGTTCTCCAAGTCGGCCAGCTGTGCATCGGTCATCTTGAACTTTGCCAGCGCTGCATACACGTCAGGATGTGCGGTCTTGAAGCCTGTCTTTGCGATGACGTGGATCTTGTCGCCGGAACCCATGGACTTCTTCGGATCCTTCAGGTCCTTGATGGGGAAGGCCTTGTAGGCCCAGTGTGGGTGCCACAGTGTGACAACGATCGGCTGCTTGGCATCGATCGCCTTGGACAGCGCCGCGAGCATGGCCGCCGAAGAAGAGGTCTGGACGGTGAATCCACTGAGGCCGTAATCGTTGAGCACGTTGTTCTTGACGATGCCGGTCTCCCCGGCTCCAGGGTCGATGCCGGTGATGTGTCCGTTGAACAGGCTGGCCTTGCCCTTCAGGTCGGCGATCGAGTTGACATTTGTCATGTATTTCGGAACGGCGAGGTTGAGCGTGGCTTGGTCGTACCAGATACCGATGTCTTCGACCTTGTTGTGAATCTTCGCCCAGTAGGCCTTGTGGGTGGTGGGCAGCCAGGTGTCAAAGAAGACATCGACATTGCTGCTGCTGCCCTTGGAGATGCCGGCGAAGATCACGCCTATGTCCAGTGTCGGCAGCTTGACCTGATATCCCTTCTTTTGCAGGACGTACTGCCATAGGTAACTGACTGCCTCGTCCTCGGCCCACCCAGACGCGATCGGGATGGTCAGTGTCTTCGACGTCGACGCGGAGCCGGTATCCGAGTTGCCGGCGCTTGCCGTGCCGGTTGCGTCGCTTCCTGTGGTCTTGCTCGCACCGCAAGCGGCGATCAGACTGCTGGCCATGATCGCCACCGATGCCGCAGCAACGCTCTTGTATAGGTGCACTCGTTGCATTGGACCTCTCCTCATCTGGATGTGAACGTGCATGTCAGTTAGTTGCTCGCTGTTGCCTTCATCGCTCGCGAGACGGCCGATCGCGCGCCGACACCCGCGGTCGCTCGGTCCAGGAACATCGCCAGGATCACCACGGCCAGTCCACCTTCGAACGCCAGGGGGACCTGGAAGCTTGTCAGCCCCGTATAGACGTCCTCACCAAGTCCGCCGGCCCCGACCATGCCCGCGACGACCACCATTGACAGGACCAGCATGATCACCTGGTTGACGCCGGCCATGATGGTGGGCATGGCGAGAGGCAGCTCGATGCCCGTCAGGATCTTGCGGGGTGGTGCGCCGAATGCGTGGCCCGCCTCGACCATCTCTCGGTCGACCTGCGCAATCCCCAGCTGAGTCAACCGGACTCCGGGCGGCATCCCAAAGATGATGGTCGCGACCATGCCAGGGACGGCGCCGATCCCGAAGATGACGACGACCGGGACCAGATAGACGAAGACCGGCAGCGTCTGCATGAAATCCAGTACTGGTCGCACGATGTTCGCAGCCAGCGTGCTCCGAGCGGCCAGGATGCCTACCGGCACGGCGAGAATCAACGCCACCGTGGTGCAGATGATCACCAGTGAGAGTGACAGCATCGCGTCGTTCCACATCCGCACGCTCTGAATGACCAGCATCCCGATCACGGTGCCGATGCCCAGCTTCCAGCCGCTGGCCGCCCAGCCGACCAACCCGAGAATCACTGCCATGATCACCGGGGGCACTGCCAGCAGCCCACTGGAGATGTGGTCGTTCAGGAAGGTTCCGACATTCATGACGACGTCGAGCAGCGGGCCGAGATTGTGCTGGATCCATGTGACAATGTCGTTGAACCAGTTGCCGATCTGCAGCCGGGGCACAGTCGCATCGGCGAAACTCATGAGCGAACCTCCTGCGTCGCCGCGACATCCAGCCCTGGCTCGATGGACGTCGCACCCAGGGCCGTCTCCGGAGCATTGGTTCGGATCAGCGCATTGAGCAACGTCACCCGAGGAATGACCCCTAACAGTCGGCGTTCGTCGTCAACGACTGCCAAGGGTGCCTTGCTGATCGCAGAGTCCGAAAACAGGTCGGCCACGAACGTTTCGGCCGCCACACACGACACCTGCCCGTCGAGGATCCCGTCGATGGAGTCGCGGCGCTCGTCGACTGCTCTGGCGACGTCCGCCTCATACAGCACACCGCGCAGGTGCTTGTCGCGGTCGACGACAAAGAGTGAGTCCAACTGGTGCTCTCGCATCAGACGATGCGCCGCCCGAGGGCCTTGCTCGCTTCCGAGCAGGGCGACCGGCGGTTCCATCACCGACGAGGACGTCAGCACTCGGCTGCGGTCGACGTCCTCGGTGAATCGCGCAACGTAGTCGTTCGCCGGATTGGTCAGAATCTCCTCGGATGTCCCGATCTGCACAATGCGCCCGTCACGCATCATCGCGATCCGGTCACCGATGCGCATCGCTTCGTTCAGGTCATGGGTGATGAACAGCAGCGTCGTATGCAAACGGTGCTGCAGTTCGATCAGTTGATCCTGCATCTCACGGCGGATCAGTGGATCCAGCGCGCTGAAGGCTTCGTCCATCAACAAGATGTCGGTGTCCGCGGCGAGCGCGCGGGCAAGTCCGACCCGCTGCTGCATTCCGCCGGACAGCTGGGTGGGCAATTTGGCCTGCCAGCCCTCGAGCCCGCACATCTCCAGCGCCGTCATGGCCCGCGAGCGTCGCTCGTCCTTCGCCACGCCCTGGATCTTCAGCCCGTACGCCACATTGTCGAGCACCGTGCGATGCGGAAAGAGCGCGAAGTGCTGGAAGACCATACTGATGCGTTCACGACGCAACCGGCGCACATCCGTCGAGGACGCATGAGTGATGTCCTCGCCGTATATCTCCACCGAGCCGCTAGTCGGCTCCTGCAGTCCGTTGACCGCCCGGATGAGAGTGGACTTCCCGGAACCGGACAGACCCATCACGACGAACATCTCGCCCTCTTCGACCTCGAAGGATGCGTCGATCACCGCCGCAGTGAGCCCATCCTTAGCGAGGTCTTCCCGTGACTCACCACCCATAAGGCGGCCGACGCCAGGCTTGGTGTGCCGCCCGAAGATTTTGTAAATATTACTCGCCTTGATAGCGGGCATAATCACATACCTTTTCTGGCGGCGACTGCGAGAGGAGGATTATTCGTCAAAGGGGTCGAATGGCGGTACCGGCTCATATTAACAACCTTCGTCAAAGCATGTGGCTCGAACTCGAAATTCCATAATTCACCGCAACTGATGGGGTTGCCGTCACTTTGCCGACGCTGCTTCGGGCAACGCCTTAACGACCCACCTCTCGACGATCCCGGTCGCACTGGCGCCCGCACCTCATGCTTACGGCCGACGGATGAAGTATCCGGGGATCGTCACCTCGCATGCTCATGCCGAACGCCACAGAGCCGCGTGTTCCGTCGCCGATATTGACGTCGACACCCAGATTGTTGCCCATCATGCAACAATCTGCTTGGTTCACAACTATGCACGTGGCCTGCATCACTGTCAAGTGTCCGCATGGACTCCACGCGAGCGCGCAGCAACGCTGATCTGCGTGCTCGCGTGGAGTCCACGCGCGCCGCCGATCTGCTCGCCCACGCTTGCACGGACCAATCGGCAACGAATAGCGCACAGTTATCTGAAATAATGTGCTCTTATCCTCCACTGAGGACCGCAGTACCGTTGAGGAAGGTCAACTCGGACCTTAACTTCTTGATCGTCGCCCGGGCCCGAGCGCTCCATCGGCTTCATTATTGCTCTCGAAGGGAGACGCAATGACTGCGCAACTCAGTTTGCCCTCAATTCGTGATCTGGTCGCGAGTCGTAGGACTGGACACAGCCTGGATGGCTGGTTCTATACCAGTCAGGACATTCATGACTTGGACATGTCGGCGATCTTCACGAGCCATTGGCTCTTCGTTGCCTCCGTGGCAGAGATCCCTGAGCCCGGCGACTATGTGACCGTAGATCTTGGCCTCTACTCAGTGATCCTCATCCGCGGTGACGGGGGCGAGGTGCAAGCGCTTCACAACGTCTGCCGACATCGCGGCTCGAAGGTGCTGAACGACACGTCGGGATCGGTCGGCAACATCGTCTGTGGCTACCACAAGTGGACCTATGCGACAGACGGCTCCCTCCTCCATGCCGAGTCGCCGGCCAAGGACTTCGACGCCTCGTGCTTCGGGCTCAAGCCGGTGCACCTGAAGAATGCCGGCGGACTGCTCTTCATCTGCCTCGCGGACGAGCCGCCCGCTGACTTCGACGAAGTGGCCGCGACCGTCGAGCCCTACCTCGCGGTGCACGACATCGCCCACACGAAGGTGGCGGCCCAGATCGACATTATCGAGGAGGGCAACTGGAAACTGGTGATGGAGAACAACAGGGAGTGCTACCACTGCGATGGCCATCCCCAGCTAATCTGCTCGCTCTTCCCGCTGTATGGATATTCGGAAGAGGATGTGACCAAGCGGCTCCGGCCGGTGCTGCACCGCTATCAGGCGGCCGAGGCACAGCTGCGGGAGACGTGCGCAGCGCATGCCATCCCGGTCGCCGTCCATGAGGAGCTGGACACCCGGGTGAGCGGCTACCGCATCGCACGGTTGCCCCTGGATGGCGCGGGTGAGTCCTTCAGCCAGGACGGACGCTCGATCTGCCGCAAACTGCTCGGCACGGCCCCGACGGCGCGGCTTGGACACCTGGCCCTGCACTTGCAGCCAAACTCGTGGTTCCACTTCCTCGGCGACCACGCGGTGACGTTCTCAGTGCTTCCGTTGGGGCCGTCGAAGTCCCTGTTGCGCACGACCTGGTTAGTGCATGAGGACGCCGTAGAAGGTGAGGACTACGACCTCGCGGAGCTGACTCGGGTCTGGCAGGCCACGAACACTCAGGATGTCACCTTCGTCGCTCGCACCCAGCTTGGTGTGACCAACCCGAGGTATGAAGGTGGCCCATACTCGCCCACCGAGTACCAGGTGGAGGCCTTCGTCAACTGGTACATCAAGCGACTTGAGCACCACCTGCAGGCGTCGTGAGTACGCTCACCTACCCTCCGCCTCTCGAGCTGGCCTCCGCGTTCGCGGAGCTCGGAGGTGACCGACCGGAGTGGGATGACCAGCAGGACTCGACCCTGGTGTGCGCGCAGGTCAGGCAGGTGACCCATGATGTCAAGACGTTCATCCTGCGAGCCCGTGGGCCACGCGTATTCCGCTACGAGCCGGGACAGTTCGTCACTCTCACGGTCGGCATCAACGGTCAGGACATCAGCCGCTGCTACACGATCTCCTCACCGCCGACCCGGCCAAACTTCATTGCGATAACGGTCAAGAGGCAGCACGGCGGAGTGATGTCAAACTGGATGCACGACCATGTCCGTGCGGGCACAGAGCTGAGGGTGCAAGGACCGCTCGGCACGTTCACACTCTCGCGGTATCCCTCGGCGAAGTACCTCTTTCTCTCGGGCGGCAGCGGCATCACACCGTTGATGTCCATGACCCGAGCGCTCTATGACCTCGCTGCCGACACCGATGTGCTCTTCGTGCACAGCGCTCGGACACCATCGGACATCATCTTCCGAGCCGAGCTCTCGGGAATAGCCGGTGTCTACCCCGGCCTGCGAGTTACCCACATCTGCGAGAGCGACTCGCCCGGCGAGTCCTGGCCAGGGCTGCGTGGGCGACTCGACCAATACATGCTGCAAACGCTGGCCCCGGACCTGCAGGAACGTGAGGTCTTCACCTGTGGGCCCGCCCCATACATGGCCGCCGTGCGCGACTTGGCCGGCATCAACCCGCTGCGCTACCACGAGGAGAGCTTCGATTTCGACGACCTGCCAGGGCAGCGAGCCGATGCTCGAGACGATCAGCTGACTCCGGGCTCGGCCCCAGTCACAACGTATGCCGTGGAGTTCACCCGAAGCGCGCGCACGATCCGTTGCGGCGCAGACGAGACGATCCTTGATGCAGCACTAGACGCCGGGATGCACCTTCCGTTCTCGTGCACCGAAGGCATGTGCGGGACCTGCAAGTGCACTCTGACCGAAGGCTCGGTCGACATGCACCACAATGGCGGAATTCGTCCGCGGGAGATAGCGCAGAACAAGATACTGCCCTGCTGCTCAATGCCATTGACCGATCTGGTGATTGACGCGTGAGCACCAGATCGCTGCCGACAGATCAGTCGGCCTGCCACAAACCACGCTTCACCATCATGAAAGGCCAACCTTGATGTCCAATGACACAGTTTCCGCTCCCAGCATGGCGCTGCTCCGCACCTCGGACACGCCGACACTGGAGGACTGGGGCCCCTGCCTGAAGGCAACCGGCGAGCAGATGAACACGTCCGGCACCATCCTCTGGCAGGGCGAGGGAGACGCACAGACCGGCGTCTGGGAATGCACTGCGGGCCCATCGCGCTGGCTGCTGGACACGAACGAGTTCGTGCACATCGTCGCCGGATCGATGACGATCACCCCAGATGATGGATCGCCCGCGCTGGTAGGCCCCGGCGACACGTTCTTCGTCCCGAAGGGATGGAGCGGCACCTGGGACATCCACGAGACGGTGCGCAAGCTCTACGTCATCTTCTGACTCGCGAGCGCCACGACCGTCTTCGGGCGACGATGTGAAGGGAGACCTGAATGAGCTTGCAGGCCATCGACCCACTGCTGCAGCCCTATGAGTTGAAGCAGTTGCGACTGCGCAACCGTGTCGTCAGCACGTCCCACGAGCCGGCCTTCGGCGAGGAGGGTATGCCGAAGGACCGGTACCGCCTCTACCACGTCGAGAAGGCGCGAGGCGGCGTCGGCCTGACCATGATCGGTGGTTCGGCGGTCGTGTCACCGGACAGCCCACCATCCTTCGGGAACCTGCTGTTGTACCGAGACGAGATCGTCCCGTGGCTGCGACGACTCACCGATGACGTGCATGAGGCGGGCGCTGCCGTGATGTGCCAGGTCACCCACCTGGGCCGTCGAACGAGCAACTTCACCGCGGACTGGTTGCCGCTGGTGTCCGCGTCGGCTGTGCGTGAACCGGCCCACCGCTCGTTTCCGAAGGCTGCGGAGGACTGGGACCTGGATCGCATCGTGCGGGACTATGCGGACGCGGCAGTGCGGTGCCAGGAGGGTGGCCTGGATGGGATCGAGATCGAGTCGTACGGTCACTTGTTCGATAGTTTCCTGTCACCGGCCACAAATACGCGCGGCGACCATTGGGGCGGCACGCTGGAGCATCGCATGGCGTTCCCGCGCCGTGTGATCCAGGCGGTTCGGGCCGCGGTCGGACCCGACTTCATCGTGGGCCTTCGAATGAGCATGGACGAGGACCGCGTGGACGGCCTCTCGGCTGCCGACGCGATGATCGCGGCGAAGCAGTACGTCTCCGACGGCATCGACTTCATGAGCACGATCAAGGGCACGATCGACAGCGATGAGACTCTCTCCCAGGTGATCCCGTCGATGGGGGCGCCGTCCGCCCCGTTCCTGGAGTTCACCGCCGGCATCCGACGAGAGCTCGGCATCCCGGTGATGCACGCCGCCCGGATCGCCGACGTGGCGACCGCGCGGTATGCGGTCCGGGAAGGTCTGGTCGATCTGATCGGGATGACACGGGCACAGATCGCCGATCCGCACCTGGTGCGCAAGATCGCCGCCGGGCAAGAGGATCGCATCCGCCCTTGTGTCGGGGCGAGTTATTGCCTGGACTCGATCTACGAGGGTGGCGACACCAAGTGCATCCACAATGCCACCACCGGACGAGAGCAGAACTTCTCGCACGAGCTGTCCCCCACGTGCGGCCCGGTCAAGACAGCGGTCGTCGTCGGCGCGGGGCCCGCCGGGTTGGAAGCGGCCAGAGTTCTTGGTGGCCGGGGACATCGGGTCGTGGTGCTCGAGGCAAACAGCTCCCCCGGCGGGCAGGTACGGCTGTCGGCAGCGTCCCCTCGGCGGCGAGACATGATAGGGATCATCGATTGGCGGGTCTCTGAGGCCAAGGAGTATGGCGTGGACCTGCGGCTGGGTGCCTACGCGGAGGCCGGGGACGTGCTCGCCGAGCATCCGGACCTCGTGATCATTGCCACGGGAGGCCTACCGAATCGCTCCTTCCTGCAGGAGGGCGCCGACCTGGTCTCCGATACCTGGGACGTGATGGACGGCTCACTGCGGCCCGCCGGTGAGGTGCTGATCTACGACAACAACGGCGGCTATCCGGCGATGGACGCGGCCGAGGTGCTGGCCACTGGAGGTGCCCGGGTCGAGATCGTCACGCCTGAGCGTGCGCTTGCCCCCGACGTGGGCAGCATGAACTCCCCCGCCTACCTCAAGGTGTTTGCCGAGCAGGATGTGCAGGTCACGCTCGCCTACCAGCTGCGAGCAGTAGAACGAACCAAGAACGGGCGACTGACTGTCAGATTGTTCAGTCAGTATGCGGGCAAAGAGGTCGAGCGGGTGGTCGACCACGTGGTGGTGGAGCACGGCACGCTTCCTGTCGACGACCTCTACTTCGATCTGGTCGCCGGGTCGACCAACCTCGGTGAGGTCGACCAGGGTGAGTTGCTGCAGGTGCAGCCTCAGACCATTAACCGCAACCCTGCTGGCTCCTATCAGCTATTCCGCATCGGTGACGCCGTGACGAGTCGCAACACGCATGCGGCGATCTACGACGCCCTCCGCCTGTGCACCCCGATCTAGCAGTAGGCGGCCGGAGTCATGCCGATTGCCGAACCGTCCTACTCACCGTGGATCTGCCGGCGATGCGAGACTTCGTCGAGCGCTGCGAGCGCAGCCGCAACAGCAGGTTGCCCGCGACTGCCGCTGCGGATCGCGGTGAGCAGGTGGCGAGACGGCGTTGGATCACCGCGCAGCGCAATCCGGCGGATCGGGTATCCGGCTGGCAAGCGTGCCAGCCGTGGCACGAGAGCAACGCCAAGCCCCGCCCCGACGAGCGCCGCGCCGGTGTCCCACTCGGCAGCCTCATGCGCAACCAGCGGAGCGAAGCCGGCTGCGGCACACGCAGTCATCACAAGCTGATGGTGTGGACGGCCGGGGCGATCGAGGATCCAAGGCTGGTTGGCGGTGTCACTGAGCCGCATGGACCGCTCTCCGGCGAACTGGCTGTCCGCCGCAACAAGTAGATCGAGCGGATCGTCCAGGAGGGCTCGCTGCTCAAACCGGGGATCGCTCATCGGTGGAAGTGATGAAGTGGCCACAACGACGGCGACGTCTGCCTGATCGCAGAGCAGCAGCCTGAAGCACTCGTCCGGATCAGCCTCGATGATGCGCACGCTCAAGTGCGGCCGTTGCGCCGCGAGCGTAGTGGCTACAAAGGGCAACAGCGCCGCTGCGGCGGTCGAGAACCCGCACAGACGCATAGAGCCCGGTTGATCACCGGAACTGGAGTCGAGCTCGGCACGCAGTTCTTCCCAGGTCGCGAACAGCTTGTTCGACCCGGTGAGCAGCGCGCGCCCAGCCTCAGTGAAGCGAACGCCCCTGCCATCCCGCACGAGCAGCGTCACGCCGAGCTCGGAGGCAAGGGTGCGAAGCTGCTGGGACACTGCTGAGGGTGTGTAGTTCAACGCCTCGGCAACCGCCGTGACCGTACCGTACTCCGCCAGGAGGCGCAGCACCTGAAGCCGATGGTCGATCATTCGTCCACGTTATCCGACAGCCTGCAGAATGTGGCCTCTCCTTGAAAGTCTGCCTCGGTGGAGGTGCTTTTCGCCGCGACGATCATTGAAGGACAGCGCGCACACCGCCGCCGCGTACCGGGCCGACTCGGCCCCAGGACTCCCGACATGATGCGACTGTCTATGGGCTCTTCGTACCTGAGGTGGGGCACGGGCGATCTGCACGTAGTGGCTCGTGCAGCAATCTTTGGCGTACCGCTGGATGATTCGCAGGTACCTGCCTGGGCGCAGCAAAACGTTGGTCGGGCTGACAGGATTTGAACTTGTTTATTGGCCAAATCCGAGCGGCCGGAAAGTCGGCGAATTCTGCCCAAAGTTGTATGATGACAGCCAGTTACGTCGATCTGTCGAGGGACACTGATGGACGCCGATGGACGCAAATGGCCAATCGTTCTTGCACGATAGTTGCACGGAACGTGCACGAGGAGGCGTCACAGTGCGACAACCTGAGCAACCCGAGGCGGCCGCAGTTCACCCTCCCGCACGTCGCGCGGGAGGCAACCACTCCGGTCGGCGTCGCAGTTTTGGCACCCTTCGCCGGCTGCCCTCGCGCCGCTACCAGGCCGGCTACCTGGGGCCTGACGGTAGGCGTCATGTTGCCCCCACCACGTTCCAGACCAAGGGGGACGCGGAGGCCTGGCTCAGTCTTCAGCTGGCCGCGATGACGGAGGGACGTTGGCGTCCTGCTCCGTCCTCCCCCGCGCCGTGTCCGACGTTCGGTGTCTACGCGCGCCAGTGGTTGACCGGTCGTGAGCTCAAGCCCCGCACTCGTGCGGAGTACGCGCGGATGATCGTCACTCTGATCGACGTCTTCGGCGACACTCCACTTGATGCGATCACTGCCGAGCAGGTCAGGTCGTGGCACGTGGCCATGGGCCCGGCTCATCCCACCGCCCGGGCGCACACCTACTCGCTGTTGCGCACCATCTTGAACACCGCTGTTGAGGAAGAGGTTCTGTCAAGTAACCCGTGCCGTATCCGCGGGGCGGGGAGGCCGCCGGGCCGTCACGGCATGCGCCCGGCGACGCTCGAGGAGCTGACGCAGATCGCGCAGGCGATGCCCGACCGGTACCGCCTGATGGTGCACCTGGCCGCCTGGTGCGCCCTGCGGTTCGGGGAGCTGACCGAACTTCGGCGCAAGGACATCGATCTGCGGCAGCAGGTCATCCGCGTTCGGCGCGGCGTGACCTGGCCCGGCGGTCAGGCTCAGGTCGGAACCCCCAAGTCCACGGCCAGCATCCGTGATGTGAGTATCCCGCCCCACCTCATGCCGGCGATCCGCCACCACCTCGCCTCGTACGCACAGAGCGGATCGGACGGCTTGCTATTCCCCAACACCGACGGCCACCACATGCACCACGGCAGCCTCTACAAGGTCTACAGACCTGCACGGGCGGCCGCAGGACGACCCGACCTGCGATGGCACGATCTGCGCCACACCGGTGCAACGCTCGCCGCGCACGCGGGGGCCACCACCCGCGAACTCATGGACCGACTCGGACACTCCACCTCGACCATGGCCATGCGCTACCAGCACATCGCCGACGACCGTCCGGCCGAAATCGCACGGCGCCTCACAGCACTCGCCGAGCAGCCGAACGAGCCTGCCATTCAATGAAGTCAGAGCCGCTAGATTCCGAAACTGGGCGACTTGGACAGGCCGGTGATGCCGAGGGTCTGCACGAGCCGGTCCATCCGGCGCGTGGATACACCGAGCAGGTATTCCCCCGTACGCTGCGCTACAACGGGGGGACCCCCAGGTTGGCCACCACGGACGTCAGGGCCGCCTCGGCTCGCTTGCGACGTTCCAGCAGCCACTCGGGAAAGTAGGTGCCCTCGCGCAGCTTCAGGACTCTGGACATGGTGCGATAGTTTTTGCGGGGCTATCGGCGGGTTTTGATCTCGTAGCGTAGGACGAGGTCGGTGTCGGGGTACACGGTTTTGGTGGCGGTCAGGTGCTCGCACAGCT
>NZ_VCQV01000065.1 GCF_007845645.1 Leekyejoonella antrihumi
ACCTTGACGTGCAGCGCGTCCCGGTCGGGCTCGGCATACACGGCCACCGACCCGATCCCGGCATCCTTGCAGGCACGAGCGACACGGACAGCAATCTCGCCACGATTGGCGATCAGGACCTTGTGAAGTGCGGGCATGCGCCCGACTCTAGCGATATGCGACAAGAGTCACATATCGCGGGTCGGCCGAGCGAATGCGGCATACCCTGCCCGGTTTGCCTGTTGGCGCTGATATGACTTCACAGATGACGACAACGCCAGTCCCCACCGTGCAGCTGCGTGGCAAGGACGGCCCGGTGCCGATGCCGCAGCTCGGATTCGGTGTCTGGAAGGTGCCCAACGAGGAGGCAACCCCGGCGGTGGCCGCGGCGCTGCGGGCGGGCTACCGCAGCATCGACACCGCCGCGCTGTACGCCAACGAGGCCGGCGTCGGCCGGGCGCTCGCGGACAGCGACATCCCGAGCGCGGAGATCTTCTTGACCACCAAGGTCTGGAACGACAAGCAGGGGTATGACGCGACACTGGCCGCCTTCGACGAGTCGATCGGCAAGCTCGGCGACGTCGAGCCGCTGGACCTCTACCTGATCCACTGGCCCGCTCCCCAGCAGGACCAGTTCGTCGACTCGTTCAAGGCCCTGCTGCACCTGCGTGACGAGGGGCGCATCCGCGCCGCCGGCGTCGCCAACTTCCGGGTGGCGGACCTGCAGCGCCTGCACGACGAGCTGGGGGAGTACCCGGCGCTGAACCAGATCGAGCTGCATCCGATGCTGGCACAGCGTGAGCTGCGCGAGTTCCACGCCCAGCACGACATCGCGACGGAGGCCTGGAGCCCGCTCGGGCAGGGCGGCGAGCTGCTCGAGGACGCCACGATCGGTGCGATCGCCGACCGCTACGCACGCACGCCGGCCCAGGTGGTGCTGCGCTGGCACCTGCAACTCGGCAACGTCGTGATCCCGAAGTCGGTGACGCCCGCGCGAATCGTTTCGAACTTCGACGTGTTCGGCTTCGAGCTCGACGACTTGGCCATGACCGCGATCGCCGCGCTCGACCAGGGCAAGCGCCTGGGGCCGGACCCCTCGCAGTTCCCCGGCTGAGCGGCATACACCGCCACCTCTCCAAAGGCGCACTTTCGCCCCAAGGTGCACCTACGGGTGCGCCTTTGGGGCGAAAGTGCACAATCGGGCGGGCGTGGAGTGTGCGTCATACGGGCAGGACGCGGCCCACGAACCGGCGCAGCTGCTCCAGGTTGCGGCACTCGTGCATGTCGACGACCCGGGCGTAGGCCTGGGCCACCGAGTCGCCAGAGTCCCACTGGGTGGCCGGTTCCGGATTGAGCCACACCACATGCCGGGCGCGCTCGCGGATACTGCGCAGGTCGTCGACTCGCGGGTCGCCAAAGTTGGTCCGCGCATCGCCGAGGACCAGCACGGTCGAGCGGGGGCCCACCGCGGCCAGGTGATTGTCGGCGAACGTCCGCAACGCATTGCCGTAGCTGCTGCTGCTTCCGTGAGCCGTCAGCTCGGGCTGCCGGCGCGCCCAGGTCACCAGCGCGGCGCCGTGACCGGCGCCGCGGACGACGTCGGTCACGTCCGCGGTGCTGCTGATGAAGCCGAAGACCTGGACCCGCCGGAACTGCGCGTGCAGTGCCCGCATCAGCAGCATCGTGAAGGTGGAGAACCCGCCGACGGACCCCGACAGGTCGGCCAGGATCACCAGGTCGGGGCGGTGTGTGCGGCGCGGAGCATAGACCGGCGTGATCGGCACCCCGCCGGTCGACATCGAGGCGCGCAGGGTGCGGCGCACATCGATCGAGCCGCGTCCGGCGCGCCGTCGGGCCTGCAGGCGAGTCGCCAGCTTCTTGGCCAGCGGGTCGATGCTGCGGCGCAGCTCGTCCAGGTCGGCGGCGCCGGCGCTCAGAAAGTCACGCTGCTCCACCGGGCCCCGTATGCCGTGCTGTGCGAGGTGTGAGCGACCCCGCACCTCGGCGTTGCGTCGCCTGGTCTCCGACTCCACCCGTGCCCGGAACTCCGCCACCCGGCGGCGCGCCTCGTCCCGGTCGATCCGGTCGGTCAGTCGTTCGCCAGGTGCGGACCCCTGTCCGCCGCCAGAGCCCCCGCCGCCAGCACCCCCGCTACCGTCGCCACCGCCGCTGCCCTCGCCATCGCCACCGCCTTCGGGGTCTCCCTGCTGCAGGCTGCGCGCCAGCTGCTGGGCGCCGGCGATCGTGCGCTGGGGCGCGAACCGGTCGAGGGTCTGCGCGGCGGACCAGCCTCGCTGCGCGTCGGCGCTGACGGCTCCCAGCGCCTCGACCGCAGCGCGGGCGATCGCGTCGATCGCCGCGCTGTCACCGGTGGCCACGGCATGCATGAGCCGTTCGCGCAGCTCGTCCACGGTGTGTGCCGGCAACCCGATGGCTGCGCCGACCGCCACCGGGAAGTAGAGGTCGAAGAGCTGCTCGAACACGTGGGCGTCGCCGCTGCGTCGCAGCATGGCGGCGGCCAGACCGTCCCTGAGCCGGGCGCGGTTCGTGAGGCCGAGCACCTCGACGACCCGCGCGGCATCGGTGACCTCGCTGGTGCCGACGTGCAGCCCGTAGCCGCGTAGGCCACCGGCCAGCGCCACGAGGCGCCCGCCTACGCCATCGGCCGCATCCGCCTCGGCCGCATCGCCGTCGGGCGCGCCGTCAGTCCGCGAGTGCACGGTCCAGGTCCAACCGGGCGTGGGCCGACTCGATGTCGGGCTGGTGCTTGAGGATCACGCCCAGACTGCGTTCGACCAGCCGTGGGTCGAGCCGGTCCGCACCGAGCGAGAGCAGGGTGTGGGCCCAGTCGACGGTCTCCGAGACCGACGGTGCCTTGCGCAGGTCGAGCCCGCGCAGCGCACCGATGACGCGCACGATCGAGCGGGCCAGCGCCTCATCCAGGCCGGGGGCATGCAGGTGGACGATCTGCTGCTCGAGGGCCGGTGCGGGATAGTCGATGTGCAGGAAGAGGCAACGCCGACGCAGCGCCTCCGAGAGCTCCCGCGTCGCGTTGGACGTGACGACGACGAACGGGCGCTGGGCCGCCTGGATGGTGCCCAGCTCGGGGATGGTGACCTGGAAGTCGGACAGCACCTCGAGCAGTAGACCCTCCATCTCCTCGTCGGCCTTGTCGAGCTCGTCGATCAGCAGGACCACCGGATCGGTGCTGCGGACGGCGGCGAGCAGTGGCCGGGGCAGCAGGAACTCCTCGCCGAAGATGTCGGTGCGCAGGTCGTCCCATCGCCCGTGCTGCTCGGCGGTGATGCGCAGTAGCTGCTTGGCGTGGTTCCACTCATAGAGCGCCCGCGCCTCGTCGACGCCCTCATAGCACTGCAGGCGGATCAGCCGGGCGGCCGACGCCTCGCTCACGGCCTTGGCCAGCGCGGTCTTGCCCACTCCGGCCGGTCCCTCGACCAGCACCGGCCGACCGAGCTGGGCGGCGAGAAATACCGTCGTTGCGATCGACTCGGAGGCCAGGTATCCGACCTTGGCCAACGCGGTCTGCACCTCGTCGACCGACTGCCATGCGCTCGTGGTCATGCGCCCATCCTGGCAGCGGGTATGCGGTGTCGGCCCGGCTGGGGGAGGACTGCTCGTCCGGAGGATGCAGTGGATGCGTTGGGTATAGCGCGCGGATGTACTGGCGGTGGGTGGGGTCGTTGCCAGCTGCCGTGGATGCGTTGGGTATCGCCCGCGGATCCACTGCCCGTCGAGCGGCGGCCTTGAACGCTTGTCGGCGGCGTATGCAATCGTGGCGTGAACGACGACCGAAGGGGCAGGCAGCCAGATGGGGAGAAACAATCAGCAGCGTCGGCGGGCGAAGGCGAAGTCAAGGCGGGAGAAGGCACGAGCATCGTCGACTCCCATGACGGACCCGGGTCCGCGGCTCGGCGACGAGGACACCGCCGGCGCCGGCTTCGGTGGACCTCGGGCGAGCAGCACCTTCGGCGGCCCGGCGCAGGGGCCGTCGATCGAGGCACAGGTCTACGACCTCGCCGGGCGTGCCGTTCGGGCCGTGGACGCCCGCGAGCGGGAGCGGGTCCGAACGACCCTGGCGCGGATCGTCGAGCGGGGCGGCGGCAGCCGGATCGTCGAGCGGGTCCTGACCACCTGCCTGCGCGACATGCTGGAGCAGGCCTGGCGCAGCGGTTGGGAGCCGGCCGACCTGCACCGGCTGGTCGGCAAGAGGCACAAGGCCGCTGACCAGGACCTGTTGCTGGACGCCATGGCCGACCAGATCGGGCGGTATGCCGAGGCAACGGTCGACCCGCGGTGGCACGCCCAGCTCCGCGAGCTTGACGCGACATCATGGTGGCCGGAACACCGTACCTACCTGTCCGCGCGTGGGGACGCATCCTGGCTTGTCACGCTGGACAGTGCCGTCACGGTCCTGGGTCTGCTTGGTGGAATTCCGGCGCTCGAGTCGCTCGGGCCACCGCCTGGCGGCTACACGCAGCCACGGCATACCGAGCGGGCACCCGTGGACGAGCGCATCCTCAGTCGCGTGCGTGCACTGCTGGCCAAGGCCGAATCGACCACCTTCGAGGCAGAGGCGGAGACCTTCACCGCCGGTGCGCAAGCACTGATGGCACGGCACAGCATCGATGCGGCGCTGCTCGCGGCGACACACCAACGGGACGCGGACGCACCGCAGGCGCGCCGCATCGGAGTGGATGCGCCGTACGAAGCGCCCAAGGCGTTGCTGCTGACCGAAGTTGCGGAGGCCAACCGCTGCCGCACGGTCTGGTCCAAGGAACTCGGCTTCGTCACTGTGCTCGGGTTCGAGACCGATCTGGACGCGGTCGAGACGCTGTTCACCTCGCTGCTCGTGCAGGTCACCTCGGCGTTGTCGCGGGAGGGCACTCGCACCTACCGCAACGGCCAGTCGCGGACCAGGACCTTCCGCCAGTCGTTCCTGTCTGCCTTCGCACGGCGGATCGGCGAGCGACTGCAAGCGGTGACGCAGGAGGAGACCGACGCTGCGGTCGCCGCTCAGTCTGCCGCCGGGTCCGGCAGCCGGGCGCTGGTGCCGTTGCTCGCCGAGCGGTCGCAGGAGGTGAACGACAGCGTCGATGAGATGTTCCCGCAGCTCAAGGAGCACGCCATCACGATGGGCACCGACTACGAGGGCTGGGAGTCCGGACGACGGGCGGCCGACCAGGCGGCGCTGAACCGCGGGGCCGCAGTCGAACAGCGCCGCGGCGCCTAGCCGCGTCCCGCGGATGCCGTGGATGCGTTGGGTATACGCGCGGATCTACTGGCGGTGGGTGGGGTCGTTGTCGGGTGCCGTGGATGCGTTGGGTATAGCGCGCGGACCTACTGGCGGTGGGTGGGGGAGCGCAGCGCCGCCAGATCGGCCTGGCAGCGGCGGTCCAGCTCGGCCAGTTCGTCCAACGAGTCCTGGATGTCTTGGCGGCGGCGCTCCAGATCGGCGCGGCGGTCCTCGATCCGGTCCAGCAGATAGCTGAGCTGACCGGCCTCACCCGGCTGCTCGTCATACATGTCGACGATCTTGCGGATCTCCTCCAGCGGAAACCCGATGCGCTTGCCGCGCAGGATCAAGGCCAGGCGGATGCGGTCGCGCCGGTGAAAGACGCGGGTCGTCCCGCGGCGCTCGGGGCTGATCAGCCCGAGCTCCTCGTAGTGGCGGATGGTGCGATGCGTCACGCCGTGCTCCTCGGCGAGCTGCGCGATCGACCACGTCTGCTGGCTTGTCATCGGTGCCATCGTGCTTTACGTTTACGTTAACGTCAAGTAGCAGTCGCCACGAAGAGGTCGTCATCAATGTTTGAGCTGTCCAAGGACCACGAGGACTTCCGCCAGGTGGTGCGGGAGTTCGCGCAGGAGCAGGTCGCTCCGCACATCGCAGAGTGGGATCGCGACCACCATTTCCCCTCGCACCTGGTCCCGCAGATGGGTGAGCTCGGTCTCTTCGGCTTGGTGGTGCCGCAGGAGTATGGCGGGGCGGGCCTCGACGAGGGCGGCTTCACCTACCTGTGCCTCGCGATCGAGGAGCTCGGTCGCGTCGACCAGTCGGTCGGCATCACCCTGTCGGCCGGCGTCGGGCTCGGGATCAACCCGATCCTCACCTACGGCTCAGACGAGCAGAAGCAGCAGTTCCTGCCCGACCTGGTGGCCGGCAAGACACTTGCCGGCTTCGGCCTGACCGAGCCCGACGCCGGCTCGGACGCCGGGGCGACGCGCACCCGCGCCACGCTCGCGGACGGACATTGGACGATCAACGGCGCCAAGGCCTTCATCACCAACTCCGGCACCGACCGCACCTCGGTCGTGACGGTCACCGCCCGCACCGGTGAGCGGGAGAATGGCCGGCCTGAGATCAGCGCCATCATGGTGCCGGCCGGCACGCCGGGATTCACGGTCGAGCCCGCCTACGACAAGCTCGGCTGGAACAGTTCTGACACCCACGGCCTGACCTTCTCGGGCTGCGCTGTGCCGCAAGAGAATCTGCTCGGTGAACGGGGCCAGGGATACCGTCAGTTCCTCAAGACGCTCGACGACGGACGCGTGGCCATCTCCGCGCTCGCAGTAGGACTGGCGCAGGCCTGCCTCGAGGCGTCGACGGAGTATGCGAAGACGCGCACGGCCTTCGGCAGGCCGATCGGTGTCAACCAGGGCGTGTCCTTCAAGGTCGCGGATCTCGCCGTCATGGTCGACGCGGCCCGGCTGCTGACCTACAAGGCGGCGTGGCTGAAGGATGAGCTCGAGGTGGGCCGGCGATCGGTCGCCGAGGTCAAGCAGGCCGCGGCGATAGCCAAGGTCTACTCGACCGAGGCCGCCGTCACCGCAACTCGACTGGCGACCCAGATCTTCGGCGGCAATGGCTTCATGGAGGAGTACCCCGTCGCCCGGTTCTATCGCGATGCCAAGATCCTCGAGATCGGCGAAGGAACCTCCGAGGTGCAGCGAATGCTCATCGCGCGCGGACTGGGACTGTGACCATGAATAATGCACAGCACCAGGGCGATCCGCGGGTCGCCGACGTGCGCGAGCGTTTGGATAAGGCCTACGAGGCCACGCACGCGCTCTCGGAGAAGGCGCGCGCCAAGCTCGACTCGCAGAACAAGCTGTACGTCCGAGACCGGATCGCGCTGCTCTTCGATGAGGGATCGTTCGTCGAGGACGGTCGATACGCAAACGCCTCGTCCACCGGCCTACCAGCCGACGGGGTCGTGACCGGCCGCGGCACCGTCGAGGGCCGGCCGGCCATCGTCGTGGCCAACGACCCGACGGTGAAGGCAGGCTCGTGGGGTGCACGAACGGTCGAAAAGATCGTGCGCGCAACCGAGTCCGCTCTCCGTGAGGAGCTGCCGATCTTCTGGTTCGTTGACTCCGCGGGAGCCCGCATCACCGATCAGGTGCAGCTCTTCCCGGGGCGCCGCGGCGCCGGCCGGATCTTCCACAACCAGGTCGCGTTGTCCGGCAAGGTGCCGCAGATCTGCTGCCTCTTCGGTCCTTCGGCGGCCGGCGGCGCCTACATCCCGAGCTTCACCGATGTGCTGATCATGGTCGACGGCAACGCGTCGATGTATCTCGGCAGCCCTCGGATGGCCGAGATGGTCGTGGGTGAGAAGGTCTCGCTGGAGGACATGGGCGGCGCGCGAATGCACTGCACTGTCAGCGGAGTCGGTGACCTGTTGGCCACCGACGACACCGAGGCGATCGAGCTCGCCAAGCTGTTCTTCTCCTACGTGCCGGACTCCTGGCGGCACGACCCGCCGAGCTACGTCGCCGAGGAGCCGACCGTCCCCCTGACACCGCAGACGGTGCCGGAGCGGGAGAGCCAGCCGTTCGATGTCCATGAGGTGATCGACGGACTGATCGACGAGGACTCGTTCTTCGAGCTGAAGCCCCTGTTCGCCGCCGAGCTCGTCATCGGGTTCGGTCGGATGAACGGTGAAACCGTCGGCATCGTGGCCAACAACTCCATGGTCAAGGGCGGCGTGCTCTTCACCGACAGCGCCGACAAGGCCACGCGCTTCATCTGGATGTGCGACGCCTACTCGATCCCGCTGATCTACCTGACCGACGTGCCCGGCTTCATGATCGGGTCCGAGGTCGAGCGCGGCGGCATCATCAGACACGGGGCCAAGATGGTGTCGGCCGTCTCCGAGGCGACCGTCCCGCAGTTCTGCATCATCGTGCGCAAGGCCTACGGCGCAGGCCTGTATGCCATGGGCGGGCCCGGGTTCGGGCCGGACGCGACCCTGGCGCTGCCCACGGCTCGAATCGCGGTGATGGGGCCCGAGGCCGCCGTCAATGCGGTGTACGCCAACAAGATCGCCGCCATCGAGGACGAGGGCGAGCGAGAGAGGTTCGTGCAGGCGCGGCGCGAGGAGTATCTCGAGGACGTCGATCTCGAACGGCTCGCGTCGGACCTGGTGATCGACGGGGTGGTCGAGGCCGGTGACCTGCGCGGCGAGCTCTTGCACCGGCTAAGGTATGCCGCACACCGGGACCGCGCGTTCAGCACCCGTAGGCGGGCGATCCCCCCGGTCTGAGCCATGCGGCATACGACGGCTGTCGCAGAACTCTCGACGCCAGCTTGCTGGCCGAACCACAGGCAAGGGGCAATGCTGTGTCGGTGACGACCTCGATGGACCGCGCGCAGCGGCGATTCCCCTGGTTGGGATATCCCCTTGCCGTGGTCTACAAGTTCTTCGACGACATGGGCAGCTATCTGGCGGCGACCCTGACCTACTACGTGTTCGTCTCCCTCTTCCCGATCCTGCTCCTTGCATCGACCGTGCTCGGCATTGTGCTCAAGGGGCATCCGCACCTCCAGGCGCAGCTGCTGGACTCGGCGCTGAGCCAGTTCCCGGTCATCGGTGACCAGCTCAAGGTCCCGCATGGTCTGGACGGCAGCTGGGGGGTTGTGACGATCGGCGGCTTGGTTGCGCTCTACGGTGCACTCGGCGCGGCGCAGGCGTTTCAGTATGCCGCGAACACAGTCTGGCAGGTGCCGCGTAACGAGCGGCCGAATCCCTTTGCCGCGCGCGGTCGTTCGGTGCTGCTCCTCGTCACGGTCGGTGTCGGGCTGCTCCTGACCACCGCTCTGACGTCGTTGCTGGCGACGGTGGTGCGACTGCAGGGGCTGAGCCAGGTGGCCGTGCTCGTCGGGGCGACGCTGGTGAGCATCGCGGTGTTCGTGTTCGCCTTCCACATCGGGTCTGCGCTGTCGCTGCGCTCGTCCAGTGTGCTGCCCGGTGCCGTCGTGGCCGGCATTCTCTGGCAGGTCCTGCAGCACTTCGGTGTCATCTACGTCTCCCACGTCGTGCGACATGCGTCCGCGGTGAACGGTGTCTTCGCAGTGGTCCTCGGCATGCTCGCGTTCATCTATCTGGCCTCGCTGATCATCGTGATTTGCATGGAGATCGACGTGGTGCGGTGCAAGCAATTGTTTCCGCGGGCGCTGCTGACGCCGTTCACCGATGACGTCGAGCTCACCCGCGGTGACGTGGCCAGCTATACGGGTCAGGCGCAGGCGACGCGGTCCAAGGGGTTCCAGCGCATTGACGTGGACTTCAACAAGCGCGAGGACGACCCGGATGACGGCGACGATGAAGACTGAACCGCGCGGCATACGTCCAGTGGTCGCAGATGCACGGTGCGCGGACTCTCGGACCGTGCGTATTTGACCACTCGGCGATTCGGCGTCCGCCCGCCTGTGGATAACCTGCGGCGCCGGTATGCGGGCCTGCCAGAGTGCCGGACATGCCTCGCAAGCCACTGCCTCCGCAGCTCGGCACGGCCTTCACCATCTCGCAGGCGCGCCGGGCCGGAGCCAGTCGTGGCCGGATGCGGGCGGGTGACCTGCGGCGGCCATTTCACGGCGTGCGCGTGGCCGGTGACCTGGGCAGCCTGGTGTCGCGGGCGAAGGCATTGCTGCCGGTCCTCCCGCCCGGAAGCGCCTTCAGCCACTGGACGGCTGCGCAGCTCTGGCACCTCCCACTGCCGCCGGGCCACCCGAGCGACCTGCAGGTGACGCTACCGGCGGGTGCGGGCCGGATCAGACGACCGGGGGTTTGCGTGCACCGCGCAAGTCGGCCGGCGGTTCGGCATCGAAGCGGTCTGCGCGTCGTGACGCCGGAAGCCACCTGGTGCGACCTTGCCGGCACGCTGGACCTGGCGGACCTGGTGATTCTCGGTGATGCAGTCGTGTCGCGCATCGACTCAACCGAGACGCTCTGCCAGGCGCTCGCCGCATACTCCGGGCGTCGGGGCGTCGCGGCTGCCCGGGAGGCACTTGGTCTCGTGCGGATCGGTAGTCGATCGCCGCAGGAGACACGCGGGCGACTGCTGTTCCACGACTGGGGGCTGCCCGAGCCCGAATTGAACGCGGACATCCTCGACGAGTCGGGCTGGCTGGCCAATGTCGACTTCCTGTGGCGTGCGCGCCGTGTCATCGGGGAGTACTACGGCGGTGTGCACGCGTCGTCGTGGAAGCAGGATCTGGGTCGCACGGCGCTGCTGGAGGATGCCGGGTTTCGCGTCGTCGTCATGACGGGGCGCGACTTCGGGCCGGGCAATGCGCAACTCCGGGCGCGTCTGCGGCGGCTGCTGACCGACTGAGCCGCACGGCATACATCGAGTGGTCACAGATGCACGGTGCGTGAGAGATGGAACCGTGCATCTGTGACCACTCGACCTGGGCCGGCGGCCCGACTACGTCATGACGGCGCCGTCGGTGACCAGGCTGGATTCCGTGCTGCCAAAGCTGATCCCCTTGCGCTCCCGGCCCACCGCAGTGAGAACGATGACCACGATGAATACCGGAATGATCGTGGCGGCGAGAGCGAACGGGTAGCCGTGCGAACCCGCCAGCGCCTCCTGGATCGGCAGGTTGAACGCGGCGAGGCAGTTGCCGAGCTGATAGGTCACCCCGGGGTAGAAACCGCGGATCTCGTCGGGGGAGAGCTCGGTCAGGTGCGCCGGGATGACGCCCCACGCGCCCTGCACCATGACCTGCATCAGGAACGAGCCGAGGATGAGCATCCCGACGCTGGTCGAGTAGGCGAACAACGGCACCACCGGCAGGCCGAGGATGCAGCAGCAGATGATCAGCGCCTTGCGGCCGTAGCGCTCCGAGAGCCAGCCGGCCAGCGCACCACCGCCGATCGCGCCGATGTTGTAGATCACCACGATCCAGGTTGCCGTGCTCTTCGCGAGCCCGATCCCGCTGTCGTTGCTGGCCTTCAAGAAGGTTGGGAAGATGTCCTGGGTGCCGTGGCTCATCCAGTTGAACGCGGTCATCAGGATCACGAGGAAGATGAATCGCTTCCAGATCGTCGGGTTCGAGAAGATCTTCTTGGCCGACGTATTGGTCTGCTTGACCCGCTGCTGGGCCGCCCGCCATACGTCGGACTCCTCGACGCGGGCTCGAATGATCAGGCTGATGAGCGCCGGGACGATGGACAGGGCGAACATCCAGCGCCAGCTCAGGCCCCACCACGTGTTGACGACGAGGAAGGCCAGCGAGGCCATCAGGTAGCCCATCGAGTAGCCACCCTGCAGCAGCCCGGAGAAAAAGCCCCTGCGCGATGCCGGGATCTTCTCCATCGCCAGCGCCGCACCCAGGCCCCACTCGCCGCCCATGCCCAGCCCGTAGAGCATCCGCAGCACGATGAGCACGGTGAAGTTCGGCGCGAACGCGCACAGGAACCCGACCACGCTGTAGAAGCAGACGTCGACCATCAGGGGGATGCGGCGCCCGACCCGGTCGGCCCACAGGCCGAAGATTGAGGCGCCCGGCGAGTCTCGGACAGTTGGCCCCAAGGATCTGATTTCTTTGGGGTTGACTGAAAGGGAAGCCTGTTGGGAACTGGTAAGAAGTATTCGCCCGAGTTCAAAGAAGCCTGTGTT
>NZ_VCQV01000066.1 GCF_007845645.1 Leekyejoonella antrihumi
GGTCCGATACTCCGAGAGATCGATCGGACACAACCTGGCATCCAACGCCTCCCGCGCTGCCCTCTTGAAGACTTCCCCACCATCCATACTCGATCATACGTCCTATCGAACATATGTGTCAAGGTGTTAAGTGAGCGCGAACCGCAATTCCGCTGGGACATCACGTCACTTCGCCCAGTTTGACGCGGCCGAGCGAGCGGATCAGGACTTGCGCGGACTGCTCCGTTCAGGCTGCCCACAAACCGGTCAGGGGACGACCGTGGGCTTCTTCAAGATCTCGCGAATGACATGAAGAGCGCGAACAAGGCCGCCAACGAAGCCAGCCGAGCGGCAAAGCCGCAAGACCGCCGAAGCCGGGAAGAACCTGCGCAGTTCGGGCAGATATACCTGTATTAACCGCTCAGGGCAAGAGCTCCCAGTACTGCTTGCGGGCAGGCATCGCGTGGATCACCAGCTCGTCGCCGCTCTCGAAGATCAGCACGACGGTCTCGAGCAGACGCGCTTGGGTATCGAAGCCAAGCCGCAACTCACGATGCGGCCAGTCGTCATCGTCGAGAGGTTCGATCCACTGCGACCAGTCGGCTGCCTGGACCGCGTCCTCTTGAGGCACCCCGTGTTTGAGCGCGCTCGGGTGAACCTTCACGCGGCGAAATGGGTCAGTGCCCGCCGAATCGCCTCCGAACGCGACAGGTGTTCCCGTTCGGCCACAGCATCCAGCGCAGCAATCTCCTCCGCCGTCAAGCGCACCGCAACGACTTGCATCGGCTCGGCGCCACGTCCCGGGCGGCCACGCCCACGACGCTTCAGTTCCGCGACGTCATACCCCGCCTCCGCCTCGTCCGCCCACTGCTGGATCTGCTCGTCACCAACCATGACTTAATCGTATAACGAAAATCAGACATCGGCACACGCAAACGCCTCAACGCGACACATCGGATCGATGGTCAGAAGGAGCGTCACACCGCCGCGTCTTCGCGATGCATGTCAGTTAGAGCTATGGCACAACTCTGGCGACGTCAGCGTCCGCAACGGGGCCATATAGGAAGGGACGCTTTCGGCACCGACGCTGTTACGTTTGGCCAGCGGCCCTAGAGCGGGTCTCCACAACTCCGACAGGTGTCCTCGCCGCTGTGGTAGATGATTCCACAGCAGTACGACGGCCCACCACCGACCTCGAAGCAGGCTTCGTGCCAGTCCTCACCGTTGAAGTCCAGGTGGATATCGCCGTCCTCAATCGGTTCGTCGCAGCCCTCACAGATGAGCGTCGTCATCGTCAGCCCCAGCAGTCCGGCGACGTCATCGGAGAGCAATAGTCGCCGTCGTGGCGCTCCATCGTCGCCATATTGGCTGTCGGACGGTCGCAGTTCGGACACGTGAGGTGCTCACCCTCGCAGGTCCGAGCGTTGTGTCCGTCAAGTCCGCACACCGAGCAAGTCATGGCCGACATCCTAGAGAGGCCCAGCGACTCAAGCGGCCAGAATGGTGATCTTCACCCTCCGGGAAGGAGTTCTGAAAACCCAACTGCCGAGGCGACGCTCAGAGAACCGCTCCGGTTTAAATCCCAGGCGAGTCGCGCGCCTGGGACCAAGAGGTCGGTTCAAGTTGCCCAAGCGCCACGGTCGCTCCGCTGGGTGGCGGCATCGCCGTGGAGGCAATCCGCGTTGCAGACAACCAACTCGTCCTCGTTGGACACGTGCGTGCTGCCGCTAGTGGCGTGTCGTTTTAATTAGTTTATGGTTTGATGAGATACTTTGGCATGGCTAACCATGCTGCTCCCGCTCTGAAACTGCACCCGGGTGATCGGGCGGAGCTGGAGCAGTGGCAACGCTGTTCGTCGATGCGTGCCGGTTTGGTGGAGCGGGCGAAGATCATCTTGCTGGCTGCGGATGGGGTGGCGAATCAACGGATCATGGAGCAGGTCGGGGTCTCTCGGCCCACGGTCAACAAGTGGCGGGGCCGGTACGAGTCCGAGGGGATCGAAGGGTTGGCGGACGCGGACCGGCCGGGCCGGCCGGTCACGGTGGATCAGGCACGGATCATCGCGGCCACGCTACGCAAGCCGCCGAAGAAGCTCGGGGTGACGCACTGGTCCTCCCGGTTGCTCGGCAAGAGGCTGGGGTTGCATCACTCGGTGGTCGCCGCGGCGTGGAAGTCCTACGGGGTCCAGCCGTGGCGGGCCGAGACGTTCAAGTTCTCCACCGACCCGCAGCTGGAGGCCAAGGTCGTCGATGTGGTCGGGCTGTATCTCGCGCCGCCGGAGGACGCGATCGTGCTGTGTATCGATGAGAAGTCCCAGATCCAAGCCTTGGACCGCACCCGACCGGTGCTGCCGATCGCCCCGGGACACACCGAGCAGCGCACCCATGACTACATCCGGCACGGCACCACCACGCTGTTTGCCGCGTTGGAGGTCGCGACCGGACAGGTCACCGGCCTGTGCAAGAACCGGCGCCGGCACCAGGAGTTCCTGACCTTCCTCAAGCACGTCGCCCGCGCCTACCCGGACCAGGAGCTGCACCTGGTGATGGACAACTACGCGACGCACAAGAAGCAGGAAGTGCGTGACTGGCTGGAGCGCAACCCCCGCATCCACGTCCATTTCACGCCGACCTCCGGATCCTGGCTGAACCTGGTCGAGGTCTGGTTCGGCATCATCGACCGGCAAGCCATCAAGCGCGGCGCGTTCCCCTCGGTGCGGGACCTGGTCGGCAAGATCCGCGAGTTCATCAACGGCTGGAACGACCGCAAGCACCCCTTCATCTGGACCAAGACCCCGGAAGAAATCATGGACAAGACCAACCGCAAACGAACTTTAACGACGAGCCACTAGCGAGGCTCAGCTGGCGCGCGCCACCCTTGGGGGGCATGCGCCATTCCGCCGCCAGATTTGTGGGTGCGTCGCCGGTCTGAGGAACGTAGCGTCGTTGGAGTCCGAGTGCCCGGCCCCGCCTTGGCGGCCAGCGGCCACCGGCGGAGCCCTTGGTCGCCGCGAGGTGACCACATGTCCACCACCATCGTGTCGCCGTTCCAGCCGGCGACAATGTCGACCGCCCAGTTGGCGGCAGTCTCCTTCCTCGCCCGGTACTCAGGGCGAACGCACACGCTGTACGCCTTCCAGCTACGGCAGTGGTTCGCCTGGTGCGAGGCCAACCACCTGGACCCGCTGGCCGATATCCAGCGAGCCACGTCGAGCTCTACATCCGCGGCCTCGGAGCACGTGGCCTGATGGATTCCTCGATCAACACGATGATGCACGTCGTGCGTGGATACTTCCGCTTCGCGCACATTGATGGCCTCATCAGCTCCGACCCGGCGGTGTACGCCCGACTGCCCAAGATCCACCGCGACGAGACCCGCACCCAAGGACTGGACCAGCTCGAACTGATCCGGTTTCTGCAGATCGCCCAAACGATCACCGTGCACCACGGCGCCCTGGCGTACCTGCTGGGCATCAACGCGTTACGCGCATCGGAGGCCGCAGTGGTTCGGATCGAGGACTACACCGACACACTGCGCGGCTACCGAGTGCTGCACCTAGTCGGCAAAGGCAACAACCGGCGACCATGCCCCTGACCGTCCCGGTCCTACGGGTCCTGGAAGCCTGCCGTGGCCAACGCACCAGCGGACCCCTCATCCTGCGGCCGCTCTCCGGCAAGCCGGTCGACCGCCGCGACGTGTACCGAATGGTGACCCGCATCGCCAAAGCGTCCGCGATCCCGCGACACATCAGCCCCCACTCTCTACGCCATGCGGCGATCACCAACGCCCTGGACGCCGGCGTGCCCTTACGAGATGCACAAATCCTGGCCCGGCACGCCGACCCCCGCACGACCGAACACTACGACCGAGCCCGCGGCGACCTCGACCGCCACGGCGTCCACTTTCTCACCGCCTACGTCGCCGGTGTGTGAAATCGCCGCAGAGGAGCGCCGGATCCGCCCAGAATGACGCTTCCGCACTCACTCTCGGATGAGCAGATCTGGTACGGGACCTCCTGTCGGTTGTTGCAGTTTCTCGCTCGAATCTGTACGCCATGTAGGTATCTGACCGCGCCGCGCGGTCCCGAGGAGCCCGCGAACCCTGCTATGCCCTCCGGGCCAACAGCTCCAGGCGACAGAACATTACTCCGTTCGCGACACGAGTCTCCCGCTGCTGTGCGAAGGTGACTCTATGGCGGACCACCTCAATGCAGCTTGCTCTGTACTGGCCGTCAGCCTTGTTCGTCCACTCGTAGAAGGTGGCCAGAAGCAGGTCTATGTCGTTTCTAGTTCCTCAGGTGAGGAACATGTCCTCAAGTTGATTGACTTGGGCATGGCGGCTGACCCCGCAGCGCTCGAGCGTGCCAGGAGGGAAGTCGAGCTGCTTCGAAGCATCGATCACCCGAATGTGGTCAGGGTGGCTTCGGACCTTGAAGAGGTTGGTTCCCCGCCGGATGCAGCGGCTTGGCTCGAGGAGTACCTTGTGGGGACTGATCTGCGCTACTGCGGATCCGGCTGGCCCATGGATGAACTGATCGAGCTCGGGAGAGATGTCGCAGCGGGTCTTGGTGCGCTGCACGACAAGCGAGTCATACATCGAGATCTCAGCCCCGGCAATGTCCAGCGTCTGTCGAGCGGCGGTTACGTCGTCATGGATCCTGGGTTCGCGAAACACACACTTCGAAGCGGAGTGACAGTTGGCGGGCAACCCGGAACGCCCGGATTCATGACCCCCGAGCACCTTCAGGCATACTCGGGCGCGCCGACCGCCGCATCCGACGTGTTTGGCTGTGGCGCGCTGGTCTATTTCGCCGCAACTGGCCAGTCCCCGGTCCCCTATAAGGGCGACGATGTGGACTACCTGCGTCGACTGCGCGTTGCATCGCACGTCCCCCTGTCGCAGGCACGACCAGATCTCATGGAGCCCTTCGTTGACCTGGTCGAACGCGCATTGCACCCGCAGCCGGCTCGGCGGTATCGCAATGGAGCGGCCCTTAGGAAGGCATTCGAGGAACTGGGATGACCGTCTTCTTTCAAGACACTGCACGGAACAACCTCATTTCGTGGACAAGAGATGCCCTCACGGAGGGTTACGGGATCGGCGCCGTGTTGTCGCCATTCGCGTCGCCAATAAACGCAAACGGCTTCAAGAAGTCGGCGATTGAGACCTCCGAACTCATCCGAGCGAGGGGCGGCGAGTTCTGGTTTGATTCCATGACCTACGCGCTGGACATGCCTCGTGCAGGAGATTTCCGGAACTACGAGGAGTGGCCACTGTGGAGCTCTGCCCAAGGACAGTTGGCGAACGCGGCGGAGTATCGATCTCACGCCGAGCGGGCATTGAAAGTCCAGGTAGATCTCGGAAGCACTCTTCTCGCTCCCACCGTGCTCGTGTCCTACCCGGACACCCCTCAGAGTCAGAAGGCTCTCCACCTAACGGCGGAGGCTTTGGACCTCGCATCTGACGCGTGGGCTACTGTTGCCGGCGACCATCAGTTCTGGACCGGTGGCGCCGAGTTGGATGCCCACGTAGGGGCATTGGACCAACTTGAGCCAGAGGGCTGGCTCCTCGTTGTAGTCCGCTCAGACACGTCGATGCCTCCGGCTGCCACCGCGGAGGAGATCTTCGGCCTCATGCGTACCGTCTACGCGCTGAGCCGGGATAGGCCCGTACGAGTTGCCTTTGGCGATGTAGCGGCTCTCCCTGCCGTCGCTGCTGGTGCGGAGGCTATCGGAACTGGCTGGGACATGCGGCAACGGATCTGTGCGTATCAAGACTTCGAAGAACGCGTGGCTGACTCTGGTGGCGGTGGCTGGTATCAGCGCCCAACCTTGTCCGGACTGCTTGGCGGCCTCACGCCTCGCGAGTATCAGGTCCTCGTCTCCGAGAAGCCGGCGATAGCGGCGACGTTGTCTCCCGGTGCCATCGGCCCTCGACCCCAGCAAGCGTTTCGACACCATTCGCGTGTACTGACGGATGTGTGCGACCAACTTGAGCCACTCACTGGGCGCGACCGTGCGGAGGCCCTCCAGAGCCGCTACGCCCAAGCCCTGATCGAGTGGCCCGGGGTACAGAAGATCACGGGAGCGAGCCTAGGAGCAGCTCAGTGGATCAAGCCGTTCCAGGACGGGCTTAACCTCTTCATGGTGTCAGAGGGTTGGGCCTGACGAAAGAGATGCGAACAAATATTCGAAGCCTTGCAGTCGTCGTGCTACAGCTGGCTGACGAGCCCTTGGTCGGACAACCCAGCCTGCGTGTGTGAAGAGACCGCCACCGTCACTTAGGATGCCATCTTTGGCCCGAGCTTCCGCGGTCGCACCAACATTGCCAAGCACGACTATGTAGTTGTTCGCCCATGTCCGGTAGGAGCGACCCTGGAGGATCGCCCTACGCCATTCTCTAAGCTTCGCCTCGATCGCGAAGACTGAGCCAGACGGCTTGAGATCCGGATTTGAGTACGCAGCGCCTGTTGAGTTCAGACTCGCTGCTCCTATCCGAGAGAGCCTGACAAGCACACCCTCCGTCTCTGCGGGCGTCCAGCCGACACGCCGAGCGATCGATCGCAGGCCCAGCGGCCGGCGAGGGCTAAGCGCTGAGAGTACGGCGCAGTCGATGTCCGACAGCACCGGCGGAATATTGGCGGCTGCTCGTCTCTCAAACCATTGCTTTCCGCCTACCAGCGCCACGAAGTCTGGGAGGCCGAGTGGACTGGGCATCTCAGGCACTACCAAGACATCGCCGGCGCGACCTGGCAGAGAAGCCGCGACGTCCACCATCAGCTCATGGAGGTTGCGTTCCTCGACCGCCTCGAATCGACGTCCGCCACGCGAGGAGCCAGCCTCAATGAATCGGATGGTCCTCCTGGCGCTCGACGTGCGGTAGTGCGCCGCTCGCTCAGCTTGTGAGGCGACGTCTTGGCTTCCGCGCAACTGTGTCACGGTCTCCATTGTTCGCCATAGCCTCTCGGTTCTCGCCGGGCGCCTCCATTAGCGGAGCGTGTCGGCCACCCTCTCAGCATGTCAGCTCACACGGTCGAACTTCACGCGAGCGACCTTCAAGTCGGAGGGAGACGTCGGCAACGTACGATTTCGTTGACAGCCACCTGTACATGGCCACGGAGCACGGATCCTGATCACTCAGCATGATACGAGCACTCACCGCGGCAAGGATTGGCTATGCCAACTCCAATTGCTGTCGCGATGTGGGTGGGTCAGCCCCAAGCATTGGAAGTCCATCGGGTGCGTCATACGATAGTGCCCCGCTGGGTGGTGGGCTTTGAGGTGTGATCCTCGGTGCCTACTGGTCGCCGTCGATTTCGGCGACGGGTTCAGTATGCCGGTCGGGGTAGAGCTTGGCCATGGATGCCTCGGAGAGGTAGCGACGTTCGTCAGTGACCCACTCATCGTGGGTGTCGGCCAGGACGGCGCCGATGAGGCGTATGACGGCGTCCTCGTTGGGGAAGATGCCCACGACGTTGGCGCGGCGTTTGATCTCCTTGTTGAGCCTTTCCAGGGGATTGGTGGACCAGATTTTGCGCCAGTGAGCGCGGGGGAAGATGTTGAACGCCAACACTTCTGCCTTGGCATCGTCCATCAGCGGGCCAACCTTCGGGGCCCGCGCGGCGAGCTGATCACGTACCGCGTCCCACTGGGCGCTCATCGCGTCGGCATCGGGCTGGGCAAAGATCGTCCGGAACAGTGCCGCGACCATCTCGGTACTGTTCTTGGGCACGTGCGTGAGCAAGTTCCGGGCGAAATGTACCCGGCACCGCTGATGCGCCGATCCCTGAAAGCAGCGGCGGGCCGCTGCGACGAGGCCGGCGTGCTGGTCGGAGATCACCAGCCGCACCCCGGCCAGGCCACGCTTCTTCAGTGAGTCCAGAAATGCCCGCCAGAAGACCTCGTCCTCACTGTCCCCGACGTCCACGCCGAGGACTTCCCGGCGCCCGTCGGCACTCACCCCGGTGGCGACCACGACGGCCTTGGACACCACCATGTGCTCGGGCGTGCGCACGTGCAGGTACGTCGCGTCCAGGTACACGTACGGGACCTGGGTCTCATCCAGGCGGCGGGTGCGAAACGCGGTGACCTGCTCGTCCAGGCCCGCGCAGATCCGCGAGACCTCGGACTTGGACACCCCGGTGCCGCCCAGAGCCGCGACCAGGTCGTCGACCGACCGGGTGGACACCCCGTGCACGTATGCCTCCATCACCACCGCGTAGAGGGCTTGGTCGATGCGCCGGCGCGGGTGCAGCAGGGACGGGAAGAACGACCCGGTACGCAGCTTGGGGATCCGCAGGTTCACATCGCCGGCCTTGGTCGTCAGCACCCGCGAACGGTGCCCGTTACGTTCGGTAGTCCGGTCCGCGGTGCGCTCATACCGGGCAGCACCGATCGCCTCGCTGGCTTCGGCTTCGATAAGTTCCTGCAGCACCATCCGCACGGAGTCACGGACCAGATCCACGCCATCCCCAGCACGGAATGCCTCGAGCAACTCGGATGCGGCAGACTGAGATAAGGCCATCGGTGGGCCTTCCTTTCGGTGAGTACTTGACCAGGTACACACCGAAGATCCGCCGATGGTCGCTCACCTCACCACGACCCGCCGGGCACCCCCAAACCCCACCACTCCACGGGACTCAATTCTTCGTACGTGAGGACCCGATGCGTTACCTCATGACTGGTGAGCCAATTCACCGCGAGTCGAAGAGCCTCTGACACAGTCTGGCTATCGGCCGTCTCGGGCGCCGCGGTGTAGACGCACACCCGAACGAGAACCTTCGAGCCGTCGAACCAATGGTCGAACCGGGTCAGTATGGGCTCCCCCGCCTGCACCCGGTGCGACCGAAGCCGCGACGCAAGTCGTCGAAGCGCAGGCTGGACCCGGTCCGCGTAGACCGCGGAGAGGATCTCGTCGACTGCCTTATCAGACAGCTTGGTGGCCAGGTAAAGACCGAAACCAATGAGCAGCGTCTCCAGACCGAGTGTGGCAACAGGAGGTGTACTTGGCGGGAACGGAGGTACGTCTGGGTAGGCCGACCTAACAGCGCCAGTCGACTCGTTTACGACCCCCAAATCCTCCAGCGCGCCAATCACGTCCAGCTGGAAGGGGAGACCAAATTCCTCCTGCATTGAGAGGCGGCCGCCCAATATCGAGACCGAAAAGGACTGCTCACTGATGTGATCGCGGCTCTTACCCACACGATGCACTGTACGGACCTTCGGCCATGGATGGCGGACTCCGATCACCAAACGTCGACAGCGCCATGACCGTTGGCGCTGCGCCTGAAGACCACGGACTGTGACCGTCGTTCTCTAGCAGGTGAACTCCGGGCGACCTGGCCGCGCTTCCAGAAGGTCATTGCGCTGGCGGAGATCTGGCCGCATCCCTCCCGCCTTCGGGATACGTCTAACCGCCGCCAGATTCGTCGGTGCGTCGTCGGTCTGAGGAACGTAGCGTCGTTGGTATCCGAGTGCCCGGCCGCGTTGGCGGCTAGCGGCCCCGGCTGAGTCCCCTTGGTCGCCGCGAGGTGACCTCATGTCCACAACAACCACCATCGTGTCGCCGTTCCCGCCGGCGACAATGTCGACCGCCCAGTTGGCGGCAGTCTCCTTCCTGGCCCGGTACTCCGGGCGAACGCACACGCTCTACGCCTTCCAGTTACGGGAATGGTTCGCGTGGTGCGAGACCAACGGGCTGGAGCCGTTGACCGGTATCCAGCGAGCGCACGTCGAGCTCTATATCCGCAGCCTCGGAGAACGTGGCCTGATGGATTCCTCGATCAATACGATGATGCACGCAGTTCGCGGGTACTTCCGGTTCGCGCACATCGACGGACTGATCAGCTGCGACCCGGCCGTGTACGCCCGATTGCCCAAGATTTATCGCGACGAGACGCGCACCCAAGGGTTGGATCGGCTCGAGCTGATCCGGTTCCTGCAGGTCGCACAAACCATCACCGTGCACCACGGCGCCCTGGCGTACCTACTGGGAATCAACGCGTTACGCGCATCGGAGGCTGCAGCGGTTCGGATTGAGGACTACACCGACAACCTGCGCGGGTACCGGGTGCTTGTCTGTGATCGACTACTTGTAGGCCGTTTCGGCGGGGTTTACCTGCCGAGTCAGTGGCTGGTTTCCTGCCAAAAGAGCGCTAAGAATCCGGCCAGTCCTGCCCGCTCCTTGTGCACGGGGTA
>NZ_VCQV01000067.1 GCF_007845645.1 Leekyejoonella antrihumi
ACCCCGTGCACAAGGAGCGGGCAGGACTGGCCGGATTCTTAGCGCTCTTTTGGCAGGAAACCAGCCACTGACTCGGCAGGTAAACCCCGCCGAAACGGCCTACAAGTAGTCGATCACAGACAATACCGAGCATTGGACTCCCGCGCCGTCCCGAACCCCGCATACTGCCGCATCGTCCACGGCCGACCCGTATACATCGACGGATACACCCCCCGCGTATACGGGTACCCCCCCGGCACCCCAAGCCGGACCACCGGATCGAACCCGGTCAGCGACTCGGCATCGTAAACCGACTCGAACGGCAGGTCGGACTCAGTAGTAGCCATATTCAAACCTCACCTAGACTGAGTCCCAGTTATATGGGATGGAGTCTCAGATGGCAAAGTGTGTCCGCTCAACGGGACAAGTGGAAAGGACTGCGAGATGAGCAGGGCGTCTGCCAGAGACCGCCTCGCAGATGCGGCGTTCGCGCTGTTCGCTGAGTTCGGTTATGAGCAAACCACCGTGGAGGAGATCGCCGAACGGGCAGGGGTCGGCCGGAGCAGCTTCTTTCGCTACTACCGCAGCAAGGAGGACGTGATCTTCCCTGACCACGAGCGGCTGCGGCAGCAGGTGGCGGCCAGGCTGGCGACATCAAACCAGGCCACGGCAATCACGGCGGTGTCCGATGCGGTCCGATTGGTCATGCTCTACTACGTGAGCGAGGGGGAGCGCGCCCGGCACCGCTACCGTTTGACGAGCACCATTCCCGCCTTGCGTGATCGGGAGATCGCGAGCGTGGCCGCCTACCAACGCCTGTTTCGTGAGTTCATCGATGGCTGGATTGATGAAGGCGCGCGGTCGGCCCTTCGTGCCGAGCTGATGGCCGCAACTGTCGTTGCCGCGCACAATCACGTGCTGCGCCGGTACCTACGGGACGAGTGCGCCGACCCCGTGTCTGAGGTGGATGCGGCACTGGATCAGGCCATCGCGCTGTTCGGTGTGGACCCTCGCGCGGTCTCAACCGGCACCACCGTGCTTGCCTTCGAGACTCCAGAGCGCCCCGAGGAGGTCTTTGCTGCCCTTCGGCGCGTGCTCGAGCCGCGCGCAAAGACTTAGGGTTTACCTGGTGCTGTCCGCGATCTCGGCGAGCTGAATCTGCAGTCCATTGGCGATGTGCTCGCGCATGGTCGCGGCCGCCTCATCGCCGGTGCAGCCTTGGATGCCGGCGAGTAGCTCGCGGTGTTCTCGATCCGATTTCAGCAGCGCTTCTTCGGACATCGTGGAGGTGAACAGGTGGACGCTCACCGCTTGGTTCCACAAGAGGTCGAACATGTCCAGCAGGTATGGATTGTCGGTTCGGGCAACGAACTCGCGATGGATGCGCCTGATGGAGTCGTAGTAGTCGGCGGCTGAGTCCAGCGGGACCGACTCTTCCTCGGTGATGACCCGTTCGATTTCCGCGATGTCATCGGCAGTGCCGCGCTCTGCCAGGTAGCGGGCTGCGTCACTTTCGATCGCCCCCCGGGCCCGATAGATCTGCTCGACCTCGGTTGCAGTGGCGTGACGCAGTCGAAAACCAGCACGCCCTGCCCGTTCAAGGACGCGTTCCTGCTCAAGTCGCAGCAGGGCCTCACGAAGCGGCGTACGGCTGATTCCGAGTTCGGTCGCGAGGCGCTCCTGCACCAGGCGCTCGGACGGCCCGATATAACCGGATGCGATCGCATCGATGAGCTGCTCGTACGCGGCGTCGGCCAGCCGACGATGGGGAACGTCGATTCGCCGCATCCCAGACGCCGTCATGCGTTTCACCCCTCCGCGTAGCAAGTCGGCCAGATCAGAGCGTGAAGTCCACGACTGTGCGGATGCCAACTCCCGAGCGCATGGCCTCGAACCCTTCGTTGATCTGGTTCAGCGCGATCCGCTTCGTTAACATATCACCGAGGTTCAGCCGGCCCTGTAGGCAGAGGGAGACGATGCGGGGCATGTCGATCGGGAACCGGTTGGAGCCCATGTCGCAACCCATCAGGCGGCGCTCGGCGACAAAGGGCTGAAATGGCAACGTCAGCACCTCCTGCGGCGACATGAGGCCGACCATCACGGTCAGCCCGCCCTTACGCGTCATCAGCAGCGCAGAGCGCACCAAGTCGGGTTTGCCGACCGCCTCGAACGCCGTGTGGACGCCGCGACCGCTCGTGAGCTCGTGTACGGCGTCGATCGTGTTACTAGTGATCCCTGCATCGATCGTCGCGGTTGCGCCAAGGGTGGATGCGACTGCCAGCCTGGCCGGGTTGACATCGATCGCAATCACGTCCAGCGCGCCGGCCAGGCGCGCGCACTGGATGATCGACAGGCCCACTGCTCCACACCCGATGACGGCGACCGACTCGCCGGGCCTTGTCTGCGCGGTCCGCGTGACCGCTCCGAAACCAGTGATGAGCGCGCAGCCGATCACCGCAGCTTGGTCCAGTGGTAGCTGGGACGAGACTTTGGCCAGGGCATTGCGATGAACGACGATTTGTTCGGCGAATGCGGACAGGTGCATGAACTGGTTGATCGGAGTGCTCGTCGCGTCGGACAGTCTGGGATCTAGGCCTTGGCGCGCGAGTTGGCCGGCGCCCTCACAGATCGAGAGCTGCCCGGACAGGCAGTACTCGCAGTGGCCGCAGAACGCCGACAGGCAGCCGATGACATGGTCGCCCGGTCGAAGGTCGTGGACCGCCGCACCGACCTCAAGCACGACGCCGGCGGTCTCGTGACCCAGGACGGTCGGCATCGGTGTGGCCAGGTGGCCATCGAGGAAGTGCAGGTCGGTGTGACACAGCCCCGATGCGGCGACCTGAACCACCACCTCGTCCGGCTCGGGGGACCCGACTGCCACCTCTTCGATCGCGAGCGCACCACGCTCGCGCAACACCGCGGCCTTCATCGGGCTGTCCGCTTCAGGTGGGCGCGCAGGGCTTGATTGACCGCTATCGGCGCCTCGAGGCTGCTCAGGTGCCCGCAGTCGGGGATGACCGACAAGGTGGCGTGGGGGATGAGCTCGGCCAGGCGCTGTGCATAGGCGACCGGAGTCTCTGGGTCGTGCTCGCCCACGATGACCAGGGTCGGTAACAACATGCCAGGCAGGGCCGACACAGTGTCATGGCCCGCGATCAGTCGGGTGGCGAGCCGAAGCCCGGGTTTCGTTGCCCGTGACATCGCCGCGACGCCACGTGCCGTGGCCTCGGCGGAGAGCCCGGACGCGGTGATGGACTGCACCATCTCGCGGCAGAAGTCCGGCACCGGCGTGGCGTTGATCGTCGCGATCATCGTCGCCGCCCATTCGTCGCTGTTTGCGGCGCTGCCGTTGCCGAACTGCGCCGCGGAATCCAGAATCACCAGGCTCGCGAAGCGTTCAGGGTGCCGTACCGCGCATTCCTGGGCGATCATGCCGCCCACCGACAGTCCCACCAGGTGCGCGGGCTCGGCGATGCCAAGGAAATCGAGCATCCGAACAACCAGATCGGACATCTCGGTCATGCTCGTGTGCTCAGCACTCGGACTCTCGCCGAAGCCAGGCATGTCCCAGGCGATGCAGCGGTGGTTGGCAGACATCGCCGCGAACTGCTCTGACCAGGATGCCGAACTGCCTGCCATGGAATGGAGAAAGACGAGGGGAGGACCCTCGCCGGACTCCACGTGAGATGGCACTTGCGCCGGGGTGGGGGTAGACATCGCACTGAGAGACATGTTGAATACTGTATACGAACGATGGGACCTCCGGAAGGAACACTCGACATGCCAACCGGTCTCGCACGAGCACGCCGTCCATTGATCGCTGTTCCGGCGAGGTTCACGGAGACGGCGTCCGCACTGCGCTTTCGCGGCGAGGTGCTTCCTCGGACCCTTGTGGAGGCCATCTACAGCGCCGGCGGTGAACCCCTTGTTGTGCACCCCGATGCTCCCGGTGGAGCGGAGTGCGACCCGGACGTCGCAGAGCGGTTGGCGTTCGCCGACGGTGTTGTGCTGCCAGGCGGCGGCGACATCTCGCCTACCTGGACCGGGTCGGCCTGGCACGCCACACAGTATGGCGTGGACATCGAACAGGATGGGTTCGACTTGGCGCTGGCCAGGTGGGCCGTCGACGCCGGTATCCCGTTGCTGGCGATCTGTCGCGGCATGCAGGTGCTGAACGTGGCCCTCGGCGGGACGCTTCGCCCGGATATGAACGACCCTGGGCTGGGACTGAAAAGCCATGTTGGCCAGGTTCATCCAGTGACGGTGCTTCCTGGGTCGACCCTGTCAACGGTGGTCGGTGACAATCCGACCGTGTCCTGCTACCACCACCAGTGCGTGAGCACGATCGCACCGAAGCTAAGAGCCGTCGCGACGAGCCTCGACGGAACCGTCGAGGCACTCGAACCGGCCCTCGGTCAGGTCGCCGGCTGGACCCTCGCCGTCCAATGGCACCCCGAGGACACGGCGACAACCGATCCGACCCAGATGCGCCTCTTCGGCGCCCTTGTCAGCGCCGCTCAGCAGGCGGCGCATCCACAGAGTCCAACGCGGCCCGTCTCATCGATGTTCCTCCCAGATCCCGAGAAAGGGACGATATGCCAGTGATTGACCAGCGGCGTGTGTTGAAGACCGAGATCCCCGGGCCACGGTCATGCGCCCTGCATGACCGCAAGGCGGCTGCGGTCGCCGCGGGTGTCGGCTCCACACTTGCCGTCTACGTCTCCGAGGCCGGTGGCGGCATCCTGCGCGACGTCGACGGCAACCAGCTGATCGACTTCGGCTCTGGTATCGCGGTCACCTCGATCGGCAACGCCGCGCCACGGGTAGTCGAGGCCGTCCGGGACCAGGTTGCCGCCTTCACGCACAGCTGCTTCCTCGTCAACCCGTATGAAAGTTACGTCGCGGTGGCCGAACTTCTCAATGAGCTGACCCCGGGCTCGGGTCCCAAACGCACCGCCTTGTTCAACTCGGGTGCTGAGGCTGTCGAGAATGCAGTCAAGATCGCGCGATCCGCGACCGGGCGCCAGGCCGTCATCGCCTTCGAGCACGCCTACCACGGTCGCACTAACCTCACGATGGCTTTGACTGCCAAGAACCTGCCGTACAAGGAGGGGTTCGGCCCCTTCGCGGGAGAGGTCTACCGGATGCCGATGGCGTACCCGTATCGATGGCCGACCGGACCGGACAACTGTGCATCCGAGGCGTTCGCCCAGTTCACCTCGCAGGTTCATACCCAGGTGGGCGAGACCAACTGTGCCGCTGTCGTCGTTGAACCAATTCAGGGCGAAGGTGGATTCATCGTTCCAGCGCCCGGTTTCCTGGCCAATGTTGCAGAGTGGTGCCGTGATCACGGCATCGTGTTCATTGCCGACGAAGTGCAGACCGGCTTCTGCCGCACCGGCGACTGGTTTGCCAGCGAGCACGAAGGGATCCAGCCAGACCTGATCGCAACGGCAAAGGGTATTGCCGGTGGACTACCGCTGGCGGCGGTGACCGGCCGAGCCGACCTGATGGACTCGGTGCACGCAGGTGGTCTCGGCGGCACGTTCGGCGGCAACCCGCTGTCGTGTGTGGCGGCGATCGCATCGATCGAAACCATGCGCGAGCAGGACCTCGCAGGCAGGGCGCGGAGCATCGAGGCCGTCATGCGACGACGGCTCGAAGCGATGGCCGCCACCTTCGACACGATCGGCGATATCAGAGGCCGTGGCGCCATGATGGCCATCGAACTGGTCGAAGCGGGAACCCACAACCCTGCCGCGGAGCGTGCCACCAGAGTTTCGGCCGCGTGTCACCAGCAGGGCCTGATGACGTTGACAGCGGGCACCTACGGCAACGTGCTCCGGTTCTTGCCGCCGCTGGTGATCGGCGACGATCTGCTGAACGAAGGCTTGGACATCCTGGCGGCGGCGTTAGCGGTGCAGTCATGAGCGCCTCCGCATCGATGAACGACGTGATCGCGCGACTGGTGACGCCCCCTGGCCCGGCGGGCAGCTTCGAGGTACGCAACCCCTCGGACGGCACGGTCATCGCTGCTGTACCACGTACGAGCACAACGGACTTGGCCGCGGCGATCAGCGCGGCGCACCGGGCCGGCCCTGGCTGGGCGACGCGGGCGCCCCGCGAGAGATCCGAGGTGTTGCGCCGAGCCTTTGAACTGATGATCACCCGCAAGGAGGACCTCGCCTACCTGATGTCGCTGGAGATGGGCAAGTCGTTGAGCGATGCCCGAAGCGAAGCAACCTATGCGGCCGAGTTCTTTCGGTGGTTTGCCGAGGAGGCGGTCCGGATCGACGGTGCGCTTCGGAGCGCGCCGTCGGGAGCAAACCGGATCCTCACCTTCCGTAGACCGGTCGGGGTCGCGCTGCTCGTGACCCCATGGAACTTCCCCGCGGCGATGGCGACCCGTAAGCTCGCGCCCGCACTGGCCGCCGGGTGCTCCGTGGTGGTCAAGCCGGCTCAAGAAACCCCCCTGACCGTGCTGCTGGTAGCCCAGTTGCTTACCGAGGCCGGCGTGCCGCCGGGCGTGGTGAACGTGGTTATGACCGACCGGGCAAGTGAGCTGGTGACGGAGGCGCTCGCCGATCCACGAGTGCGCAAGCTGTCGTTCACCGGGTCATCGGGCGTGGGCACACAGCTTCTCAAGTTGGCTGCCGACCGCATCGTGAACGCTTCGATGGAGCTCGGCGGCAATGCACCGTTCGTCGTGCTCGATGACGCCGACCTCGACGCGGCAGTCGAGGGAGCAATGCTGGCTAAGATCCGCAACGGCGGGCAGGCGTGCACCGCAGCAAACAGGTTCCTGGTGCAGCAGGACGTCGCCGACCAGTTCGCCGCGAAGCTCGCCAAGCGAATGGGAGAGCTCCGGGTCGGAGCCGGGACGGACGAAGACACCCAGCTCGGTCCGATGGTCAACGCCAAGGCGCTGACCGGCATCGCGGACAAGGTGGATCGTTCGGTTGCCGCTGGTGCCCACCCACTGATCGGCGGGGTACGACTTGCACGACCCGGCTTCTTTTACCCTGCAACGGTACTCACCGACGTTCCGCGGGACTCGCCGGTGGCCACAGAGGAGGTGTTCGGTCCAGTGGCGCCGATCATCCGCGTTCGCGATGAGGACGACGCACTGACGATCGCCAATAGCTCCGAGCTGGGGCTAGCCGGCTACGTCTACACCAGAGATCTTGCCCGCGGCCTACGGGTGTCCGAGCGGCTTGAGGTTGGCATGGTCGGACTCAATCGAGGCTTGATATCCGACCCCGCTGCACCATTCGGCGGTGTCAAGCAATCGGGACTCGGACGGGAAGGTGGCTACGAAGGCATCAATGAGTATTTGGAGACCAAGTACGTTGCCACCGACTGGTAGACCAGCAGATTGAGTCTTGGGCCGAACGCAGACCCTCTTCTGATCCCATTTGTACGCTGCTCGATTCACGGTCCACCCGGGTGGCGAGGGCGGTCACGGTGAGGTAAGACAAACTCGCCAAGACGCGCTTCCGCGCTCGTGGCGGATCAGGTCGATCTCGATGAACCCGGGCGCGGTATCGCCCCGGTCAACCACGTGCGGCTCGGGATCAGCGCGTTGGCCGGGGGTACCGTCCAGCCGCCGAGCGATGTGACCGCGCCGAGCCAACGCGACCTATTGAATACTGAATGCACCGATGATAGAAATGCCCACAGGATCTAGATCGTGAAGGAGCGCAGCAGCGTGTCTGGTTTGGTCACCTCTGCCGCCCGGGCGCAGCCCGACGCGCTATGGCGAGAAGGGCGACTGCTAAAGCCGGACGGCCCACGGCCGCGTATCCGGCGCGCCCGATTGCAGCATTTGCCCACGCACCCGACGCCATTCGGCTCTGCGACGACCTGACCTGGAGCATGCCATGAGCGACGTCGACGCCGAGGCGACGAACCTTCACCCACACACTTCACACTGGGGCACCTACGAAGCGGAGGTGCGCGACGGCGAGGTGGTCGCGGTGCACCCCTTTAAAGGCGACACCAACCCATCGTCACTGCTCGACAACATCCCGGGATCCACGCGGCATCGCGCCCGAATAGCTCAGCCCATGGTGCGAGCGGGCTGGCTGGACGGTGGGCCCGGACCATCGCAACGCCGCGGCAGCGAGCCGTTCGTTGCCGTCGACTGGGCTGAGATTACCGAACGGCTCGCGCAGGAACTGCAGCGTGTGGTTGGCGTCCATGGCGCCGAGGCGATCTACGGCGGCTCCTACGGCTGGGCCAGCGCCGGGCGATTCCACCACGCACAGAGCCAGGTTCATCGCTTCCTCAATGGCCTTGGCGGCTACACCAGTTCGGTCAACACCTACAGTCTCGGCGCCTCCGCGGTGATCCTCCCGCGCGTCGTCGGTGCTTATGGCGACGTATTTCAACGCGCTACCGCGTGGCCAATCATCGCCGAACACACCGACCTTATGGTGTGTTTCGGCGGCATTACGTTGAAGAACCTCGGCGTGAGTCCCGGTGGAGTGTCCCGGCACATCGGGGCCGACTACCTGCACCTCGCCGCGCAGCGCGGTACGGAGTTCGTTCTGTTCAGCCCGCTCCGCGATGATCTTTCTGGCCCGAACGTCACGTGGCATCCTCTGCGACCTGGCACCGACGTGGCAGTCATGCTGGCACTTGCCTACGTCCTCGACAGCCAAGGCTTGCACGATACTGCGTTTCTCGAGCGCTACTGTGAGGGGTACGACCAGTTCGTGCGTTATCTTCGGGGGCTCGATGACGGCCAACCCAAAACGCCGGAGTGGGCCGAGCAGATCTCGGGAATCCCGGCAGACTCGCTCCGGTTGCTCGCGCGTCGGATGGCGGTGCAACGCACGCTGATCACCGTCAGTTGGTCCCTGCAGCGAATCGAGCATGGGGAGCAGGCCCCATGGATGGGTGTCGTGCTGGCCGCCATGCTCGGCCAGATCGGATTGCCCGGAGGCGGCTTTGGCCACGGCTACGGGTCGATGGCCGAAGTCGGGACCGGCAGGCTGCCATTCGGGCTACCCACCCTGCCGCAGAACCGAAATCCGATCTCGACATTCATTCCCGTTGCCCGAGTCTCGGATATGCTGCTGCGTCCAGGCGAAGAGTTTGACTACAACGGTCAGCGCCTCACGTACCCGGACATTCGCCTGGTCTACTGGTGCGGAGGGAATCCGTTCCATCATCATCAAGATATTGGGCGGCTTCGTCGGGCTATCGCCCGACCCGACACGATCGTTGTTCACGACCCCTATTGGACGCCGATGGCCCGACATGCCGACATTGTGCTGCCGTCCACAATATCCTTGGAGCGCGAGGACATCGGCGGTTCGCGAAACGACCCCTGCTTGGTCGCAATGCATCAGGCGATCGCACCCTATGAACAGGCCCGCGACGATTACAGCACCTTCGCGGCCATCGCCGACGCATTGGGCTTCGGGGAGAAGTTCACCGAGGGGAGGACAGCGCGCGAGTGGCTCACGCACCTGTATTCGCAGTGGCAGGAGCGGGTGCGCACCCAGCACGGGTTGGTGATCCCGCCCTTCGAAGAATTCTGGCACGAGGGCTACCTCGAGTTGCCTGCCCCGAACGATGTCGTCCTCCTCGGAGACTTTCGCGCTGACCCCGACGCTCACCCGATTGCCACCCCCAGTGGAAGAATCGAAATCTTCTCGTCCGAGATCGACGCTTTCGGTTATGACGACTGCGTCGGTCACCCGGCCTGGTTTGAGCCGTCAGAGTGGCTTGGGTCAGAGCGAGCGCGGAAATTCCCGTTGCACCTAATCGCGAACCAACCCCGGACTCGCCTACACAGCCAGCTCGACATGGGAAAAGTCAGCCAGGCCTCGAAAGTGCAGGGCCGCGAACCGGTCCGGCTCCACCCGGCGGACGCCGCACACCGCGGTATCGTGGACGGTGATGTGGTCAAGGTCTTCAACGACCGCGGTAGCTGCCTGGCCGGTGCCATCCTCAGCGATGACATGAGCCGCGGGGTAGTCCAACTCTCCACAGGTGCGTGGTACGATCCGATCGATCCATCAGACGTGAACAGCCTCTGCGTGCATGGCAACCCCAACACGCTCACCCCCGATATCGGGACCTCACGACTCGCCCAGGGCTGTTCCGGACAGCACGCTCTAGTTCAGATCGAGAAGTTCGAAGGTCCGCTTCCGCCAATCCGC
>NZ_VCQV01000068.1 GCF_007845645.1 Leekyejoonella antrihumi
GAACCGCCCACCCGACGCGCCAGTCGGGCCACCAGCATGCGCTGGCCGACAAAACCACCCGCACACGGCCCCAACGGCACTCACAAGCAGTTACTGGCCGCCACATGAAAGAGGGAGGCTAGAACTCGCGCGACGTCGAGCGCCACGTTGCCGTTTCCGATGATGACAGCTCTCTTGCCTGACAGGTCGAACTGCCGGTCGGCGAAGTCGGGATGGCCGTTGTACCAGGAAATGAAGTCGCCAGCGGCGACCGACCCCGCGCGGTCCTCACCTGGAATGTTCATCGTTCGATCATCAGAAGCACCCGCCGCCCAAAGGACAGCATGATGGTGTCGCAGGAGCTCATCGACCGACACGTCTCGCCCCACCTCGACATTGAAGAGACAGGTCACGTTCGGTCGCCGCAACACTTGAGCGAAGTGCTCGCCCATAAGTTTGGTCCGGTCATGGTCCGGTGCGACGCCAGATCGGATAAGCCCGTACGGTGTGGGGGTCCGTTCGAGGATCGTCACGGAACCTCCGCGAATCTCACTCAGCTCCGCGGCGGCATACAGCCCGGATGCACCGGCCCCGACAATTGCCACCCTGCATTCCGGCCGCTCTCGGGATAGACGGTGGCGAGTGAGGGGAAGCGGCGTCACGTCCGATAGCGCATGTGAGGCGAAGTAGTCCGCGTTCATGTCGCGGAAGGCACCGCCTGATTGCCTAAGCTCAGCCTCGGGGTAGATCGCTTCGACTGGGCATGCCGTGGCACACGCACCGCAGTCAATGCAACTGTTCGGATCGATGTACAGCTGCTCGGCGGTGGTGAAGTCCGGGTCGTCAGGGCGCGGTCGGATGCATTGCACGGGACAGACGGATACACAAGAGGCGTCGCCACAACAACTTTGGGTGATTACGAAGGCCATGGATCTCGTGACCTTCCGCTGTTCATGAATACCGGGTCCCCCGTCGCCACGCGACCGGGATCCACGACCTCGGCATACACTCCGAAAAGCACGGCGGGCCCCCACTCTTTGCTCGGCGTTGGGCCCCGCACTTCACGGATCCGCCGCTGCATCTGCAGTCCGCGATCAGCATCAGCAGGGCGACTCTCCACGGCAAGGCAGCGCGGAATTCCGCTGCGCATCCCTAACCGACAAGTTCCTGCCGTGAGAATCTGGCCCTCCCACGTGTCCTCCACGAAGGGAAGGTCACCGACATCGACGGTGATATTCAGTCTGAAGCGGTCGGGGTCCACTGGCCGTCCATCCAACTCATTGCCGAGTGCGGACAGCGACGCCGTCGACTGCAACGTCACCGGGTAGACGTCGTACCCGCCACCTGGCTCCGCACACTGCGCGAGTCGCAGGTTGCGACCGGCGCGGCGCGAGAACCACTCGTCCCACGGTCCGGGCGTCCACCACCCGTACACCGTTCGATCGTCGAATGTGAAGGGGCGGACAGTACCCACGTGCCGCACCACGGACGCGCACTCCGTCGTACCCGACTGGCCGATAGAGAACGTGTTGCTCCCCCGGTCATACAGGGTCCAGTAGGCGAGGAACACGGGGTCCTTCGGTACCGAATAGAGTCTCCCGTCGACATCGACAAGAAAGAACTCGCGGTTCCCGGCAATCCCCGTGGGAGTCACATCAACGACGTCGACGTGCCGCAGGCTGAATCCCTTGGTCGCTGTCACCTGCAACGCGGTGACCGAGCCCAACTCGTCTAGTCCTGAGTCCACGGCGGGACCCTGACAGCCGTCGCTAGCTCGCCCTGGGTCGTAGTCGCTCCTTCAGAAGCATCGGTACGTGCGAAGTCGTGCGCCGATCCCGGGTGTGGGAGCACATAAGACGAGGCGCACCCGACTGTGGCCCAGATCGCTGTTGTCATGTCATTGGCCGCGAAGGCTGCCTGCAACTGCGACGACACGTGAGGCAAGGTGATCAAGGGCAGCAAGCTGGGCCTTGCCGAGCGGTGCATCGTTGGTGGATCCCGTCACATGCGACACCCCATAGGGATTGCCGTCTTCGAACTTGAGTGGATCGGTATATCCGGGTGGAACAATGATGCCACCGAAGTGGTAGACGGTATTGAAGAGCGCGAGGAGCGTCGATTCCTGTCCACCATGGTCCGTCTGTGACGAGGTAAACCCGGCGTACGCCTTACCCGACAATTCGTTTCGGGACCAGGCGGGGCCGAGCGTGTCGAGGAACTGCTTGAGTTGGCTCGCGACGTTGCCGAACCGGGTCGGTGAGCCGAGCAGTACCCCGTCCGCCCACGTCACATCCTCGGGCGTGGCGGTCGGCACGTCCCGCGTGGCCTCCAGATGAGCGGACCACGCAGGGTTGGATTCGATGGCCTCGGCGGGCGCTAGTTCAGCTACCCGGCGGAGTCGCACGTCGGCCCCAGCAACCTGGGCTCCGGTCGCAAGGCGTTGGGCCATCTCGTGAACGGTCCCTGTTGCCGAGTAGTAAATGACTGACAGTTTGACGGATGACACAGTTACGCTACCTCTCCAAGTCGTGGTCTGTGCTGCCATTGTCACAGCGGCACTCCACATCGCGCCCTCCTGAAACGGTGAATTTGCGACCTGGACTTGCAGAAGACTGCCTGCGATGTCACGGAATCTCTTATGCGACCAGTCTGATCTTGGGACCGTCGACACAGTCGAGTCAGTGCTGGCGGTCCGCCTCGCTGATCTGTGCGATCGGTTTCCACCGGATCGCACCGCATCAATTTCCCTGGTGCCGCACACAGCGCGGGCGCGGCACACCGCCGCCCGTGCGGCAAGAACAGTGTCGAGGTGGTTCTTATTGTCATCTCGGCTAGCTCTCGCGTGATCCACGCCGGCAAACCGCATGTCGAGGCCCGTAGACGTTGATGGATCGAGACGACGCCGTATTGGGCAACCTGCCTCGAGGAACCGGGCGGCTCGAGCCTGCCCGGTTCCTCGACTTCACCCGTGCTCAACACCGGCCGATCGAGCCAGGATCGGTCGCGTCAGACAGGATCAGCCACCTCAGCCTTGTCAGCCACGTCAGGCACAACAGGACCTTCATCGCGAAACCTGAGCTTCTGCCGATCCTGCAATTTTTTCCGGATTACGAACGTGATCGGCCCGAATGAGAGAAGTACCAGCGCAATCACAATAGAATCGCTGTTGCCGTATCCTGCAATATGCGGATTAAGGAAGCCAACGATAGTAACGATTGCGTCTATGACGAAAATGATGACAGCGATGCCAACCCAAAACCTTGGCAGCTTAAGAGGCCTTGGCCATTCTGGCCGATCCTTTCGAAGTAGGATATACCCGCCCACGGCAAAGGTCGTGCAGAGGAGATATCCGAAGTTGCTGGCAAACAGGACAGCGATTGTGGACCCGAGGAAGAACACCATCGCCAGGTTGATTACGAGATCGATCGTCATCTGCCGGACTGGCATCCCGTTCCGTTTGCTCAAGTGGTCGAGTTGCTTAAGTGTCATCCCCTCCCGCGCCAGGCCGTATAGGGCCCGACCGGCATCACCGGTTGATGCCGCCATAGAGGCAAACATTGATGCGCAAATGAAAGCCGTGATCAAACCAGAAGCGGGACCGACAATTTTTTCGAAGGCGTCGACCGCGTATCCCACCGGATTGTCCGTCACAGCAGCCTCCCCCACCGTCCCGGCAGCACCTATCGGAGCGAGCGAAAACGCGAGCAGCATAAATATTCCACTCGACATAGCAGCCTTTGGAACATCCCGCTTTGTATCACGAAACTCTGGGGAGAACGTCGCGACGATCTCAGTGCCATAGACGCTCCAGCCCGCGACGTAGATCAAGCCGATTGCCAACTTAAGGCCATCCCACGGCCCGTCGAAGTGGAACGTGAAGCTAGAAGCGCTCCATTGACCTGAGAAAATCGGCGCGACAATAAATAGCACCAGTGCGACGACTGCTCCCGCGTTAAGCAGCCACATCAGTCGGACCGTAAGCTTAATACCGATGACATTTACGAGCCATACCAATATAATGGCTGCGGCGGCCACGAAATGTTGGACGCCAACATGGACACTCCCAATAGTGAAGAATGTTCCGCTGCTTGCGAACCACTGTGCCTTTACAAGTTCGCCCAGGGTCAGGCCAATCGCGGCTAAGGCCAGAGACCATGCCATCCAATATCCGTATACACAGAGCGGCCCGATCGGTGAAAAATACTTGCGCCATGCCTCGTGGGCATACATTCCGATCCCGCCAGTCTTATCCGGAAACATCAAAGCCATCTCCGAGTACAATGCGACTTGAAGTAGTCCAATCACGGCCGCACCGGCCCAAATAAGCAGCATGCCCCATACGCCGACTGCACCGATAGTGTATCCAATCGAGGTAAATATCCCCGTAGTTATAATACCGAGCGTGAGCGCAAAACCAGACGACCAGTGCAATTTACCCTTAATAAGTTCCGCGTCGTTCTCTGCGTTTTCCATGTGATCTCCGCTCCTCTACTTTGGCTGAGCTAATACAAAACCTGGTGACTGTGAGAGCGCTCGAATACCCGTACGGGTGCTCTCACTGTGAAGGAGGCTGCACCTCAGATACCGGACGCGCATACAGCGCTGCATTTAGTTAGGTCGCAGTGAGTGGCATTCTGAAGATCGTGCTTGCACTGACAAGCGGAGCGAGTCTGGCCGCAGCCCGCGGCAGGTGTACGACTCCTGACTGGACCATGGATGCTTACGGACAGCTAAAACTGCCCCGCCAAGCATTGACGCTCCCGTTTAAGTAACTATGTGATGCGGCTCATATGCTAGGTGACACGTTTGAGACGAGGCACGACCACTTCCGGAAAGTTTGTGCAGGCGTTGTGCGGAATCTGACAACCGATGGGTCGATCAACGCTCATGCGCATTCACGCGAGCCTTGCGCCGATCACGCTGGCCGCACCATTGGTGTCTGGAACGCCATCCTGGCATCCCGGACGGCCCGGATATACCGAAAAGCAAGGCCCCGACCAGCAGTCACCCCTGCGCCTTGGTGCCGTCGCGCGCCGGCGCCGTTGCCGGCCGGCGCGGGCAAGGGCTCATCCACGAGGTCAGAAGACGCGTCGACCCCGTGTCTTCAGCTAGCATCTGGAAGATCGTCTTCGCTGTCAGCCAATATGTCCCGTGGCCGTTCAACTTTCCCAGAACACACGGATATCCGCGCCCTTCGACGGGCGGGTTACATCAATCCAGCGGTGGACGGAGAATTAGTGACCCAGAGCCCGCCAGAGTCCCGAAGCCAGTCGCGATGGCTTCCCGAAGCGAGCCTCACTTCGGTCTGCAATGTTGAACGCGGCGGTGCCAGCATTGACACCGACCCAACGCAACGGCTCCGGTTCCCACTGAGGTGAGGTGCGGTTGACCCATGGCAGCGTACGGATGTCGGTATCCAGGTTCACGATCTCTGCGGCGAGGGTCCGGCCAGCAAGGTTCGTAGTGGCGACGCCGTCGCCGATGTAGCCACCAGCGTGAGCCATCCCGGACCTAGGGTCGTAACTCACCGACGGGTACCAGTCGCGCGGGATACCGAGATTCCCGCCCCATGCGTGAGTGAATGGCACGCCCTTGATCATCGGGAATAGATCCAACAGGATGCTGCGGAGCATGGCGTGGACTCGTTTGTCATCATCAAAATCCGGCTTGACTCGGGAGCCAAAATGATATGGGGCGCCGCGCCCGCCGAAGGCGAGTCGACCCTCACGGGTTCGCTGACCGTAGATGCGTAGGTGACGTTTGTCGCTGAACGTCTCGCGATCCCGCAGCCCGATCTCCTGCCAGATTCTCTCCGGTAGAGGGGCAGTCGCGATCATCAGCGAGTACATCGGGACGATTGCGCGGTGCGCAGTCCTAATTTGCGCGGTATACCCCTCGGTCGCGCGGACAACGACGTCTGCTCGCACGGTGCCGTGGGCCGTGGACAGACTGCGGCTCCGCAGTTCGCGGACCTCGGTGGACTCGAAGATCTTCACGCCGAGGGCACGTACCGCGTTGGCGAGCCCATGGACCAGCTTGGCCGGTTGCACGGCGGCGCAGTGGGGAGTGAATGTTCCACCATGGACGTGCGATGCTGCTAGCCTTTTGGTAGCCTCGTCGGCGTTCAAGAGCCTCATGTGCTCCTCGCCGAATCCCCATTCGCGCCAATTTTCAACTTCCTGTCGACTTCTGGCCCACTGGGCGTTGTTACGTGCGACGGACACGTATCCCCCGCGCTGGAAATCACAATCAATCTTCTCCGCATCGACCACGTGCCGAATCTCCTCGACAGTGTCAAACATCGCCTGCTGCATTCGGATGGCTTCCGAACGAGAACTGGTGGCGGCAACCTTCCGCAGGGTCGCCGGAAAGATGGCCGAGCACCACCCGCCATTGCGTCCGGATGCGCCAAATCCGACAAAATTCTTTTCGAGTACTGCAATGCGCAGTGTCGGATCAGCTTTTGCCAGGTAATACGCTGTCCATAAGCCAGTGTATCCACCACCCACGATCGCGATGTCGACTTCCAAGTCACCTTCAAGGGGCCGTTGAGGAGCCCAGTTGAGTTCTGCGTCCTCGTGCCAAAAACTCAGAGCGGCGCCTGGGCGAGCCTGCTGACTGTGCACTCGTAATACCTCTTTCTGAGTCTGACCCTAGCGGGTGGGAATCTGACGCGATAGCAGCAGATTTCCAACTTTCATGAGAGCTAGTTATCAATGGTGAGCTCGGTCCGCTCTCGCTCGACGCGGTGTCGACGCCCGTTGCCACCGCGGTCGAGTTGCCACTCTTCCACCACGCGTTCGGCTCGTTCAGGATGTCCCGCACGCTAGCATGTCCCCGTCCGCGTCGATTGAATAAGTAATGGGCGACCGAGTCAAAAGTGAACTGTTGTAGGCAAAATCTCGGTTGCGGGAGCCATCATCAGCCCGGAAGCCGTGATTCACCCGGTCCGCCAGCATCTTCGAACGCGGCGATTTCCTCGCCGAATGCTTCGGATGACGATGTTCGTCCTCTCGTGAAGAATCGCAGGACGCCACCACATACGAGCCAACCGAGCGCTGCGTATACGGCCACATTCAGCGGACTGGCCGGGAAAGGGAAGAACTGGGCCTTGATAGATATCCCAATCAAAATGACTACCAGTGTCGGAGCTACATAAGTAACCCAGGGTGATGCCTTTGTCCGATATCCGACGGCCGCTCCAGCAATAGCAACGATGGGGTAGACGAGGGCGAGGATGACAGCGTCCACCTCGTACATCCAGCTGAATGCGGCCAGACCACCAGCAGCCGATCCACCCTTCCATAAAACGCTGATAATATACCCGACACCGCCAATTATCCCAAGGACGACAATCGCGAGAGTTGGGGTATCAAACCGTGCATGAGTGCGGGCGAATACTACTGGCAGATGCCGGTCCCGGCCCCATTCGAAAATCAGCCGCGACATATAGTTGGTAAACCCCAAGCAGCCCGTGATCCCGGCCAGCGCGACAACGAGAATTAGGAACGACCCAAACCATGAAACCATATACTGGTTGGCCAACGTTTGGACGACGCCAGCGCCGAGAAGACCCCAGTGACTCGTCCCATGTACACCGAGACCGGTGGTGATAGCCAGCGAAGTTAAGAGGTAGAACACGACCACTAAACCCATAGTGCCCATAACGCCCTTGGGAACAGTTTTACGCGGGTTTCGCACCTCCTCGGCCATGAAGACACCACCCTCTGATCCAGCCATACACGTGACAGCCAGACCCACGCCGAGGAGCAACGACTCAACCGACGCGCCGTGCAAGTCGAAAGGGTTGAGAGCACTCCAAGCGATACCACTCTTCCCGCCTTGAAATAGGATGAAGAAATCCATCAACACAATCGAGACGACACCGATAGCCGTGAGACTCAGCAGCAGAACGACTGAGACACGCACTCCGAAGTGCACGGCCGCTAGCACCAATGCAGTCAAAATGAACGCCCACCACACCCACGTAGATGAGAGCCAAGAGCTGTGTGGTAGAACCGCTGCGAAGAAATTCTGGATCAGAAACGCGGTCGAGATGAACGTGGCCGGCGTGATAATGATGCCGATGCCAAGGTAAAGCCATCCGGTGAGATAGCCAACGTCTCTACCGAGGCCCTTCGTCGCAAAGCTATAGAGGCCTCCGGCTGCGGCCACGTGGCGGGAAAGGCTCGCCATGACCACTCCGAACGCGAGCATCCCAATAGATGCAATGAGAAAGGCTGCTGGAGTGGCGCCGCCAGCGATGCCGCCTACGACAGACCCAACCAAAAGGATCGAATATTCAGGTGCAACACCGCCGACTGCTACCGCGATCAGGCCGGGTAACCCCATGGCACCTGCACGGAGCCCGCCGCTTTGACCTGTGCTGGCAGTTGTGTCATTTCGTGGATTTTCCATATGGCGCTCCAATCGCTGATTCCGCCCGCGATGGGCGGGGACACCAGGGAACGCCACCCATATGCGCGCCTGAGTTCCCGGCAAACGTACTCGCCTCAACGTCGATGGCAGTTGCTCAATCCTGCAGAGTCCGGTCCCGTTGTTACGGATGCCGCGTAATGCCGGATGACCTTCCATCCTGACGGCACACTGGGCAGTTGGACAGGCCCCGCGATACATCAGTCCACGTTGACAAATCGATGATCTGCGTCAGGGGCTTGAAGAGTCGGAGTACGACGCAGTACCCGTGCTGCGCACGTTCAGCCAGACCGTAGAGTCTGAGATCTCACGCGGGCGGTTCGTCGGCATTCGGAGCAGAGTCGACCACCCACACGTCGTCCTTATGGATGCTGGTCAACGCGCCCAACCGCACGCGGGGGTCAGCAGGGCGTAACTCCAGCCCTTGCACAGCCGCCAGTTATGTCCCGACTGGGGTACCACCCGTGTGCGGGAAAGCGGCAGCGGCGGGAACATCGGCCGTCGGTGAGCATTGACAGGCAGGGATGATCAGGCGTGAATCCGGCACTGTCACGGTCGAAACGGAACCCGCTTGTGGCATCCGCCGTCGCATCGTGCCATACGGGCGCACAGATCGGCATCCACGCACCTCCCAGTTCGTGTTCGGTAAGCAACGCCGACCCTAGCCTCCCTCTTTCATGTGGCGGCCAGTAACTGCTTGTGAGTGCCGTTGGGGCCGTGTGCGGGTGGTTTTGTCGGCCAGCGCATGCTGGTGGCCCGACTGGCGCGTCGGGTGGGCGGTTC
>NZ_VCQV01000069.1 GCF_007845645.1 Leekyejoonella antrihumi
TGGCGCCGGCCCAACAGGTCGAATGCGCGGCGACCCCTTTCAGGGTGGCCTCGGTCGGGCCGTGCGACAGGTGCCACCGATCGGCAACCCGCACTGCTGACGGGAGGGCGTTCGCACGCCTTGGGCATAGGTCGCCGACCCGCCCGGCACACGGCCGCGACCCCGCGGGATGCGTGGGGACCCAGTCGGTGAGGACCTGCCAGCCGACCTGACGTTCAACAGCAGGTACGTCGACTCGCTGGCCGGCGTCTGCGTCGATGAGGCATCGATGACGTCGCTCAGAATCGGTCTGGAGGCCCTCCCGGACTGCGCCGGCCGACTACCTCAGTAGCCGACACAGACGGCAGACCCACGCTGGTACGTGATCCGGCGCCTACCAGGCGGGCACCCGCGCCGCCGGCCACCGCACCTGCCACCATCTCCCTGAACCGGATTCGAGATCGACCAGGAGCCGACCCCGAGCCCACCAAATCTCTTTGACTCCAACTCATACAAGCCACCAAACGGGACTCGGGTGGTCGGAGGGTGAAACGCCCTCCGACCACCCGAGTTGCCGTTTGATGGCTCACGAACTACCCCTCGAGCTCGCCGACGAGTTCGTGGTCATCCGCAATGAACGCTCCGAACTTCTCCCGGAGCACGAGGCTGTTGCGGACGCGAATGATCGCGTACCCCAGGGCGAGGACGACAATGCCCAGAGCGATGTACGGGAAGTAGTTGTACGGAGCAGGCTGCCCTGGTTCGGTCAATGTATAGAGTGGGACGATGACAATCGCCGCGCCGATCAACGGAAGAATGCCGTGACGCACAATATTGAATTCTGACCGGCGCTCCCGCAGAACGTATACCGGAAGAGCAATGTTCACACAGAAGTATGTCAGCATCACCAATATTGTGCCAAGAGTTCCGGCCTCTCCGAAGTAGGTGACAGTATCCATTCCGCCTCCCCATCCCCAAGCTATGAGAAGAACAAAACCCACGCCTAGGTATGTGAGTAGGGATAGATATGGTGTGCGAAATCGGTCATGAACGCGACCCAGGTAACTAAAGAGCATACCTTCACGTCCCGAGTTGAATATTATCCGCGCCTGTGCGTTGGCCGCTCCGATAAGGCATGCGAATATGGAGGTCAGTCCAGCAAGGTAGACCAAGAAGACCAAGACCGCACCCTCGCCTTGCGCAGCACTCAGAAAGGGTACTGCTTGAGCTGCCAGTGCGGTTGAGTTCTTGTTGAATCCAACCACGGTTGAGAAGGAAAGGTAGGTATAAACGACTGTCAGCAGAACGGTGGCGAACAACATAGCTCGGCCAACGTTCTTGCGCGGGTTGTGGCTCTCCTCGGCCATCGCCGCAGAGTCTTCCCAGCCGATGAACAAGAAGATCGCCAATGGGAAGCCGAGAGCAAATCCGGAGAAGCCGTCTTTCCAGTGTGCGGGAGATAATAGGTCCCACGAAATCGAATGGTGATGCGAGATCAGCAACCAAGTCGAAACAAGAAGCAACGTCGTGAGTTCCAGTGCGTAGAAACGAGCGCTCCATTTTACAGAAATTTGAACGCCACGTACGACGAGTAGCGCTACGACGGCTATAGTGACCAAGCCGATGACCTGCCAGGGTATCGTAACGCCGGTGTAGTGCTTAATCGCACTCTCTGCCCAACCGCCTGAAAGCCCAATAACGCTACTTCCAAGAACGATGTATCCGAGTGCTAGGACGAGTGCGAACACTGTGCCCACTGTTCTGCCCAAGCCAGCACCAATGAATGAAACAAACGATCCTGTTGAGGGCCTGAACATTGAAAATTGAGACATTGTGTTCACAAGAAACAGGCACGCGACACCAGCAACAAGAACGGTTAGTGGCGACGCTAGACCCGATGCTGATGCGATGATGGCAAACCCGAAGATGAAACTCATGGCCGGAGCCATATTGGCCATCGTCATTGCCGCCACTGCCATTGGGCCTAACAGATTCGAGCTCAGCCTGTCGGACCTGTCAACGGGCCTTCGCGGTGCCGACGTTGGGGGTACAGGCTCTGGCCCTCTTGCGGTAGCGTCCATCGCACTCTCCTAAGTTGTATACGGTATTCGGTCACTTGGCAGCGGCGGTGTCAAGACCTGCAGGTGACTGAAAATGACGACACTGACCAACCGGCACTGCTGCGATCACCATGGTCAAGGTCCTTCGTGTTTGGCGACCTTGCGCGATCGCAACGCCCGCCCTGATGTCATCCACGACGCGTACCCAGTGAGACGCGTAGCCTCTTATGCGTCTTGCCGACATCGACGCATGGCGACGTGCCCAGAGCAGAAGGAGGCCCGGCCGGCTCGGTTATGGTCCTCATCCGGGCCACCACGTCCGAATCGGCGTGTGGCGACAGCCCTGCGTGCGTTGTTCGAGCGGGTCGCGGCGCCCTTGGGTGGCCCGGACACGCCCGGGGTGTGGCTGGCCGGCCGGGGGATGGTCGTGTCAAGTCCCGGATTTTGTTGAGGGTCTGCGTGTGTTGAATTTCTATGCTGCGGTATCGGTGGTTTGCTGCTGGGCCCAGTAGGCGTCTTCGACCTCGATCGGAGGTTGATAGTTGAGCATGGAGTGGAGTCGTTCGTTGTTGAACCAGGCGACCCAGTCGGCGGTGGCGACCTCGACGTCGTCGATGCCGTCCCAGGGCCCGTCCAGGTGGATCAGTTCGGCCTTGTACAGCGAGTTCAGCGCCTCGGCCATTGTCGTAGGAGTCCCCGCGAGACCCGACGGAGGCCACAGCCTCGGCTTCCTCGAGCCGGCTCGCGTACCGCAGCGCGCGATACTGCACGCCCCGATCACTATGGTGCACAAGGCCTTTCACATCCTGCCCGTCACGCTGACGAGCGTACAAGCCCATCTTCAGCGCGTCCAGCGCGAGGTCGGTGTACATGCGGGTGGAGGCCTGCCAGCCGACGATCTTGCGGGAGAACACATCCAGCACGAACGCGACATACACCCACCCGGCCTCGGTTCGCACGTAGGTAATATCGGCCACCCAGAGCGTATTTGGGGCGTCCGCGACGAACTGCCGATCGACCAGATCCTTCGGCCGGCCAGTCTCCGGTGCCGGGCGCGTGGTGCGCGGGAACCTGCCGCGCACGGTACCGCGGATCCCGAGCTCTTTACAGAGCCGCTCGACGGTGCACCGGGCCACCTCGATGCCGTCACGGCCCAGCTGCCGGTGAATCTTGCGGATCCCGTAGACCCGCATCCGCTTGTGCGCGTGGATACGCATGATCTCCTCCTTCAGGTACGCGTCGCGCCGGGCGCGCGGCGAGGGTGGACGCTTCTTGTGGGCGTAGTACGTGCCGGGGGCGATCTTCACGTCGAGCTCGTCGGACAGGACACGGCAGATCGGTTCGACTCCCCAGCGGTGGCGGTACTCGTCGATGAACGCGACGACTACCTGGATGGGCGGTCGAACTCCGCCGCGAAGAAAGCCGCCGCGGACTTCAGGATCTCGTTGCTGCGACGCAGTTCCCGGTTCTGCTTCTCCAGCGACCGGATCCGCTCCTCGGTGTCCTCACGCTCGACGGGCAGGCCCGCCTTCTCGGCCTGACGGACCCAGTTACGCAGTGCTTCCTTGTGCACGCCCAGCTGGTCAGAGATCCTCGCGATCGCACCAGTGCGAGTCTCCGGGTCGCGGCGGGCCTCCACGGCCAGCCTCGTCGCGCGCTCCCGCAACTCCTGCGGGTACTTCACATTCGCCATGATCGATGGGTTCCTTCCAGGAAAACTGGCTTTCCCTCAATCAAACCAAGGACGAGTCAGTCGCGATCGACGGGACGTGTCTGGATGTTGCGGATACGCCGGTCAATGACGCGTTCTTTAGCCGGCCCGTGGTGAGCAAGGGTGAGAAGTCGGCGTTTCCGCAGGCGCGGATCGTCGCGGTGGGCTGAGTGTGGCACGCATGCGCTGCTGCCGCGCGCGTCGGGTCGTGCAGCGACTCGGAGGCGGTGTTGACCGAGCGGCTGCTACCGGCGCTGGAGCCGGGGATGCTGGTGCTGGCCGACCGGCGGTTCTTCTCGTATGCGTTGTGGCGCAAGGTGGTTGCTACCGGGGCGGATCTGGCGTGGCGGGTTCGCACGGATGAGTTCGGGCCGAAGCCCCATCGCGTGCAGGACCTTCCCGGCGGGTCCTGGCTGGCGCACTTACGACCGGCGCACGACAAGACCAGCGGGCCGGCAGAGGGCATAACTGCGGAATGCTGTGGAGATCCGACTGATTCGGCCGCGGCGAGGCGACGTGCCGCACAGGCAAGGAATGGCGATGGCAGACGACGTGTCCAGGACGGCGCCGCGCGGTGATACGGGTGCCATGCTGCGCGTGGAGGATCTGCACACCGAGATCCCGGTTGCGAAGCGGGACGATCAGGGCCGTCGACGGCGTGAATTTCGAGGTAGGTCGCGGCGAGACGCTCGGTGTGGTTGGCGAGTCCGGGTGCGGTAAGACGATGACCGGTAGTTCGATCATGCGGCTGCTTCCGCCCGGTGGGCACATCACGTCCGGGCGGATCGTGCTCGACGGGCAGGACATGGTGCCGCTGGGTGAGCCCGAGCTGCGGCACGTGCGTGGCAACGAGATCGGGATGGTCTTCCAGGACCCGATGACCTCGCTGAACCCGACTGCCACCATTGGCCGGCAGCTGGTCGAGGCGATCCGCCTACACCAGCCGGTCAGTAAGCGGCAGGCCCTCCAGCGGGCCATGGAGGTGCTTGACCTGGTCGGCGTACCACGACCGAGCGAGCGAGTCGATGCGTTCCCTCACGAGCTCTCCGGGGCCTACGGCAGCGGGTCATGATCGCGATGGCATTGGCCTGCGACCCCAAGCTGCTCATCGCGGACGAGCCGACGACCGCATTGGATGTCACTATTCAGGCGCAGATCCTCGCCCTGTTGGACTCCCTCAAGGAGAGTCTCGGGATGACCATGATCCTGATCACCCATGACATGGGCGTCATCGCAGGCCGTGCGGACCGGGTCGCGGTCATGAACGCCGGCGCGTCGTGGAGACCGCACAAACGCATGAGCTGTTCGATCGGCCCCACCACCCGTACACCGAGGCGCTCCTCGCATCGATCCCTAGCCTGGACCCATGTCCAGAGCCCTGGGTCAAGGCGGACGACTCGGTAATGCATGGTGAACTGCCATCGCCGATGAACCCACCCTCGGGGTGCCCCTTTCGAACCCGCTGCCCCCTTGCCCAAGAACGCTGCGCCGTGGAGAAGCCGGCACTGCGCTCCTTTGGCGAGGGCCACCGGGCCGCGTGCCACTTTCCCCTTTGGCCGGCAGCGTCGGCAGATACCGGCCGCTAGCTACGGCCCCCGGCGGAGCCTTGCTCGCAACGGCCACGTAACGCACGGATGCCGTACAAGCGGCCGGGACGCTCGAGGGGAGCTCGCTTCCGCCCGTTGACGGCAGAGTCCGTGATGTCGGTATCGGCGCTATCCGGGTGGCGGGTGACAGCGGTGTTGCCCCCGGCTCCGGGTGATCGTGTGCGGCGCATTCGGGTCAGGGGTGGACGAGACGACGGTAGGAGATGACACGGGGGTGTGAGCCAGAGCCGGCAGGCTCGGTCGCCCGAGCGATAGGTTCCGCCGGCCCGCAGGGGCCGGGTACGCGGCCACCGGCCCGCGCCGGGCGGTGGCGTCAGGCCTGAGCGAGGGCCGGCGTGCCGCGCAGCACACCGATCCACCGGCTTCTGGTAACGATCGGCCGTTCTCGCTCCGCTCTGGCCAGAACTCGTCAGCGCCCGGTGATCTTGTCGGCGAGGCGGGCCAGGTTGCTGGTGTGATCCAGGTCGCGGTGGTCTTCACGGCGGTCGGCGGCCCGGTACAGGGCGTACATGGCGTGCACGCCGGCCCACCGCAAGGGTTCGGGTTCCCATGGCCGCACCCGGCGTCCGACCCATGGCAGCTCCACCAATGGGCTGTCCCGCCGCAAGGCGAGGTCGGCCAGGGTACGCCCGGCCAGATTGGTCGTCGTCAGGCCGCTGCCCACATACCCACCGGCGGTACCCAGGCCGGTGGGCCGGTCAAAGCTGACCGTCGCGCACCAGTCGCGGGGCACACCCAAAACACCACACCAGGCCTGCGCAATGTTCACTTCGGCGGTGGCGGGGAGCAGGTGATGTAGCAGGCTAGTCAGTGTTTCGATGGTCCGCGGTTGGGTATGGCCGCGCTGGTCGGTGCGTGAACCGAAGCGGTAGGGGATGCCTCGCCCACCCAAGGCGATCCGGTTGTCGGCGGTGCGCTGCGCGTACATGTAGGCGTGCGCGAAGTCGCCCAGTAGCTCAGCACCCTGCCACCCGATCTGGGACCTGACCGAGTCCGAGAGTGGCTCGGTCACCACCATGGAGGAATTCATCGGCAGCCAGGCACGGCGTGCACCCCTGATGCTCGCGGTAAAGCCCTCCAGGCACCGCAGTACGATGGGCGCCGACACGGTGCCCCGGTCGGTAAGTGCCGACCCCGGCCGGATCTCGCTCACGGTGGTCTGCTCGAAGATCTTCCCGCCGGCCCGTTCAACCGCCGCCGCCAGGCCCCGGACCAGTTTTGCCGGTTGCACCCGCGCGCAGTGCGGGACGAACAGGCCGGCCCGTGCGCCGGCGACAGCGATCCGGTCGCGGATCTCCGCAGCCTCCAGGTATCTCAGGTCCTCCGGCGCGGCGCCCCAACCTCGCTCATAGTCGATCTCGTGGCGCAACCGGTTCTGCTGCGCCCGGTTGCGCGCGACGTGCAGCACACCGTCCTTGACGATGTCGGCGTCGATCCCCTCGACGGTTGCTACACGGGTGACCTCGTCGATTGCCGAACGCATCAACCGCAGCAGCTCGACGACCGCCTGATGCCCGTGGGTGGCGGCATACCGCTCCCGCGATCCCGCCAGCTCCGCGGACAACCAGCCACCGTTGCGCCCGGACGCACCAAATCCAGCGAATTCCTTCTCCAGCAGCACGACCCGCAGGTCCGGCTGCTGATGCAGCAGGTAATACGCCGTCCACAAACCCGTGAACCCGGCACCGACGATGCACACGTCCGCGTCCCGGTCTCCCGGCAGCGCGCCCCGATAGCTCGGCAGTCCGATGCTGGAGTACCAGTACGACACCTCGCCGTTTCGCACCCCAGACGCCGTGGCGGCACCAGGTGTGCTGATCGTGCTCATGGAGATCTCCTATAGCTCGGCAACATCGAAAAGTACGGCGTCGACGGCATGCCCAAAACGAGTGCCGGCGCTGACGTGGCCCGCGAGGACGCCACCATTCCCAACACGACACGAACCCGGCCGTGTGCCCCGTCCAGGACAGTCGTCAAGAGGCAATCCGTGAGTCCAGGTTTAGCTGACGGTGCGGATGAGTTTTTTGTTGACGAATTCGTCGATACCGAGGGTGCCCATTTCGCGGCCGAAGCCGGAGCGTTTGACGCCGCCGAAGGGAAGTTCGGCGCCGTCGGCGAGGACGCCGTTGACGAAGACCATGCCGGCTTCGATCTGGTCGGCGACGCGGGCGGCCTGGTCGGGGTCGGTGGTGAACAGGTAGGAGCCGAGGCCATAGGGGGTGTCGTTGGCGACGCGGACGGCTTCGGCCTCGTCGGCGACCTTGTACACGGTGGCCACAGGCCCGAACAGCTCCTGGTGGTAGGCGTCGTTGTCGGGCGTGACGTCGGTGAGCACGCCGGTGGGGAAGTGGGCGTCGTGGCGGGTCCCGGAGGTTTCCAGGTGGGCGCCCTGCTCGACGGCGGCGTCGATCTGGTCCTGGAGTCGGTCGGCCGCGGCGGTCGAGGACAGGGGGGAGATGCCGTCGTTGTGGGCGAGGACCTTGGCGGTGAACCTCTCCAGGAATGGCTTGTAGAGGCTCTCGGCCACGATGAAGCGTTTTGCGGCGTTGCAGGACTGGCCGGTGTTGTCCATCCGGGCGGCCAACGCCTGGTCGACCACCTTGTCGAGATCGTCGGTCGAGAGCAGGATGAACGGGTCGGAGCCGCCCATCTCCAGTACGACCTTCTTCAGGTTGCGTCCGGCGACCTCAGCGACGGCCGCCCCGGCGCGTTCGGAGCCCGTCAGGGACACCCCAGCGACGTGGGGGTCGGCGATGATGGTCGCGGCCTGGTCGTTGGTGGCGTAGACGTTCGTGTACGCACCGTCGGGGAATCCGGCGTCGTGGTAAACCTGCTGGATCGCGGCCGCGGACTCGGGGCACTGGGGCGCGTGTTTGAGGATGATGGTGTTGCCAATGCACAGGTTCGGTCCAGCGAAGCGGGCGACCTGGTAGTAGGGGAAGTTCCACGGCATGATCCCCAGCAGTACCCCGAACGGGGAGCGGCGGATCAGCGCGGTGCCGTCACCGTCGAGCAGCGCGATCGGTTGGTCGGCGAGTAGCTTCTCCGCGTTGTCGGCGTAGTAGCCGTAGATCGCGGCGGAGAACTCGACCTCCCCGATCGCGTCGGGCAGGGGCTTGCCCATCTCCCGGACGATAATCGCGGCGAGTGCCTCCTTGCGCTCGGTGTGCAGGTCGGCGACGCGACGGATCAGCGCCGCCCTGTCGGCCACGCTCGTGGACCGGGCCCAACCCGTGCTCGCTGCGGCCGCCGACGCGATCACCGCCTGGACCTCGGCGTCGGTGGCGGTCGGGTACTCCTTGATGACCTGGCCGGTGGCCGGATCCGTCACCGCGTACACACTCATCATCATGATCCTTTCGAGGCGGTTGGTGGGTTTCGGTTTCGTGCTCGTACAGGGGTGTGACACGGTCCCGGCCGGTGCGGAGCCGTCGCGGCTGACCGGGCGGGGGTCGGGGTTCGGCGCAGGCCCCGGCGCGTCGACTGTTGTGGGCCGGCCGCCGGGTCGAGGCCGCGTCGGCAAGGACGCCATCTCGGCCAAGCAGACGCAACTCATGTTGCTGGTGCTAGAGCCGGGACCAGGCCTGCGTGAGGACGCTGCGTAGTTTTTGTTCGATCTCGTCGAACTCGGGTTGTCCGATGATCAGTGGTGGGGCGAGTTGGATGACGGGGTCGCCGCGGT